>NZ_BAAGXS010000021.1:0-202799 GCF_054779715.1 Actinophytocola sediminis | reverse complement strand
TGGCCGACGCCGTCGCGCTGTCCGCGGCGGCGGTCGCCAGCCCGCTGGCCGGCGACGTCGATCTGGACATCTACCGGCGGCTCGCGCCGGTCATCGAGGTGGAGGGACCACATGCTCACCCCGACCGCTGAGATCGTCAACCCCGCGGCCATCGCCGGCCGGGGGGTCGGCGCGTTCAACGTGATCCAGCTCGAGCACGCGCAGGCGCTGGTGGCCGGTGCGGAGGCGGCCGGCGCGCCGGTGGTGCTCCAGCTCAGCGAGAACGCGGTCCGCTACCACGGCCGGCTGGAACCGTTGGCGCGGGCGGTGTTGGCCATCGCCCGCACGTCCTCGACGCCGGTCGCGGTGCACCTGGACCACGCCACCGACGTCGCGCTGGTGCACGAGGCGATCGAGCTCGGCTTCGGCTCGGTCATGTACGACGGGTCCACGATGTCCTATCCGGACAACGTGGCGACCACGACGGCCGTGGTGGCGCACTGTCACGCCCGTTCGGTGTGGGTGGAGGCCGAGCTCGGCGAGGTGGGCGGCAAGAACGGCGTGCACGCGCCGGGCGCGCGCACCGACCCGGCCCAGGCACGGTCCTTTGTGGATGCCACCGGGGTGGACGCGCTCGCGGTCGCGGTCGGCACCTCGCACGCGATGCTGCGCCAGGACGCGCGGGTCGACCACGACCTCATCGCGGCGCTGCGCGCGGCGGTCCCGGTGCCACTGGTGCTGCACGGCTCCTCCGGCGTGCCGGACGACGACCTGCGCCTGGCGATCGCCAGCGGCATGACGAAGATCAACATCGCCACTCAGCTGAACAAGGTGTTCACCGCCGCCGTCCGCGCGTTTCTCGCGCAGGACCCGCAGGTCGTGGACACCCGCAAGTACCTCGGCGCGGCCAGGGACGCGGTCGCCGCCGAGGTCACCCGCCTGCTGGGAGTCCTGGCCTAGCCCATACATGCCATCTCGGCTATATTGCCCACGTGGCATCTACATTCGAGGTCCTGGCCGAGCCGCGCCGCCGGGAGATCCTCGACCTCCTGCGCGATGGTGAGCGCCCGGTCGGCGAGCTGGTCGACCGGCTGGCGCTGAGCCAACCCACGGTGTCCAAGCACCTCAAGGCGCTGCGCGGCGCGGGCCTGGTCGAGGTGCGCCGGGACGCGCAGCGGCGCTGGTACCGGCTGCGCCTGGAACCGTTGGTGGAGCTGGACACCTGGCTCGCGCCCTACCATCGAATGTGGACGTCCAGTTTGGACGCACTGGAAGAACACCTTGACCAGATGGAGGAACCCGATGAGTGAGCGCGCGACCATACGCACGATCGAGGGCCAGGCGGTGTTGCGCCTCGAACGCGGGCTGCGCCACTCGCCGGCCAAGGTGTGGCGCGCGGTGACCGAGCCGGCCGAGCTGGCCAACTGGTTCCCGGCGACCGTCGAGGTCGAGCTCCGGGCAGGCGCGCCGATGCGCTTCACGTTCCCGGACGAGGCGGTGGTCGACGGCGCCTGGGACGGCGAGGTGCTCGAGGCCGACGCGCCGAGGGTGTTCATGTTCCGCTGGAACCAGGACGTGCTGCGCTTCGAGCTGATCCCCGACGGCGACGGCTGCCGGCTGGTGTTCACCCACACCCTCGGCGGCGACTGGGTCGGCCGCCTTGGCGCCGGGCGCACCGCCGCCGGCTGGGACACCTGCCTGGCGATCCTGACCGCCGGCCTCGACGGCCGCGAGCCCGCGCCGCCGGCGCACTGGCTGACCCCGATGGAGCGCTACATCGAGGAGTTCGGCCTCGCCGAGGGCACGGTCACCCCGACCGAGGACGGGTTCGCGCTGCGCTTCGCCCGCGACCTGGTCTGGAAGCCGCCCGCCGAGGTGTGGTCGCTGCTCACCGGCGGGACCGAACCCACCGGCGAGCCACCGGCACCGGCGACCAACCCGCTCGTGCCGGCCGGCCGGCTGCGCACCGCGAACGCCCCGCACGAGCTGACCTACGAATGGCTGCACGACGGCCGGCCCGCCGGCACGGTCAGCTGGACGATCGTCGCCGACGAGACGCTCGGCGTCCGGGTCGAGGTGACCCAGACCGTGCCGGCCGACCTGGCCGACCTGCGTGCCACCGCGCTCGCCGGCTGGCAGGCGCGGCTGGAGCAGTTCTTCGCCGCGAGCGCCGGCGAGGACCGCCCCTGGCCGGCGGACCGGGCCGAGGAGCTGGTCAAGCACTACACGGCGACGCTCTGAACCAGCAGCTCTGACTCAGCGCGCGGCCACCGCCTCCCGCCACAGCGCCAGGCCGTCGTCGATCTGCTCGGCGGTCACGATCAGCGGCGGGATCATCCGCACCACGTTGCCCGCCGCACCACAGGTGAGCAGCAACAACCCGGCCGCCGATGCCGCCTGCTGCACGCGGGCGGCCGTGGCCGGGTCGGGGTCGCCGTCCTGGTCGACGAACTCGTTGCCCAGCATCAGGCCCAGCCCGCGCACGTCACCGATGGCCGGCACGTCGGCGGCCACCTTGGCCAGGCCCTCGCGCAGCCGTGTGCCCATGTCGGCCGCGTTCTCCACCAGGTGCTCGGACTGCACGACGTCCAACGTGGCCAGCGCGGCCGCGCAGGCGACCGCGTTGCCACCGTAGGTGCCGCCCTGCGAGCCGGGCCATGCCTTGGCCATCAGCTCGGTCGGCGCGGCGATCGCCGAGATGGGGAAGCCGCTGGCCAGCCCCTTCGCGGTGATCACGACGTCCGGGCGCACGTCGAAGTGGTCGTGGCCCCAGAACCGGCCGGTGCGGCCGAAGCCGGTCTGCACCTCGTCGACCACCAGCAGGATGCCGTGCCGGTCGGCCCGCTCGCGCAGGCCGCGCAGGAACTCGCTGTTGGCCGGCACGTAGCCGCCCTCGCCCAGCACCGGCTCGACGAAGAACGCGGCCGTCTCCGCGGGGGCGGTCATCGTCTGCAGCACGTAGTCCAGCTCGCGCAGCGCGAACCGGGTGGCCTCCTGCTCGCTCCAGCCGTAGCGGTAGGCCGTGGGGAACGGCGCCACCACGACCCCGCCCATCAACGGCGCGAACCCGGCGCGGAACTTGGTCGCCGAGGTGGTCATGGACGCCGCGCCGATGGTCCGGCCGTGGAAGGACCCGTGGAAGACCACGACGTTGGGCCGCCCGGTGGCGTGCCGGGACAGCCGCAGCGCCGCCTCGACCGCCTCACTGCCGGAGTTGACGTAGAACAGCGCGTCCAGCCCCTCGGGCAGCACTGACCCGAGGCGCTCGGACAGCGTCAGCAGCGGCCGGTGCATGACCGTCGTGTACTGGCCGTGGATCAGCTTGGCCGCCTGCTCCTGCACGGCCGCGACCACCCGGGGGTGGCAGTGTCCGGTGCTGGTCACGCCGATACCGGCGGTGAAGTCCAGGTACCGGCGCCCGTCCTCGGCGTAGAGGTACACCCCCTCGCCGCGCTCGGCGAGCACCGGTGTCGCCTGCTTCAGAATCGGGGACAACGCAGCCATCAGCCCAACCTCCCGTAGATTGTCGACAATCCTACGACTGGTCGGCCGATGTGGCTAGTGACATGCCCTGAATGCCTCATTGAGGACGTTGAGCGTCCTGAATGAGGCATTCAGGGCGTTCGTCAGAAGACCACTACCGAGCGGAGTACGTCACCGGCGTGCATCTTGGTGAAGGCCTCCTCGACCTGGGTGGGGGTGATCTTCTCGGTGACGAACGCGTCCAGGTCGAGCTTGCCCTGGCGGTACAGGTCGATCAGGTACGGGAAGTCGCGGGAGGGCAGGCAGTCGCCGTACCAGCTCGACTTGAGCGAGCCGCCCCGGGAGAAGAAGTCGATCAGCGGCATCTCCAGCCGCATGTCCGGGGTCGGCACGCCGACCAGCACCAGGGTGCCGGCCAGGTCGCGGGCGTAGAAGGCCTGCTTCCAGGTCTCCGGCCGGCCGACCGCCTCGATCACCACGTCCGTGCCGAACCCGCCGGTCAGCGCCTGGACCGCCTCGACGACGTCGGTGTCGGTGGCGTTGACGGTGTGCGTCGCGCCGAACTTCCTGGCCCAGTCGAGCTTCCGGTCGTCCAGGTCGACCGCGATGATCGTGGTGGCGCCGGCGAGCGCGGCGCCGGCGACGGCCGCGCTGCCAACGCCGCCACAGCCGATCACCGCCACGCTGTCGCCCCTGGTGACCGCGCCGGTGTTCACCGCGGCGCCGATGCCCGCCATGATCCCGCAGCCGAGCAGCCCCGCCGCGGCCGCCGAGGCGTCCGGGTCGACCTTCGTGCACTGTCCACTGTGGACGAGAGTCTTCTCGGCGAACGCGCCGATGCCAAGGGCGGGGGTCAGCTCGGTGCCGTCGGTGAGGGTCATCGACTGGGTGGCGTTGAAGGTCGAGAAGCAGTACCACGGGCGGCCGCGCAGGCAGGCGCGACAGGTGCCGCACACCGCCCGCCAGTTGAGGATCACGTAGTCGCCCGGCTCGAGGTCGGTGACGCCCTCACCGACCTCCTCGACCACGCCGGCCGCCTCGTGCCCGAGCAGGAAGGGGAAGCTGTCGTTGATGCCGCCCTCGCGGTAGTGCAGGTCGGTGTGGCAGACGCCGCAGGCGTGCACCTGGACCACCGCCTCGCCGGGGCCGGGGTCGGGCACCACGATCGTCTCGACCTCGACCGGCGCCCCCTTCGACCTGGCGATGACACCGAGAACCTGCTGAGCCATGAGCCGCCCACCTTCCATGCACCGTTGCTTACCCGTACTTCTACCAGCCGGGCGGGCGCGGCGACGGGAGGCGGCCGGGTCAGTTGTTCACGAGCGGGAGCAGGTTGGGGCGCCAGACGCCGTCGTGGGCTCGGCCCGCGGTCAGGCGTTCCTCGGGGACCTGGCCGTAGGTCGTGGTGCGTTGGCGGGCGGGGCGGCCGGCGGCGTGTGCCAGGGCCTCCAGGTCGGCGATCGTCTTGTAGCTGCCGTTCTCCGAGCCGGCCATGCGGCTGATGGTCTCCTCCATCAGCGTGCCGCCGAGGTCGTTCACGCCGCCGCGGAGCACGTCGAGCACGCCGGGGTCGCCCAGCTTCACCCAGCTCGTCTGGATGTTCGAGATCCGGCCGTGCAGCAGCAGGCGGGCCAGGGCGTGCACCGCGCGGTTCTCCAGGTGGGTCGGGCCGGGGCGGGCGATGCCGGCCAGGTAGAGCGGCGCGTTGGTGTGCACGAAGGGCAGCAGCACGAACTCGGTGAAGCCACCGGACCTCGCCTGCAGGTCCCTGATCAGCTTGAGGTGGGCCACCCAGTGGCTCGGGTTGTCGACGTGGCCGTACATCATCGTCGAGGTGGTCGGCAGGCCGATCTCGTGTGCGGTCGTGACCACCTCGATCCACGCCGCGGTCGGCAGCTTGCCCTTGGTCAGGATCCAGCGCACGTCGTCGTCGAGGATCTCCGCCGCGGTGCCCGGCAGCGAGTCCACGCCGGACTCCTTGGCCGCGATCAGCCAGTCCCGGATGGACAGGTTCGTCCTGGACGCCCCGTTCACCACCTCCATCGGGGAGAAGGCGTGCACGTGCAGCTCGGGGGCCTGGCGCTTGACCTCCGCGGCGATGTCGAAGTACGCCGAGCCCGGCAGGTCGGGGTGGATGCCACCCTGCATGCACACCTCGGTCGCGCCGACCGACCACGCCTGCGACGCCCGCTGGCCGACCTGCTCGAGCGAGAGCGTGTACGCGTCGCTGTCGGTACGCCGCTGGGCGAACGCGCAGAACCGGCACCCGGTGTAACAGACGTTGGTGAAGTTGATGTTCCTGGTCACCACGTAGGTGACCTCGTCGCCGACCGCGTCCCGGCGCAGGTCGTCGGCCAGCGCGGCCAGCGCGGTGATCTCCGTGCCATCGCCGGCCGACAACAGCAGCAGCGCGTCCTCGTCGGACAGTCCACTCGGGTCGGCCTCGGCGCGCAGCAGCGCGGCGGAGAACTCCCGGCGCAGCCCGCCCGCCGGTCCGGGCGCGGTCAGCGACGGCATGGCGGCCACCTGCGAGCGCAGCGACTCCCAGTCGCCGTAGACCGAGTCGAAGTCGTCGCGCCGGTCGGCCGTGCGGCCGTCGGTGTCGATCGAGGCGTGCAGGTCGGTGCGCCCGGACGCGACCAGCGCGACCTCCGGCTCCTGCCACGGCAGGCCGGCCGGCACCCGGCCGGGAACGGCCAGGCCGGTCGCGGGGTCGGCCAGCGCGGCGACGTGCCCGGCGACCCTCGGGTCCAGCCACGGCTCGCCGCGCAGCACGTACTCCGGGTAGATCGGCAGCCGCTCGGCCAGCGTGAACCCCGACGCCGACGTGTGCTCGGCCAGCGTCTCCTCTCCCGGCCACGGCCGCTCCGGGTTCACGTGGTCCGGGGTGATCGGGGAGACCCCGCCCCAGTCGTCGATCCCCGCGCGCAGCAGCAGCTCGAACTCGCCGCCGATCAGGTTCGGCGGCGCCTGGATGCGCATCTTCGTACCGAGCACCAGCCGCGCGACCGCGACCGTGGCGGCCAGCTCGGCCACCGTCGCGTCGGCCATGCCGGCCATCGCGGTGTCCGGTTTCGCGCGGAAGTTCTGCACGATGACTTCCTGGATGCCGCCGTACTGCCGGGCGATGCCGCGGATGGCGAACAGCGAGTCGACCCGCTCGGCGAGCGTCTCGCCGATGCCGATCAGGATGCCCGTGGTGAACGGCACCGAGCTGCGGCCGGCGTCCTCGAGCACCCGCAGCCGGACCGCGGGCTCCTTGTCCGGCGAGCCGTAGTGTGGCCCGCCCTTCTCCGACCACAGCCGGGTCGCGGTGGTCTCCAGCATCATGCCCATCGACGCCGACACCGGCTTGAGGCGCTGGAAGTCGGTCCAGCTCAGCACGCCGGGGTTGAGGTGGGGCAGCACCCCGGTCTCCTCCAGCACCTTGATCGACATCGCCCGGACGTAGGAGAGGGTGTCCGGGTAGCCCGCCTCGTCCAGCCACTCCCGCGCCGCGCTCCACCGGTCCTCCGGCCGGTCGCCGAGGGTGAACAGCACCTCCGTGCAGCCGAGCTCGGCGCCCCGGCGAACGATGTCGAGCACCTCGTCCTCGCTCAGGAACGCCGATGGCACCCGGCCGGGCACGGTGGCGAACGTGCAGTAGTGACACCGGTCCCGGCAGAGCTTGGTGAGCGGCACGAAGACGCTGCGCGAGTAGGTGATCACTCCTGGCCGGCCGGCGGCCGCCAGCCCGGCGTCGCGCACCCGCGACGCCGCGGCCAGCAGCGTGTCGAGCTGCTCGCCACGCGCGTGCAGCAGCGTCTCGGCCTCGGTCCGATCCAGCGCCACCCCGTCGCCCGCCCGGCGCAGTGCCCGCCGAAGTGCCGACTCGGTCGGCACGAAACCCTCGGTCACGGGCATTCCTCCTGGCGAGCGCGCGGTCGGTAGGTCCCCAAGCTAGTGCCCATGTTCCCCGACAACCCCGATCGGTTGCCGATCATTCCGGGGCGCGCCGCCACACCCTGTCCGATTCGCTCCGCAAACGGGCCTTCGCGAAATAGACTTCGGTGCGATGTCCCCACGAAGATCCAAGACTGGACTCACCCAGCAGCAACGCCGCGCCGCCATGCGCCTGCGGCTGCTCGACGCTACCGTCGTGTGCCTTGACCGGTGCGGATACCAGGCGACCACGACCACGAAGGTCACCGAGATCGCCGGCGTGACCCGCGGCGCGCAGGTGCACCACTTCCCCACCAGAGCCGATCTGATCGCCGCGGCGATCCGCCATCTGGTGACCAAGCGCACGGAGCTGGCACTGGAGCGGCTCGACGACGTGCGCGCGGCCGACGACCCGCTGGACGCCGCGCTCGACCTGCTGTGGGACGCCCACTGCGGCCCGTACCGGTACGCGATGATCGAACTGTGGCTGGCCGCGCGGACCGACCCCGAGCTGCGCGCCCAGGTGGCCGAGGTGGAGCCGGCGGCGCGCGCGAAGCTGGTGGAGTACGTCCTGTCCGCCTTCGCCGAGCACACCGACCAGGAGCGGTTCCGCCAGGTGGTCTACACCGCCATGTTCGCCGTGCGCGGCGTGCTGCTCACCAGCCTGCCCAGCGCGGACACCACCGCGCTGGACGCCAGATGGGCCCACACCAAGGCCGATCTGCGGATGCTGATCGACGCCGTGCTCGCTCAGCCGGCCGAGCCCATCAGCGGCGCAAGATAGCCGGTCGCGAAGGCCCGCACGGCGTCGTCGGTGTCCAGCGGGATGGCGCTCTGGGGCATGAGCGTGAACGAGATCGCCAGGCGCACGAACACCTCGGCGACGCCGTCCTGGGTGCGGCCGGCCGCCGGCGGTGGCGCGTCCGGCGCCTGGCGCACGAGGAAGTCCCGCGCGGCCGCGACCACCAGGTGGCCGTTGGTCGTCAGGTAGGGCAGCAGCGCCTCCGGGTCGGAGGCGAGCAGCCGGTTGAGCAGCCGGTCGGTGCGCGCGAAGCGGACGCCGACGACGAAGCCCTCCACCAGTCGCGCGCGCGGGGTGTCCAGGTCGGCCACGGCGGCCGCGATGCTGGCGAAGAACCGCCGCGACTCCCGCACCAGCACGGCCTGGACCAGCGCGTCCTTGCCGACGAACCGGCGGTACAGGGTCGCCCGCGACACGCCGGCGCGGCGGGCGACGACGTCCACGTTGGTCCGGCGCAGGCCGTAGGTGAGGAACTCCGCCATCGCGGCGTCCACGATCGACTCGCCGACGGTGTCGGTCTCGGGGCCGTTGAGCACCAGGTCGAGCAGGTTCACCGGCCCAGGGGTCCCACCCCGGCACGCCGGTAGCCCGCGCGGGCGCGCTCGGTGTACCGGAGGCGGTAGGGCACGAAGCGCGTGGACACGCTGACCGCGCGCCGGACCTGGCGGTGCCACCGCTCGTCGCGGTCGGTCCAGCGCTCGCCGATCTGCTCGCGGACCGGCGCCGGCAGCGTGCCGACCGACAGCCACCACAGCGGTTTGGCGGACGGCTTGCGCAGCAGGCGGTAGAGCGGGGCCGGGACGAGCGGGAAGGTGGCCGGCGGCTCCTTGGCGAACTCGATCAGCCCTCTGGCGGCCGGGGTGATCACCAGTTCCTCGCGGCACATCCGGTCGAAGTAGGCGAGGAAGCTCGCCCAGTCCGGCGGCACGATCCGGTCGCTGACCCCGTAGGCGCGGAACACCCGGCGCGTCTCGGCGTACAGGTCCTCCTTGTCCGCCTCGCTCATCGGGTGGTCGAACAGGTCGATCATCTGGAACAGCGCGTCGAAGATCGTCGCGTGCGCCCAGAAGAACACCTCCGGGTCCAGCGCGTGGTAACGCCTGCCCTGACCGTCGACGCCCTTGATGTGGTTGTGGTACTCGCGGATCTGGTGTGCGGTGCCGGCCCCGTCCGGCCAGTCGAAGGTGACGCCCTGGATCTGCGGGACCGACCGGAGCACCCGCTCCCACGGCTCGTTGAAGAAGTCGGAGTGCTGCTCGACGCCGGCGCCAAGGCCGGGGTGCATCAGCTGCAGCAGACCGGCCTTGACCAGCATGAGGTAGCCGCGGGTCTCACCCGCCCACCGCCAGTGCAGTGACCCCGGTCCCGGCAGCTCGACCTCGACCCGTGCGTGCTCGCTCGTGGTCACGCCCACTCTCCCCGCTGAGTCGATGAGACATTCGTGCATCTTTGTATCACGGAGTCGTCGGGTGGGGGAACCGGAAACGGCCCTTTGGCTCTTCCCGGTGACCGATTCGCCCCTTAGCGTCATCTCATGGAGCTTGAGCTTCGGCACCTTCGGGTCGTCTGTGCCGTGGCCGAGAGCGGCAGCATCACCAAGGCCGCCGCCCGACTCGGCCTCGCTCAACCCGCCCTCACCGCGCAGCTCAACCGCATCGAGCGCACCCTGGGCGGTCCCCTGTTCCAGCGCGGGCGCGACGGCACGCGACCGACCCCGCTCGGCGAGCTGGTGCTCGACCGGGCCCGAATCCTGCTCCCGGCCGTCGAGGACCTGCGCGACACCGCGGTCCGGCTGTCGGGCACCGACCAGGCGACCATCCGCTGCCGGATCGGCTCGACGGGCAACTCGATGGTCAGCGGGCTGGTGCGGCTGCTGTCGGACGACCGGCCGGAGGCCAATGTCATCCCGCACACCTCGTGGTCGGCGCGGGAGCTGGTCGACATGGTCGCCGCCTGGCGGCTGGACTTCGCGATCGTCGGGATCTGCGGGGACATGCAGCCGCCGAGCGAGCACGGCCTCGAGTGGCGGCCCATCGCGGTCGACGCGGTCGGTGTGCTGCTGTGCGACGACCACCCGCTGGCCGGCGGGGACGAGGTCGACCTCGCCGGGCTGGCGGACGCGCGCTGGGTCGCCGCGCCGGGCGACGGCTGCTTCTCCGCGTGCTTCGCGGCCGCGTGCGCGCGGGCGGGGTTCACCCCGAAACCCATGTACGAGACCGATCTGCGGGTGTGCATGGACCTCGTGGCGGGTGGTCAGGCGGTGGCGCTGGTCCAGCCGACCTTCCGCGAGCTGTCCGACATGCGGGCCTATCCGCTGGCCGGCGCGCCGCTGCGCTGGCGGCACCTGATCGGCTGGCATCCGGAGGCGCCCGCCGACGCGGTGGCCACCAAGATGCACCAGTACGCCACGGCCGCCTACACCGACTCCCTGCGGCACTGCCCGACCTACGCCCGCTGGCTGGCCGGACATCCCCGGTTCGGCGCCACGGCGGTCTCGGCCAGCTGACCTCGGGCATAAGCCCGGCGGTATGGCCAAGCTGGTATGCCCACACCGACCGGCTCCGGCTCTAGCGTCTCCCTTGTTGATCCACCCTGCACCGGTTGTCAAAGGGAGACACGGAAACATGGATCGAAGACTCAAGGCTGGCATCCTGGCCGCGGCCATGCTCATGGTCACCGCGATGGCGGTACCGGCGGCCGCGTCCCCACCACCAGACGACAACGCCCCTGACCCGAACGGCATGTTGGCCGCGGTCGCGCGTCATCTCGACCTCACCGAGGACCAGGCCGAGGCGAGGCTGGCCGCCGAGGACCGCGCGAGCACGACGGACCTGCGGCTGCGCAAGGAACTCGGCGACAGCTACGCCGGCGGCTGGCTGACCAGCACCGGCGACACGCTGGTCGTCGCGGTCACCGACACCGCGGCGGCTGACTCGGCACGGGCGGGCGGCGCCGAGCCACGGCTGGTCAGGTACTCCGCGTCCGAACTGGACGCTGTCAGGTCCACTTTGGACGCCAAGCGGGCGGCCGCGCCGGCAGGCGTCGCCAGCTGGTATGTCGACGTCACCGCGAACGCGGTGGTGGTCAACGCCGGCTCGGTCGCCGCCGCGTGGCGGTTCGTCGAGGCCAGCGGGGTCGCGCGGGACGCCGTGCGGGTGGTCAGGTCGACCGAGGCGCCCCGGCCGCTGATCGACGTGGTCGGCGGCAACGCCTACTACATCGGGGGCAGCCGCTGCTCGGTCGGCTTCTCGGTCACCGGCGGCTTCGTCACCGCCGGCCACTGTGGCAACAGCGGGGCCGCCACCTCGCAGCCGACCGGGCAGTTCGCCGGGTCGAGCTTCCCCGGCAACGACTACGCCTGGGTCAGGGTCGGCTCGGGCAACACGATGATCGGCGCGGTCAACAACTACTCCGGCGGCCGGGTGGCGGTCGCCGGCTCGCAGGACGCGGCGGTCGGCTCGACCGTGTGCCGGTCGGGGTCGACCACCGGGTGGCGCTGCGGCACGATCCAGGCGCGCAACGCGTCGGTGACCTACCCGCAGGGCACGGTGTCCGGCCTGATCCGCACGTCGGTGTGCGCCGAGCCGGGTGACTCCGGCGGCTCGCTGCTGGCCGGCGGCCAGGCCCAGGGCGTGACCTCCGGTGGGTCTGGCAACTGCTCGTCCGGTGGCACCACGTACTTCCAGCCGGTGAACGAGATCCTGCAGGCCTACAACCTGACGCTGGTCACCAGCGGCGGCGGCGACCCGAACCCGCCTGGCGACTGCGAGGACTCCGAGTCGACCGGCTCGGGCAGCCTCAGCTCCGGGGCGAGCGGCTACCAGCCCAACAACAGCTACTACGTGTCGAACTCGTCCGGCACGCACCTCGGCTGCCTCGACGGCCCGTCCGGCGCGGACTTCGACCTGTACCTGCAGAAGTGGAACGGCTCCGCGTGGGCGAACGTGGCCAGCGGAACCACCCCGAACGCCGACGAGACGGTGTCCTACAACGGAACGTCCGGCTACTACCGGTACCGGGTGCACGCCTACAGCGGCTCCGGCCAGTACACGCTCGGCATGACCAGCCCGTAGTTCCGGGCACCGCCGCGACGTCGGCCCCGGCGTCGCGGCGGGTCAGCCGCCAGTCAGCCGCCGTAGTCAGCCGCCGTAGTCATAGAAGCCGCGACTGCTCTTCTTGCCGAGCAGTCCGGCATCCACCATGCGCAGCAACAGCGGCGGCGGGGAGTACAGCGGCTCCTTGAACTCCGCGTACATCGACTCGGCGATGGCCTTGGTGGTGTCCAGGCCGATCAGGTCGGTCAGCGCGAGCGGGCCCATCGGGTGCGCGCACCCCTGCTGCATGCCGGTGTCGATGTCGGCCGCGGAGGCGAAGCCGGACTCCAGCATCCGGATCGCCGAGAGCAGGTAGGGCACCAGCAACGCGTTGACCACGAAGCCGGCGCGGTCCTGGGAGCGGATGACCTCCTTGCCCAGCTTGGTTTCCACAAAGGACTCGGCGCGCTCGCGGGTGGCGTCGTCGGTCAGTAACGATGGCACCAGCTCCACCAGCTTGAGCACCGGGACCGGGTTGAAGAAGTGGATGCCGATCACCTGCTGGGGCCGGGAGGTGGCCATGCCCAGCTTCATGATCGGAATCGACGAGGTGTTCGACGCGAAGATCGCGGCCGGGTCGGCGACCGCCTTGTCCAGCGAGGTGAACACGTCGGTCTTGAGCTGCTCGCTCTCCGCCACGGCCTCGACGACCAACTGGCGGTCGGCGAACTCGCCGAGGTCGGTGGTGAACCGGATCCGGCCGAGCGCCGAGGCCCGCCCGTCGTCGTCGAGCTTGCCGTTGCGGACCGCGCGGGCCAGGGACTTCTCGATCCTGGCCTGGCCGGCGGCCAACGCGTCCCTGGCGACCTCGTTGACCACCACGTCCAACCCGGCCCGCGCGCACACCTCCGCGATGCCCGAACCCATCAGGCCGCAGCCGACGACGCCAACCCGCTCGATGTCCGACAACCCCAACGCCTCCGTCATACGTTCCGCCGGTACTGCCCGCCGACCTCGAAGAAGGTCTCGGTGATCTGGCCCAACGTGCACACCCTAGCGGCGTCCATCAGCACGCCGAAAACGTTCGACCCGCTCGCGACCGCCTCGCGCAACCGGCCAAGCGCCGCCTGGGCCTGCTCCTCGTGCTGGCCACGGAACTCCCGGGTGCGCTCCACCTGGGAGCGCTTCTCCTGCTCGGTGGCCCTGGCCAACTCGATCACCGGCGGCTCCTCGGCGTTGTCGGCGCTTGGCAGGAACGTGTTCACGCCGATCAGCGGCAGCGAGCCGTCGTGCTTGCGCTGCTCGTAGCCCATCGACTCGTCCTGGATCCGGCCGCGCTGGTAGCCGGTCTCCATGGCGCCGAGCACGCCGCCGCGCTCGGAGAGCCGCTCGAACTCGGCGAGCACCGCCTCCTCGACCAGGTCGGTCAGTTCGTCGATCACGAACGAGCCCTGCAGCGGGTTCTCGTTCTTCGACAGGCCCCATTCCTTGTTGATGATCAGCTGGATGGCCATCGCGCGGCGCACCGAGCTCTCCGTCGGCGTGGTGACCGCCTCGTCGTAGGCGTTGGTGTGCAGGGAGTTGCAGTTGTCGTAGAGCGCGCACAGCGCCTGCAGCGTGGTGCGGATGTCGTTGAAGTGCATCTCCTGGGCATGCAGCGAGCGGCCGGAGGTCTGCACGTGGTACTTGAACTTCTGCGACCGCTCGTTGGCCCCGTAGCGTTCCCGCATCGCCACCGCCCAGATCCGCCGGGCGACCCGGCCGATCACGCTGTACTCGGCGTCCAGGCCGTTGGAGAAGAAGAACGACAGGTTCGGCGCGAAGTCGTCGATGTGCATGCCGCGGGCGAGGTAGGACTCGACGTAGGTGAACCCGTTGGCCAGGGTGAAGGCCAGCTGGCTGATGGGGTTCGCGCCGGCCTCGGCGATGTGGTAGCCGGAGATGGACACCGAGTAGAAGTTGCGGATCTTGTTCTGGATGAACCATTCCTGGATGTCGGCCATCATCCGCAGCGAGAACTCGGTGGAGAAGATGCAGGTGTTCTGGCCCTGGTCCTCCTTGAGGATGTCGGCCTGCACGGTGCCGCGCACGTTGGCCAGCGTCCACGCGGTGAGCTCGGCCAGCTCCCCCTCGCCTGGCTCGCGGCCGTGCTCGGCGACGAACCGGTCGACGGTCTGGTCGATCGCGGTGTTCAGGAAGAACGCCAGGATCGTCGGCGCCGGGCCGTTGATCGTCATCGAGACCGAAGTGGACGGTGCGGTCAGCTCGAACCCGTCGTAGAGCGCCTTCATGTCCGCCAGCGTGGCGATCGAGACGCCGGAGGTGCCGACCTTGCCGTAGATGTCGGGCGGGGTGTCCGGGTCGTGCCCGTAGAGGGTCACCGAGTCGAACGCCGTCGACAGCCTGGTCGCGGCCGAACCCGCTGACAGGTAACGGAACCGGCGGTTGGTGCGGAACGCGTCGCCCTCGCCGGCGAACATCCGCGCCGGGTCCTCGCCGTCGCGCTTGAACGGGAACACCCCGGCGGTGAACGGGAAGTATCCCGGCAGGTTCTCCTTGCGCAGGAAGCGAAGCAGCGAGCCGTCCTCGTCGTACCTGGGCAGCGCGACCCTCGGGATCCTGGTGCCCGACAACGTCTCCCGCCACAGCGCGGTGTGCAGCTCCCGGTCCCGGACCCGCACCACCAGCTCCTCGCCGGCATAGTCCTTGGCGAGCGCGTGATGGCGGTCGAGCAGTTCCCCGGTGTCCCGCTCGACCCGCCGACGGGCCTCCGCGACCAGTTCGTCGATGTCCGAAGTGGACGACCCGGCCCGGTGCAGCGCGAGGCTGGCGGTGGTGAGCGCGTCCCGCTCGCGCACGGCGGCGACCTGCTCGTCGGTGTGCCGGTGGTAGTCGCGGACCGCCTCGGCGATCTCGGCGAGGTAGCGCACCCGCTTGGGCGGCACGATGGTCGCCGCGCGGGTGGACACCCGACCATCGACCGGTGCGAGCACCGGCTCGCTGACCGGCAGGCCGCGCTCGGCCAGCAGCGCGCGCAGGTGGTGGTGCAGCGCGGTCACGCCGTCGTCGTCGAAGGTGGCCGCGCTGGTGCCGAAGACCGGCATGTCCTCCCAGGAGGAGCCGAACGCCTCACGGTTGCGCACCAGCTGACGGGCGACGTCGCGGCGGGCGTCCTCCGCGCCCCGGCGCTCGAACTTGTTGATCGCCACGACGTCGGCGAAGTCCAGCATGTCGATCTTCTCGAGCTGGGAGGCGGCGCCGAAGTCGGGAGTCATCACGTACAGCGAGGTGTCCACATAGGGCACGATGGCCGCGTCGCCCTGGCCGATGCCCGGGGTCTCGACGATCACCAGGTCGTTGCCGGCGGCCTTGGCCGCGGCGATCGCGTCGGTCAGGCCGGCGGGCACCTCGCTGCCGGCGCCGCGGGTGGCCATCGAGCGGAAGTACACCTGGTCCCCGTCGAGCGAGTTCATCCGGATCCGGTCGCCGAGCAGCGCGCCGCCGCCGCGCCTGCGCGTCGGGTCGACCGCGATGACCGCGATCCGCAGCTTGTCCTGCTGATCGACGCGCAGCCGGCGGACCAGCTCGTCGGTGAGCGAGGACTTGCCGGAGCCGCCGGTGCCGGTGATGCCGAGCACGGGCACCTGGCGGCGCGCGGCCGCGGCGCGGATGGCGCTCAGGGTGTCCTCGGCGAGCCTGCCGGCCTCGATCCCGGTGAGGATCCTGGCCAGCGCGTCCTGGTGCCCGCTGAACAGGGCGTCCAGCGGGGGCGCCGGCCGCTCGGCCAGGTCGGTGTCGCAGGCCTCGATCATCGTGTTGATCATCCGGGCGAGGCCGAGTCGCTGGCCGTCGTCCGGGGAGAAGATGCGCGCGACGCCCCTGGCGTGCAGCAGGTCGATCTCCTCGCGCACGATGACGCCACCGCCGCCGCCGAAGACCTTGATGTGCCCGGCGCCGTGCTCGGCGAGCAGTTCGACCAGGTAGCTGAAGTACTCGACGTGGCCGCCCTGGTAGGCGCTGATGGCCACCCCCTGGACGTCCTCCTGGACGGCGGCCGCGACGACCTCGCGCACCGACCGGTTGTGCCCGAGGTGCACGACCTCCGCGCCCTGGGACTGCAGGATGCGACGCATGATGTTGATCGCCGCGTCGTGCCCGTCGAACAGGCTGGCGGCGGTGACGAACCGAACCGGGTGCTCGGGGCGGTACAGCGCGGCGGTGCTCATAAGAATAGTTTGATGTCCTACTTTCGTACGTGCAACCATTGTGGCCCAGGTCTCGCCAGAAGGGGACGCCGACCTGCGATGATGACCAGCGTGATCCCCGAATCGGTGCGCAGAATGCTGGCCGACGACCTCGCTTCCCGGTCGCTTGGCATGTCGCTGGTGGACGCCGGGACCGGTTTCGCCGTGGTGTCGATGACCGTGGTGGAGACCATGGTCAACGGCCACGGGATCGCTCACGGGGGCTTCGTGTTCCTGCTCGCGGACACCGCGTTCGCCTGCGCGTGCAACAGCCACGGACCGGTGACCGTGGCCGCCGGCGCGGACATCACGTTCGTGGCCTCGGCCAAACTGGGCGACGAGCTGACCGCGAGCGCGCGCGAGCGGGTGACCTACGGCCGCAGCGGCATCTACGACGTCACCGTGAGTCGCGACCAGGACGTCATCGCCGAGTTCCGCGGCCGCAGCCGCACGATCCGCTGACCCTCGGTCACCACACGGCGAGGAAGATCGCCCCGCCGACCACCGGGCCGAGCACCGCACCGGCGAGGACCTGGCCGACCGTGTGGTCGGTGACCGCCACCCGCGACCAGCAGACCAGCGCCACCAGCGGGATGAGCAGCAGCAGCCACGGCCCGTAGAGGAAGGTCACCATCGCCACCGCTCCCCCGGCGACGGTCGCGTGCACCGAGATCTTCCACCAGCGGGTGATCACCAGACAGGCCAACAACGTGCTGATCATGGCCAGGGCCATGGCCACCACCGCGGTCGGCGCGTCGAACACCAGCATCAGCGCCATCCCCGCCAGCGCGGACAGCAGGCACATGACCAGCGGGACCGTGCGGTGCTCGCGGTCGCGGACCCAGTGCCCGTCCCAGCGGCCCCGGCGCGCGCCGTGCACCAGGAACAGCATCGGCAGCACGCTGAAGAACACCGCGGCCAGCGCACCCCAACCCACGGTCGCGGCCAGTGACCCGTCGGTGGCGTGCCAGGCGACGGCGAGCGGGAGGACGACGACCACGACCGCGGGCGACAGGGCCTCGGTCAGTAGCCGGGCGATGCGACTAGGGTCCATGGAACGCGATCATGCCAAGGCCAGGAGGCCCTCATGAAGCCAGGCGACCTCGCCCCGGACTTCACCCTGCCGGACCAGACCGGCACCCCACGCACGCTGTCGGGCCTGCTGGCCGACGGCCCGCTGGTGCTGTTCTTCTACCCGGCGGCGATGACCAAGGGCTGCACGGCCGAGAGCTGCCATTTCCGTGATCTGGCCGCCGAGTTCGCCAAGGCGGGCGCTGGCCGGGTCGGCATCAGCCCGGACGCGGTCGACCGGCAGCAGGAGTTCAGCGACAAGCACGCCTTCGACTATCCGCTGCTGTCGGACCCCGACGGCGCGGTGGCCACCCAGTTCGGCGTGCGGCGCTCGTTCGGGCCGTTGCTGACCAGGCGGCAGACCTTCGTGATCGACACCGATCGCACGGTGCTCGAGGTGATCAAGAGCGAGCTGCGGATGGCCGTGCACGCCGACCGGGCCCTCGCGGTGCTGGCGGCCCGGTCGGCGTGAGCGGTCACGGCGTCTCGGTGATCGTGTCCTCTGGCACCGGCTGATCGTTGCGCAGGGCCTCGAACATCCGGCCCGCCTTGTCCTCGTCCCACAGCAGCACCGCGCCGACGTCGACCCGGTCCGAGCCGCCGATCGGCACCGTGGTCGACAGCGTGCTGCCGTCGCTCGCGCCGCCGATGGCGAACGCCAGGCTCGGCAGGTGGTGCAGGTGGTCGCCATCGTCGACGGTCACCGCGTCCGGCGCGCTCGCCATCACCGGGATCAGCTTGAAGGGGTTGAGGAACGTGCCGGGGCTGGCGATCTTGTCGGTCAGCGCGCCGATGAACTCCCGCTGGTGGATGACCCGGTCGTAGTCGGCACGCGGCGTCGCCCGGGTGCGCACGTAGCCGAGCGCCTGCGCGCCGTCGAGCTCCTGACAGCCCGCCTCGAGCTTCAGCCCGGCCAACGGGTCGTCGATCGGCTCGTCGATACACATCTCCACGCCGCCGACGGAGTCCACGACATCGGCGAAGCCACCGAGCCCGACCTCGACGTAGTGGTCCAGCCGCAGCCCGGTGTTGACCTCGACGGTCTGCGCGAGCAGCGGCGGGCCGCCGGTGGCGTAGGCGGCGTTGAGCTTGTTCTTGCCCTGGCCAGGAATCTCCACATAGGAGTCCCGCATCAGGCTGATCAGGGTCGGCTTGGTGTCGTTGTCCGGGACGTGCAACAACATCATCGTGTCGGTGCGCTTGCCGGCGACGTCGCCGGTGGTCAGCTCGCCCTGCTGTTCGGCGGACAGGTCCTCGCGGCTGTCCGAGCCGACGATCAGCCAGTTGGTGCCCGCGCCCTCGGCCGGGCGGCCGGGGTAGTCGGCCAGGGCCTCCACGCGGTTGAGCGAGGTGTCCAGCCACAGCCAGACGCCGCCGAGGCCGAGCAGCAGGACGATGAAGAAGATGAGCAGCTTGCGGCCGAACCGGCGCTTGCGCGGTGGACGCGGCTGGCGCGGCGGCGGACCGTAGCCGTCCGGCGGCGGGCCTTCCGGCCGGCGGTCGTAGCGGTCGCGACCGGGCGGCGGACCGCCGCGGCGTGGCGGCGGCTGCTCGGTCGGCGGCAGTGGCAGCGCGCGGGTCTCGTGATAGGCAGGACGACGCTGACCTGGCGGCGGACCGTAACCGGGCCCCCGGCCCGGCTCAGGTCGACGCGGTGCGCCCTGCGGATAGCCGTAGCTCATCTCCCCAACCTTCCGTCGTCTCCCAAGACGTGGGGGCCGCCAAGGAGGTTGCGCTCCACCGTACGAGACATCACTCAGCGCACCACTCTCAACCCGTCCGGCGACGATTTGGCCAGTGCGCTACCGATGACGTGGTCCAGTTCGGTCACGTCCAGGACACCGAGGGTGAACTGGCGCACCAACAGCCGCCATTCGCCCGCGCGGCGCAGCATCGCGTGGGTCTCGTCACGTATCTCGAACCGGCAGGTGGTGTCGGTGACCTCCTTGGCGCGTAACGCGTAGGCGTAGGACAGGTCGGGGTCGGTGATCGTGTCGTGCGTGCCGTGGGCCAGCAGCACGGTCCGCCCGGCCAGCTGCGCCACCGGCTCGCCGTCGGGGGTCCATGGCGCCAGCGCGCACACCCCGACGACCGCGGGGTCGTCGGCCACCCGTAACGCGACCCGGCCGCCCATCGAGTGCCCGACGAGCACGACCGGGACGTCCGGGGGGCGCTGGTGCACGCGCGCGAGCACGGTTCTGGCGTCGGCCACCGGGTCCATCGCGGCGCCGTTCCAGCCGCGGTACCGGTAGCGCATCGCCAGCACCCGGAGCCCGGCCCGCCGGCCCACCCTGGCCAGGTCGCGGGCGAACGGGAGCATCCGCAGGTAGGCGGGCCGGAAGCGGTGTGCCGGGGCGGTGCTGGTCTGCTGGCCGCCGTGCAGCACCAGCACGATCGCCCGCGGCGCCGCCGACCCGAACGCCCGCAGTGACGGCCCCGTCATTTGGTCTGGACCAGTCGCTCGATGCCGTCGAGGATGCGGGCGAGGCCGAAGTCGAAGGAGTCCACCCAGTCGACGTTCTCGGCGCGGAACAGCGTTGTCAGTGCGGGGAAACGGTGTTCGTCGAGGTGACTGTCGAGCAGTGGGGCGAAGTCGGTCCAGAACTGCTCGTCGGACAGGCCGCTGCGCTGGTGGGCGATGGCCGCGTCGATCCGCTGCTGGGCGACGCCGCGGGCGTAGCTGGTCACCAGCTCCACCAGGGCCATCTTCTCCCCGCCGGTCAGGCCGATCCCGTCGATCGCGGCGAGCACGCTGTCCAGCGCGGCGGTCTGGTTGGGACCCATCGCGCCTCTGGTCAGCGACGCGCGCAGCAGCCACTGGTGGCGTAGGTAGCCGTCCAGGCTGAGCGTGGCGAACCGGGTCAGCCCGGCCCGCCAGCCGCCGGTGGTGAGGTCCATCGGCAGGTCCTCGCCGGTGACCGTGTCGAGCATCAGGTCGTGCAGTTCGGCCTTGGACGGCACGTATCGGTAGAGCGACATGGTGCCCACGCCCAGCGCGTCGGCCACCCGGCGCATCGACAGGCCGTCCAGGCCTTCGGCGTCGGCGACCTCGATGGCCGCGGCGACGATCCGTTCGATGGTCATACCTGGTTTTCGTCCCCGACTGGGTGGCGGCTTGGTGCCCCACAGCAGTTCCATGCTGCGCGCGGCGGCGGCCGAGCCGCCGAAGCTGGCCGAGGTGTCATCCGAGGTCGTCATATCGGGGCCCATCGTAGGGAATGCTATTTGCGTACACCGCACCCATCTGTTTAATCTATGCGTACATCGTACCCATTTTCAGGCGAGGTGAAGGCGTTGACGATCTTGGTGACCGGCGCGACAGGTTTCGTCGGCCGGCACGTGGTGTCGCGGTTGGCGGCGGCGGGCGAGCAGGTGCGGGCCATGACCAGGACCCCGGTCGGCGTGTCCGTGCCGGCGGGGGTCGAGGTGGTTCGGGGCGACCTGCTCGACCCGTCCTCGGTGGCCGAGGCGTGCGCCGGCGTTGACCGGATGTTCCTGTTCCCCGAGCCGCGCACCGCGGTGGCGGTGGTGGCCGCCGCGCGGCGGGCGGGCGTGGAACGCATCGTGACGCTGTCCTCCGGCGCGGTGTCGGCAGGGTTGGACACCGACTACCAGTTCCCGGTCGAGCAGGCGGTGGAGGCGTCCGGGTGTGTGTGGACCCACCTGCGGCCGGGCGAGTTCGCGTCGAACTCGTTGCGGTTGTGGGGGCCGTCGATCCGGGCGGAGCGGGTGGTGCGCCACCACGCGCCGGACTGGCGGGGGCTGCCGATCCACGAGGCGGACATCGCGGCGGTCGGCGTGGCGGCGTTGGTGGGCGACGGGCATCACGGCACGGCCTACGACCTGACCGGCCCGGAGCGGCTCAGCGCGCGTGACCAGGCGCGGGCGATCGGGGAGGCGCTTGGCGAGCAGGTGCGCGTCGAGCAGGTGACCGCGGCGCGTGCCAGGGAGATCCTGAAGTCCCACGGCGGCTGGGCGGCGGCCAACGCGGACTTCCTGACGGGCTTCGAGGCGTACTCCCCCACGGAGATCCCGGAGTACACGACCGAGGAGTGGGACCAGATGATCAAGCCACTGCCGACGGTCGAGGACGTGCTGGGTCGGCCGCCGAGGACGTATGCGGAGTGGGCGCGCGATCACGTGGCGGACTTCCGGTGATCCTGGTGACCGGCGCGACCGGGAACGTCGGCCGGCACGTGGTGGCGGGGTTGGTGCGGGCAGGCGAGCGGGTCCGCGCGGTGACCCGCTCGCCGGCCGAAGCCGGCCTGCCGTCCGAAGTGGAGGTGGTGCGCGGCGACCTCGCCGACCCGGAGTCCTTTGTGGACGCATTCGCCGGGGTGGCCGGCATGTTCGTGTTCCCGTTGGCGTACCTGGCTCCGGTGTTGCGCAGCATGGCCGACGTGGCGGAGACCAGGTCGCTGGTGGAGGTGGCGGCGCGGGCGGGCGTCCGGCGGCTGGTGATGTTGGGGTCGTCGGACTCGCTGTTCGGCATGGAGCGGGCGGTGGAGTCGTCGGGGTGCGCGTGGACGATCCTGCGGCCGGGCGAGTTCGCGGTGAACAAGCTCGACTGCTGGGCACCGATGATCCGGGCGGACGGCGTGGTGCGGGTGGCGTTCCCGGAGGCGAGCGGGGCGCCGGTGCACGAGGCGGACATCGCGGAGGTCGCGGTGGCGGCGTTGCTGACCGACGGCCACCACGGTCGCCGCTACGAGTTGACCGGGCCGGAGTCGTTGACGATGCGCGAACAGGTGGCGGCGATCGCGGCGGGCATCGGCCGGCCAGTGGGGTTCGAGCAGGTGACGCGGGAGCGGTCGCGGGCGGAGTTGGTGGGGCTCGGCCTGCCCGAGGACGTGGTGGACCACATGTTCCTGGCCCACCCGGCGACGCCGGCGCCGGTGTCCCGAGCATTCGAGGAGGTGACCGGCAGACGCGGCCGCACCCTCACCGAATGGGCAGCCGACCACGCCACCGAGTTCGCCCCTGCCGCCCGTTCTGGGCATTGGCACTAGGCTCGGCGGCGTGGGAGTCGCGGGGGTGCTGCTCGCCGCCGGCGCCGGGCGGCGGTTCGGGATGCCGAAAGCGCTTGTCCGCCACCGCGGCTCGTTGTTCGTCGAGCGCGCCAACCGCGTGCTGCACGCCGCCGGCTGCACTCCGGTCATCGTGGTGCTCGGTGCGTCGGCCGCCGAAGTCCGGGCCGCCGCCAGCCTTCCCGGGTCCTCCATTGTGGACAATCCCGATTGGACGACCGGCATGGGCTCCTCGCTGCGTACCGGGCTGGCCGCCATCGCCACCATCGCCACCGCCGGCACGGACGCGTCGGCCGCCGTCGTCCTCCCGGTCGACACCCCGGGGGTCACCTCGGCCGCCGTGAGACGGCTTGCCGCGCTGGCCGCCCCGGGCGTGCTCGCCAGGGCCACCTACGACGGCCGGCCCGGCCACCCGGTGCTGATCGGCCGCGACCACTGGGCCGCCGTCATCGACCAGGCCACCGGGGACGCCGGCGCCCGCCACTACCTCGCCGCCCACCACCCCACCCCGGTGCCCTGCGAGGACATCGCCACCGGCGACGACGTGGACCGCCCAGAGGACCTCCCCGGCTGACATCCAGAACTGTCGGACCCCCGTGTCATGGTGGCACCACATCCGACAAGGAGGTCCGTCATGAACACCCGACCGGCAGAGGCCGAGGACTGGCTGAACCGGCACGCCGACCGCCGCACCGAGATCGACGAGCTCGCCGCCATCGTGCACGCCGCAGCCGACAACCTCGACGAGGCCGTCAAATGGGGCCGGCTCACGTTCACCGCCGACGGCGACTGGCACCACTGGCTGTGCGCCATCGCCGTCACCGCTCGTGGGGTCACCCTCATGTTCCACAAGGGCGCCCTGCTCGACGATCCGGCCCGCCTGCTGCGCGGCGAAGGCCGTTACTTACGCCAGACCCCACACGCCCGCGCCGTCGAGCACGCCGACCAGCTCACCGCGCTGGTCCGCGACGCGATCGCCAGGCAGACCGACATGCTCGGCTGACGCACGCGGCGGACTCAGGCGGCGGCCGCCGACTGGTTCGCGAACTGGGTCCGGTACAGCTCCGCGTACCGCCCCTTCGCCGCGAGCAGCGTGTCGTGGTCACCGCGCTCCACGATCCGGCCGTCCTCCACGACCAGGATCTGGTCCGCGGCGCGCACGGTGGACAACCGGTGGGCGATCACCAGCGACGTACGCCCGACGAGCGCACTGGTCAACGCCTCCTGCACGGCCACCTCCGACTCCGAGTCCAGGTGCGCGGTCGCCTCGTCGAGGATCACCACCCTCGGCCGAGCCAGCAACAGCCGCGCGATCGTCAGTCGTTGCCGCTCGCCGCCGGACAACCGGTACCCGCGTTCGCCGACGACGGTGTCCAGGCCGTCGGGCAGCGACCGCACCAGCGTCGCCAGGCGGGCCTGGGTCAGCGCGTCCCAGATCTCCTCATCGGTCGCCGCCGGCCTCGGGTACGCCAGGTTCGCGCGGATCGTGTCGTGGAACAGGTGACCGTCCTGGGTCACCACCCCGACCGTGTCCCGCAACGCGTCGAACGACAGCTCCCGGACGTCCACATCGGACAGTCGAACCGCGCCGGCCTCCACGTCGTAGAGCCGGGGCACCAACGACGCGATCGTCGACTTGCCCGCCCCCGACGACCCGACCAGCGCCACCATCTGCCCAGCCCGAGCCTCGAAGGACACCCCGTGCAGCACCTCCTCGCCACCCCGCTGGTCGAGTACCGCGACCTCCTCCAGCGACGCCAGCGACACCTTGTCCGCCGCCGGATACCCGAACCGCACGTCGGCGAACTCCACCGACACGCCACCCTCGGGCACCGTCCTCGGCGACTCCGTCTCGGTGATCATCGGCTTCAGGTCGAGCACCTCGAACACCCGCTCGAACGACACCAGCGCGGTCATCACGTCCACCCGCACGTTCGCCAGCGCGGTCAGCGGCGTGTACAGCCGGGTCAGCAACAACGCCAGCGCCACCACCGTCCCCGGCGCCAGTGCCCCGGTGATCGCCAGATACCCGCCGAGGCCGTAGACCAGCGCCTGCGCGAGCGCGGACACCAGCGTCAGGCTGGTCATGAACCACCGGGTGAGCATCGCCGTGCGAATCCCGATGTCGCGCACCCGCTCCGCCCGGCCGCCGAACTCGGCGACCTCCGCCTTCGGGTGCCCGAACAGCTTCACCAGCGTCGCGCCCGGCGCCGAGAACCGCTCGGTCATCTGGGTGGTCATCGACGCGTTCAGGGTCGAGGACTCCCGCTGCAGGTCGGCCATCCGCCGGCCCATCCGCCGCGCCGGCAGCACGAAGATCGGCAGCAGCACCAGCGCCAGCGCGGTCACCTGCCAGGACAACGTCATCATCACCGCTACCGAGAGCAACAGCTGGATCACGTTGGTCACCAGACCGGCCAACGTCGAGGTGAACGCCCGCTGCGCCCCCATCACGTCGTTGTTCAGTCTGCTCACCAACGCGCCGGTACGCGTCCTGGTGAAGAACGCCACCGGCATCCGCTGCACATGCTCGAACACCGCGCGCCGCAGGTCGTAGATCAACCCCTCGCCGATGCGCGCGGACTGCCACCGCTCGGCCAGGCCGAGCCCGGCGTCCAGCACGGCCACCCCCGCGATCGCCACCGCGAGCCACACCACCAGCGACACCTCGTGCCCGCCGACGATCGCGTCCACGACCTGCCCGGCCAGCAACGGCGTGGACACCGCCAGTACCGCCGAGATCACGGTCAGTGCCAGGAACACGACCAGCTTGCCCCGGTGTGGCCCGGCGAACCGGTACACCCGCTTGATCGTGCCCTTGTGCAGCCCCTTCGGTGCGTCCGCCGCGTGCATCGAGCCACGCATGATCTGCCACGTGCCTTCCACGTACTCCCTCTCTCTCCCCCGCATCGGTCAACGTCACCCGGCCCACCGGGCTTCCCGTTACCCGGAGAGCGAACAGCCAGGCGCCCATCGGTAACCTGCCCGCGTGGAGCGGACGGGGCAGCGAGCACGTCGCGTCGACCTGCTCATCTACCTGGTGAGTCTGCTCTTCGCGGCGGGTACCGCGCTGTTCTCCGAGTTCTACGGGTATCGAGTCTGGGGCAACTTCGCGTCGGTTGGCTACCTGGTGGCCGCCGTGCTCACCTGCCTGGCCCTAGTCTCGCGCGGCCGGCTGGCAGCGGGCTCGAGGCTGCTTTGTTCCCGGTGGACGCCGGTGGCGCTCGCGGGCCTGCTGGCCGGGGTGGTGCCGCTGCTGGTGCTGATCTTCCGCCGCTCACCGAGCTTCGTGTGGGGCGACTGGCCGTGGTCGTTCCCCTCCCAGCCCGAGGTGTGGGTCGTGGAGCGCTCGGCCAGGCTGCTGCTCGACCACGGCACGCCCTACCCGGACCTGACCCTGCTCGGGCGCGCGGCCCATCCGGACGACTACACGCCCTACGGCCCGTCGATGACGGTGTTCGGGCTCCCCCGCGCGCTGTTCGGCGACGGCGCGTTCACCGACGCCAGGGTCTGGTTCGCCGTCGGCGCGGTGCTGATCATCGCGCTGGCGTGCTACCTGCTCGGCTGGCCGCCGATCCCGGTGCTGGCCGTGCAGTTGGCAGCGGTCAGCCCACTCACCCTGCTCACGATCGTCGTCGCGGGCGACGACATCCCGGTGATCGCGTTGATCGTGCTCGCCACCGTGCTCGCGTATCGCGCGCCACCGGCCATCGCCGGTATCGCGGGCGCGGTGGTACTCACGATGAAGCTGACCGCGCTGCCGGCACTGGCCGTGCTCGCGGTGGCGATCGCCGCCCGCCGAGGCGGACGCGCGCTCACCATGTTCCTCGGCACGCTCGTCGCGGCGTGCGCGGTCATCACCCTGCCCGTGCTCCTGGTGGATCCCGCGTCGTTCGTGGAGCACGTGCTGCTGTACCCCGCAGGGCTCGGGATGGCCAGCTCACCCGCGGCCAGCCCGCTGCCGGGACACCTGATCGCGTCCCTTGGCACAGTCGGGCACACCGCGGCGCTCATCGTGCTCGCCGCGGCGGCATGCGGGATCGCCGCCTGGCTGATACTGCGTCCCCCCAGGGATCCCGCAGACGCGATGCTGCGGATCGCCACCGGAATCGGCGTGGCGATCATCCTCGCGCCGGCCACGCGGTGGGGCTATCTGGTGTACCCACTCGCGATGATCGGCGCGACGATCGGGTTCGCTTCCCTCGGAAGAGCAGCTGGACCAGCCTGGACGGCCGCGGGCCCGACCAACGATCTGGTCGCGAACCCCGACGCCCGCGGAGCCCAACCCTGAGGGGTTTACTTCTTCTTCGTGCGCGTCGCGCCGCCCCGGCCCCGCAGCGTCACACCGGATTCCGACAGCACCCGGTGGACGAATCCGTAGGATCGGCCCGTCGACTCGGCCAGCGCGCGAATGCTGGCGCCCTTCTCGTATTTCTTCTTGAGGTCAGCGGCCAGCTTGTCGCGCGTCGTGCCGGTGATCCGCGCGCCCTTCTTCAGATCAGCCACGTCGTCCGCCTTCCGTAGCGTGGTGACGGAGGTATCTGAACAACACCTGCCTTGGCAATGATCGAACACCAAGGCCTGGAATGCCAGGTGAGATCGAAAATAGCTATGAAGTCGCGAACCTGTCCGTGGCGCGTTAGGCCAGCTGAACGAGTTCCAAGTAGTCCGGCGACCAGTGATCTTCGGTACCGTCAGGCAGCAAGATCACCCGTTCGGGTGCAAGCGCTTCGACCGCTCCGGGGTCGTGAGTGACGAGTACGACGGCTCCCGCGTAGTTGTGCAGCGCCTCGAGCACCCGTTCCCGGCTCGCCGGATCGAGGTTGTTCGTCGGCTCGTCGAGCAACAGCACATTGGCCGCGCTGGACACCAAACCGGCCAGCGCCAGCCTGGTTTTCTCGCCGCCGGACAACGTGCCGGCCGGCTGCTCGAGCTGCTCGCCACTGAACAGGAATGTGCCGAGCAACGAGCGCAACTGCTGTTCCGGCGTGTCCGGCGCGGCGTGTCGCACGTTCTGCCAGACGGTCGCCTCGTGGTCGAGGGTCTCGTGCTCCTGGGCGTAGTAGCCGATCCGCAGCCCGTGGCCGGGCAGGACCTCGCCCGCGTCGCCCTCCTCCATGCCGCCGAGCAGCCGCAGCAGGGTGGTCTTGCCCGCGCCGTTGAGCCCCAGCACGACCACCCGGCTCCCCCGGTCGATCGCCAGGTCGACGCCGGTGAACACCTCGAGGGACCCGTAGGTCTTCGACAGTCCGGCCGCGGTGAGCGGGGTCTTGCCGCACGGCGCGGGCTCCGGGAAGCGGATCCGCGCGACCTTGTCGCTCTGCCGGATCTCCTCCAGGCCCGAGATCAGCCGCTCGGCGCGCTTGGCCATGTTCTGCGCGGCGACCGCCTTGGTCGCCTTGGCGCGCATCTTGTCCGCCTGCTGCATCAGCGCGGAGGCCTTCTTCTCCGCGTTGGCCCGCTCGCGGCGACGGCGCTTCTCGTCGGCCGCGCGCGCGTCGAGGTAGCGGCGCCAGCCCATGTTGTACAGGTCGACCACGCCGCGCACGGCGTCCAGGAACCAGACCTTGTTCACCACGTCGGCGAGCAGTTCGACGTCGTGGCTGATGACCACGAGGCCGCCGTTGTAGCCCTTGAGGAAGCCACGCAGCCAGTTGATCGAGTCGGCGTCGAGGTGGTTGGTCGGCTCGTCGAGCAGCAGCGTGGTGCCCGACCCGTTGCCGCCGCCAGCCTCGGCCGCGGCGAACAGGATCCTGGACAGCTCGACGCGACGGCGCTGGCCGCCGGACAGGGTGGACAGCGGCTGGGCGAGCACCCGGTCGGCGAGCCCGAGGTTCGCGCAGATGCGCGCGGCGTCGCTCTCGGCCGCGTAGCCGCCAAGGGCGGCGAACCGCTCCTCCAGCCTGCCGTAGCGCCGGATCTCGCGATCGCGGTCGGCCTCGCTGGCGTGCTCGGACATCGCCGACTGCGCCTTCTCCATCTCGCGCAGCAGCTGGTCGAGCCCGCGGGCGGAGAGCACGCGGTCCTTGGCCGAGACGTCCAGGTTGCCCTCACGCGGGTCCTGGGGAAGGTAGCCGAGCTCGCCCGCGCGCCGCAGCTCGCCGGCGTAGGGCTCGCCCTCGCCGGCCAGCACGCGCAGGGTGGTCGTCTTGCCGGCGCCGTTGCGGCCGACGAGGCCGATGCGGTCGCCCGGCTGGACGCGCAGGGTCGTGTCGGAGAGCAGGATGCGGGTGCCGGCGCGCAGTTCCAGGTCCGTGGCGGTGATCATGTTTCGGAGACTCCGGGATAGTGGTCGTGGGCAGGGCTGGTCTGCCTGTCGGCCGTGACCGACAGGCCCACCTGCCACCTAGGCAGTCCGAACCACCACGCACTCGAGTGTACGGGTGGCCGGCAACCGGTTTGGGACCACTCGTGCACTAAGCAACCGCTTAGCTAGAGTCTGGCCCATGACTGCAGACTTCACTGGCAAGGTCGCGCTGGTCACGGGCGCGAGCCGGGGCATTGGGCACGCGATCGCGACGGAACTGGCCCGCGGCGGCGCGGCCGTCACGATCTCCTCCCGCAAGGCCGACCAGATCGAGGCGGCGGCCCAGGAGCTGCGGGCGGCCGTGCCGGACGCGCGCGTGCTCGGGATCGCGGCGAACACCGGCAACGACGAGGACCGCGAGCGGGTCGTGCGGCGCACGGTCGAGGAGTTCGGCTCGCTGGACGTGCTGATCAACAACACCGGGATCAACCCGACCTTCGGCCCGCTGGCCGACGCCGACCTCAACGCGGTGCGCAAGATCTTCGACGTGAACGTCGTGGCCGCGCTCGGCTACGTGCAGCTGGCGTTGAAGGCGTGGATGGCCGAGCACGGCGGCGCGATCGTGAACATCGCGTCGGTGGCCGGGCTGCGCTCCTCCGGGCTGATCGCCGCGTACGGCGCGAGCAAGGCGGCGCTGATCCGGCTGACCGAGGAGCTGGCCTGGCAGCTTGGCCCCGGGGTGCGGGTCAACGCGGTCGCGCCCGCGGTGGTGAAGACGAAGTTCGCCGAGGCGCTCTACTCCGACCACGAGGAGCAGGCCGCGGCCGCCTACCCGATGAAGCGCCTCGGCGCCCCGGGCGACGTGGCCGAGCTGGTCGCGTTCCTCGCCTCGGACAAGGCGTCCTGGATCACCGGCGAGACGGTCCGGGTGGACGGCGGCATGCTCGCCACCGGCGGCCTCGCCTGAGCCGGCGGGCCCACACCGACGCCGTCGTGGGCTGGTTCAGCTGAGGAGTTCGGCCAGGGCGGCCACCGACCTGCGCAGGTCGGAGCGTAGGGCGCGGCCAATGGCCAGGCCGATCGGGCCGAGCACCGGGCGGCCGGTCACCTCGGCGTCGACGGTGACCGTGGCGCGGTCGGTGCCGTCCGGGCGCACCGCGAGGTTCAGCGTGACCCGCACGCCGCCGACGCCAAGCCCGGAGATCCGCAGCCGGGTCGGCGGGGTGTACCGCTCGATCCGCCAGGTCACCCGGTTGCGCAGGCCCATCACGGCGACCACCGAGGTCAGCGTGGTGCCCTCGCCCAACTCCGCCGGCACCTCACCGCGCCAGCCGTCGTGCAGGGTCAGCCACTCGTCGAACCGGGACAGGTCGGCCGCGGTCGCCCAGGTGCGGGTCGGCGACGCGGGCACCAGTACCGACGCGTGCACGTGGGCCATCAGACCTCCCACGCCGCGACACCGAATACCACGACGTCCAATGTAGACAGCATGCGAAACAGGGCCGCCGCCGGCATGGTGAACCGGCGGCGGCCCTGGTGAACCGGGCTCAGTACGTCACGGCGTGACGTACCCGTTGAGGTGCAAGGCCACCGACCTGATCGACCCGGTGTCCTGGCTGTACAGGTCGACGGCGCGGAAGGTCCACGTCCCGTCGACCGGTGCCGCGCGCAGACCCGCGAGCGGGTCGTCGGCCCGCCAGGTTCCGGTGTAGGGCGCGGACGCGGAGCCCAGCGACGAGAACCGCGTCTGCGCCGTGTCGTCGAACACCACCTGGCAGATGTTGTTCCCGCTGCCACCGGCACCGGCGAACACCTGCGCGCTCGCCCCGGACGGCGCGGTCAGCTGGCCGACCAGGTCCGAGACGTAGGAGTGGTCCAGCCCAACGGTGGTCGCACCGGTCACCGTCGAGCAGGTCGTGCCGTCGATCGAGAACGTCAGCCGCGACGCCCGGCCGACCCCGCTGACCGGGATCGGCACGCTCGCCCCGACCGTGCTCGCGTCCGGGATCGCCACCGGCGCGCCGGCGTAGGCGAAGTCGACCGTCACGTCCGACGGCTCGCCGACGTCGAACGAGAACGTCGAGGTCACCGGGGAGAACGCGCCGGCGAAGGTCACCCTGGCCGACAACGTCAGCGGCTCGCCGGGCACATGGGTGGCCGGCACGGTCAGCGCGAACGAGTTCGTCACCCGCGCGCCCTTCTCGATCGCGCCGTAGGAGCGCGACCTCGGCGTGATGGTCACCCCGGGCGTCGGCGAGGTCAGCACCACGCTGGTGGACAACGCGGTGGCGTCGCCGGTGTTGGTCACCGGCAGCTCCACCGTCGCGGTGTCGCCGGGGTGCAGGTACTCGCCGCCGTCGCTCGGCGTCACCGTCACGCCCTGCGCCCGCGCGTAGGGCTGCGGGCTGGCCCCGGTGTAGGCGAGCACGCGGTCGGCCAGGATCACGCCGTGGCCGCTGCGCCCGTCCACCCCTGGCGCCTGGATGTCGATCGCGGTGCTGGTCAGCGCCTCGCGGACCTCCGCCGGGTCGATCCCGGGGTTGCCCGACAGCACCAGCGCGGCGATCGCCGCCGCGTGCGGGGCCGCCGCCGAGGTGCCGAAGAACAGCTCGAACCCGTCGACGCTGGTCGCCACGCCGTCCGCGGCGGTGATGTCCGGCTTCTGGCGCACCTCGCCGCCGGTGGAGCTCAGGTCGCCCGGCGTGATCGGGGTGCCGTCCGCCTCGTAGAAGACCCGCCGGGGGCCGTCGGAGGTGAACCGCTCGAGCGCGGTGTTCTCGTCGTAGGCGTTGGGGAACGGACCGCGCGGGTTGGGCGGGTCACCCTGCTCGAGATCACGCGGGAACGCCACGTCGGCCGGTGCGGCCGCGACGCTGAACGCGCCCCTGGCCGCCGAGTGGCCGAACGTCACGCCCGGGGTGTTGAACGCCTTGAGGCCGTCCGCCGAGTCGGCGAACCGGCCACGCAGCGCCGAGAGCGACAGGTACCGGTCGGCGCCGTTGAACTTCACGATCGCCAGCCGCAGGCCGCTGCCGCCGAACAGCGGGGTGTCCACCCGCTCGTGCGCGTCCTGGGTGCCGGTCTGGTAGTCCTGGCTGCCGGCCAGCACGTTGCCCGCGGCGTCCAGCAGGTAGAGGTCGTAGTCGTTGCTGGAGGCGCCGAGCGGGTCCGACCAGTTGAGCAGCACCGGCACGCTGGCCGACGACTCGTCGGAGATCGGCTGCAGCACCTGGGTGTTGGCCGACGGGTCGAAGTCGTGCGCGTAGCCGGCGAACTTGCCGATCACCTGGCCGGAGTTGACGAAGTCACCCTCCCAGTGCGCGGCGGTCCCGTCGACGGTGTTGCCCTCGTTGCCCGCCGAGGAGAAGTACAGCGCGCCGTCGGCGATCACGTCGTTCACCGCCTGGGCGATGATCCAGTCCTGGAACGGGGCTTCCTTGAAGTAGATGATGTCGTCGACGATCACGTCGCAGTCCAGCTCGAACCGCAGCGCGCGGATGTTGTCCGCGAAGCTGGCGTCCCCGTTGAACGCGGTGGCGAAGCCGAGCTCGGCGTTGGGCGCGACGTCGTGCAGGATCTCCAGCATCGCGGTGCCCTCGTCACCGGAGCCCGCCTGGGTGGCCAGCACGTCGACGTCCGGCAGCTCGCCGGCGGCCTGCGAGGTGGCCAGCGAGTCGATGCCGTCGGACAGCGCGCAGATCTTCACGCCGACGCCGGTGACGCCGATCTGCTCGCGCGCGGTGTCCGCGTTGTGCGCCCGGTCGCCGGTGCTGTTCACCGGGCCGGTCCGGTCGGCGAGCGCGGCGCGGGTGTTGGCCGCGATCCTGGCGGCCTTCTCGTCCTTGGACTCCGGCTTGCCCGGTGCGGCGTTCTGGTCGAGCTGGCGCGCGGTCAGGAACCCGCCGGCGGACTCGATCTGGCGGACGTCGGCGCGCGCGGCGACCTTGCCCAGTGCGGACAACGGCACCTCGGCGCGCACCGTGGCGTACCGAGTGGACACCGACTTGAGGCTGGCGCCCGCGGTGGTCAGGCCCTTGAGCAGGTCCTGGCTGACCGTGGCGCGAATGTCCACCAAGGTCCGGTCGCCGGCCACCTCCAGGCCGCTCTCCAGGCGGGGTAACGCGGCCGTGGCGGCGCGGTTGGTGCGCGCCTTCAACGCCACCAACAGCTTGCTGTCCAGTTTGGTCTCGGCCTTGGTCGCGTTCTTCTTCAACGCCTGCAACGCGCCGATCTGCCTGGCCGCGTTCGCCGTCGCCCGCTCGGCCACCGTGTCCTCCGGTGGTGGCGCGGCGGCCGCCGGGCTCGCCAGGCCCACCACGGCGAGCAGACACGCCGCCGTGGTCAACAGTGCTCGTGGTCTTCGTGGTGCGTGTGTGGGTTTGCGCACGGATCCTCCGCGAATCCTGGGCCGTGTCCCCGCACACGACGGACCGACACCGGTTGCCCCCGGCCGCGCTAAACGTATTGTTCGACCGATCCCCACAACAGCGGCCATTCGGCCGAACCGAACGCTCGGTGTGTTACCAATTGCCTGCTGTTAACGAACTACAGCACGAAGGCGTCTGACCACGGCTGTGCGCTCCGCCCGGACAGCGCGTCCAGCAACGACGCGGCCTGACTGTCGGTGAGCGACGCGACGAAATCGATCACCGCGCGTCCCCTGGCCAGTTCCCGGATTCCGGCCTCGCCGTGCGGCAACTCGCCCACCGCACCGACCAAAGTGGACATATCAGTCGCGGCGAGCCCGCTGTACTCCAGTTCGGCCAGACCGACCAGATCCTGCAACCGGCGCGGCAGCCGGTCGGACTCGAACCGGTCGGTCAGCCACTGTTCCAGCGCGCGCACCAGCGACGTGAGCAGCCGGGCCTGACCACGTTGGTGCAGCGCGAGATCCGGGCGAAGCAGGACGAACCGCCGGTGCACGAACTTGAGCACCTGCACCTCGTGCCACTGCGCGGACCCCAGCAGCACATGGCCGGCGCGGTTGGGCGGGTCGAGCACCACGCTCATGCCGTCGATCAGCCGGGCGGTCCAGCCGGCGGAGAACCGGCCGATCGCCTGCTCGGCCTCGACCGAGCCGTCGAACTGGGTGGTGAGCATGTTGTCCACCAACTCCGCGCGCACCCGCCGCACGGCCGCCACGAACGCGTCGTCGTTGACGATCCACGAGTCGCGCAGGTGCAGCCGCCTGCGCAGGATCTCCAACGAGTACCCCGGCCGGCGCGAACGCGCGGTCAGCACCGCGTCGCCGAGCTCGGCCAGCTCCAGCGCCGCGCCCATCCAGCGGTCCAGCTCGGCGGCCACCGGGGCGTGCTGCAGGACGCCGATGCGGTGGAAGTCCTCCAGGTCGTGGATGGCGTAGGCGATGTCGTCGGCGATGTCCATCACCGAGGCCTCGACGGTCTGCTGCCAGGGCGCGATCCGGGCGGCGAAGGGGCCCCTGGCGTGCGCGAAGTCGTCCAGTTCGGTGACGTAGACGGAGAACTTGCTCGACCCGGTGCCCTGCTCGGCCGCCGGCTCGGAGGCGCCGCGCGGCGGGTCCTGCAGGTGGCGCGGATGTGGGTCGGGATGGGTCAGCCGGGTCCACGGGTACTTGAGCATCGCCGCGCGCACCGCGGCGGTGAGGTCGAGGCCGGTGGCGCTCGGGCCGCCGGTGTCGGTGGTGGTGACGATCCGGACGCTCTGCGCGTTGCCCTCGAACCCGTCCGGCAGCCCGAACCGGTGACGGGCGAGCCGGTCGAGCACCTGCTCGCCGAGGTGGCCGAACGGCGGGTGCCCGAGGTCGTGGGCGAGGCCGGCGGCCTCGACCACGTCCGGGTCGCAGCCGCCGAGCGTGGCCAGCTCGGGCGCCAGCCGGGGATCGGCGCTCAGCCGCTCGGCGATGGCGCGGCCCACCTGGGCGACCTTGAGGCTGTGGGTGAGCCGGTTGTGCAGCAGGCCGGACCCGCTGACGCTGACGACCTGGGTGACGCCACCTAGGCGGGCGAAGAACGGCGAGGCGACGATCCGGTCGCGGTCGGCCCGGAACGGGCTGGCGGCCAGGTCGCCGGCACTGGTCCCGTACCGCCTGGCCGCGCGCTGTTCGGCGAGATCACCCACGGAGCCAACTCTAGGCTGCGGGCATGATCGACGTACTGGTCGGGGGCGCGGGTCCCGCCGGGTTGGCGGTGGCCTCGGCGTGCGCCCGGCTGGGGTTGCGCACCGAGCTGGTCGCGCCCCGGCCGAGCGCCCCCTGGCCGGCGATCTACGGCATGTGGGCCGACGAGGTGTCGGTGCTGCCGGCGGGAGCGCGGTACGCCACGGCCCGGGCAAGGGTGCACGCCGGCGGTGAGCGCTGGCTGCCCCGGGAGTACGCGGTGCTGGACAACGAGAGCGTGCGCGCCGGGCTGGTCCACCCGGAGGTCGCGGTGCACACCGGCCGGCTGGCCGACCGGATCGGCGACGCGGCGGTGGTGATCGACGCGACCGGCGCCCATCGGCCGGGCGATGGGCGGCGGCGCGCCGAGCAGACCGCCTACGGGGTGGTCGTGGCCGCCGAGGTGGCCGCGCCCCTGCTCGGGCCGGGTGCGGCGGTCTTCATGGACTGGCGCCAGCCCGCGCCCGGCCCGGCGACCTTTCTCTACGCGATCCCGCTGCCCGACGGCCGGGTCCTGCTGGAGGAGACCTCGCTCGCGGCCCGGCCAGGGCTCGGGATGGCCGAGCTGCGCGCCCGGCTGCGCGCCCGGCTCGCCCGCCACGGCATCGACCCCGGCGACGCACCCGTGGACCGGGTGCGACTCCCACTCGCACGCCCGGCTCCGCGCCCGCACGTGATCCCCTTCGGCGCCGCGGCCGGGTTGGTGCACCCGGCGACCGGCTACAGCGTGGCGGACTCGCTGCGGCTCGCGCCCGCCGTCGCCTCGGCCGTCGCCTCTGGCCTCCAGCTGGCGGGGGCGGCGGGGGCCAGGCGGGCGGTGCCGCGGGTGCTGTGGTCGCCTGCCGCGCGGGCGGTGTACCGGTTGCGCCGGGCCGGGCTGGGCACGCTGCTCGCGCTCCCGCCCGACCGCACGGCCGAGTTCTTCGCGCTGTTCTTCGCGCTGCCGGCACACCAGCAGCGGGCCTTCCTCAGCGAACGCGAGCAGCTCGCCGGCACGGTCGCGGCCATGGCCACCATGTTCGGCCGGGCGAGCCCGGCGGTGCGCCGCGCGATGGTCCTGCACCGCTGACCACCCGACTAGAATCCCGGCAATGCGGCGCTACTCCCCTGGCCAGGTGGCCGAACAGACCGGCTTCACCATCGACACGCTCCGCTACTACGAACGCGTCGGCCTGCTCGACGACATCGAGCGTGACTCCGGCGGCCGGCGGGTGTTCACCGAGGACGACCTCAACTGGCTGCGCATCCTGCGGTGCCTGCGGGAGACCGGCATGCCGATCGCCCGCATGGTCCGCTTCGCCGAGCTCGCCCGCGGCGGCGACGAGACCATCGCCGAGCGGCTCCAGGTGCTCGAGGAGCACGACGAGGACATCAACCGGAAGATCGAGCTGTTGCGCGCGGAGCAGGACCACATCCGCGTCAAGATCGAGAACTACCGGCGGGCCATGGTCGAGACGGTTCCCGGCTAGTTCCTCGCGGGAAGGTGGGCGGCATGACGGCACCGGACTCGCCGGCGGACGGCAGACCCGACGGCGAACCTGATGGCGAACGGACCGGGGAACAGACCGTGGAAACCGGCCTGGAAACCGGCGACCAGACGGTCTCGCTCGCCGCCGAGACGGCGGCCACCGGCCCGACGGTGGCCGGCTGGCGGCTGGACGACATGCTCCAGGCGCCGCCGCCCGCGATGCCCGTGCCGCCGGCGCCCCCGCCGCAGCCGCGCCGCCCCGCCTACTACGTCTGGGTGACCGTGGCGGTGATGCTGACGGTGGGCCTGATCGCCGGCCTGGCGGTCCGCGCCGTGAACCCGCCGCTGACCCGGGTCAGCGGCACCCCGGCCGCGCCGAACATCCCGCGGCTGCCGCCGCCGACCGACTCGACGCCACCCGGCGCGCCGACCACCACGACCGCGGCCCCGCCCGCCGGACCGTACGCCGAGCTGGCCGCGCATCCGCTCTCCTCGTCGGCGGCCACGATGCCCGACCAGACCTGCGCGCTGCCAACGTTCGACCGGGCCGACACCGAACAGGTCGGCTTCTACCAGGCGGCGAAGGTGTGCGCGGACGCCGCGTTCGGCGCGCTGCTGACGGCCGCCGAACTGCCGGCGCCGACCGTCGAGGTCCAGACAGTCCACAGTGGACCAACGGAAACCCCTTGCGGCGCGGTGGAACCGGCCGCGCCGGCGACCCAGTGTGCGGGGACCGTCTACATGACACCCGCGTACCTGCGCGACGTCGAGGGCAACGACCGCTACCCGGGACGGTACTTCGGCGTGTTCCTGCGGGAGTACGCGCGCGCGGTGCTGGAGACCGGCGGACTCGGGCCGCTGTACGCGGAGATCACCGACGTGGCGGACCGCGACCTGCGGATCGCCCGCCAGGCGACCTGTCTCGCCGGCATCGCGGCCGGCGCGATGACCGGTCGCGGCGCGGTGGATGCCAACATCACCGACGAGATCCGCGCCCGGCTGTCCGAACTGGACGCTCCGCCGGACGCGGCGGCCTGGCTGGACAAGGGGTTCAACTCTCGCCAGCTGTCGGCCTGCGACTCCTGGAGCTAGAGGGTGAAGCCGAGCGCCCGCAGCTGCTCGCGGCCGTCGTCGGTGATCTTCTCCGGACCCCACGGCGGCATCCAGACCCAGTTGATCCGGAAGTCGTCCACCAGGCCACCACCCGGGCCCGCGGTCAGCGCGGACCTGGTCTGGTCCTCGATCACGTCGGTCAGCGGGCAGGCCGCCGACGTCAGCGTCATGTCGATGGTGGCCGTGTTGTCCTCCTCGACCCGGATGTCGTAGACCAGACCGAGGTCGACCACGTTGATGCCCAACTCGGGGTCGACCACGTCCCGCATGGCCTCCTCCAGGTCGTCGACCGCCGCCACGTCCGCCCGTGGCGCGGGCGGCTCCGGCAGCGACTCCACGCCCCGCTCCGCGCTTTCGGTAGTGCTCTCGGTGCTCATGACTCCCCCTCGCAGGCTCCGGCGAGCCGCTCGCGGTCGCCCTGTGACATTGATTCGCTCGCAAGCTCGCTCATGTCGAGACTCCTTCAACTCGGGACACCGCGTCCTTGAACGCCATCCAGCCAAGCAGCGCGCACTTCACCCGCGCCGGGTACTTGGCGACGCCGGCGAAGGCCACGCCGTCCTCCAGCACGTCCTCGTCCGGCTCGACCTGGCCGCGACCCTGCACCATCTCCAGGAAGGCGTCCATCGTGGACATCGCGTCCTCGACCGTACGGCCGGTGACCAGATCGGTCAGCACCGACGTGGACGCCTGGCTGATCGAGCAGCCCTGGCCCTCGTAGGACACGTCACCGATCTTCGACCCGACGACCGCGACCCGCAACGTCACCTCGTCCCCACAGGTCGGGTTGACCTGGAAGGACTCCGCGTCGAACGGCTCACGCAGTCCCCGGCCATGGGGGTTCTTGTAGTGGTCCAGGATGATCTCCTGGTACATGGACTCCATGTTCATCCGAAGACCTTCTTCACCTGCGCCAGTCCCGTCACCAGCGCGTCCACCTCGGCGCGCGTGTTGTACAGGTAGAACGACGCCCGCGTGGTCGCCGGAATTCCGAAGCGCACCACCGCCGGCCGCGCGCAGTGGTGCCCGACACGCACCGCGATGCCCTGCTCGTCGAGGATCTGGCCGACATCGTGCGGATGGATACCGGCCAGCGAGAACGACACCTCGGCCACCCGGTCCAGCGCGGTGTTCGGGCCGATCACCGTCAGGCCGTCGACCTCGGCGAACCGGTCGATGACGTAGGCGGTCAGCTCGTGCTCGTGCGCGGCGATGGCCGACATGCCGACCGAGGTCAGGTAGTCGATGGCCGCGCCGAGCCCGACGGCCTCGGCGATCGGCGGTGTGCCGGCCTCGAACTTGTGCGGCGCCGCGGCGAACGTCGAGCGCTCCATCGTGACCAGCTCGATCATCTCGCCGCCACCGAGGAACGGCGGCAGCTCGGCCAGCAGCGCCGCCCGGCCCCACAGCACGCCGATCCCGGTCGGGCCGAGCATCTTGTGCCCGGTGATCGCGACGAAGTCCGCGCCGAGCGCGGCCACGTCCAGCGGCAGGTGCGGCGCCGACTGCGACGCGTCGACGAGCACCAGCGCGCCCACCTCGCGTGCCCGCCGGATCACCACGTCGACCGGGTTGATCGTGCCGAGCAGGTTGGACACGTGCGTCAGCGAGACGATCTTCGTCCGCTCGGTGACCACTGAGTCCAGAGTGGACAGATCGAGCCGGCCCTCGTCGGTGATCGGCAGCCACTTGACCGTCGCACCAGTGCGCTCCGCGAGCTGGTGCCAGGGAACGATGTTGGAGTGGTGCTCCATCTCGGTGATGACGATCTCGTCGCCGGCACCGACCCGGTGGTCGGGACCGGCGTCGCCGAGCACCCTGGCGACCAGGTTGATCGCCTCCGAGGTGTTCTTGGTGAAGATCACCTCGTCCCGGCTCGGCGCGTTGACGAACGCCGCCATCTTGTCCCGCGCGCCCTCGTACAGCGCGGTGGCCTCCTCGGCCAGCGTGTGGATGCCGCGATGGACGTTGGCGTTGTGCTGCTCGTAGTAGGAGACGAGCGCGTCGATCACCTGGCGCGGCTTCTGCGATGTCGCCGCGTTGTCCAGGTACACCAACGGTTTGTCGCCGTGCACCAGCCGGGACAGGATCGGGAAGTCCTTGCGGATCGTCTCGACGTCCAAGGGTGCGGCTGTGGTGGTCACCTCGGGAACCTCGTTTCCAGAGCGCGGATCAGCCGATCGCGGCCGGCTCCTGCTTTCCGGTGAACCGGACATAACCGTGCTCCTCGAGCTGGTCGGCGAGCTCGGAACCACCCGACTCGACGATCCTGCCGCCGGCGAACACGTGCACGAAGTCCGGGGTGATGTGCCGCAGGATCCTGGTGTAGTGGGTGATCAGCATGATGCCGACCTCGCCACCGGCCCGGACCCGGTTGATGCCGTCGCTCACCACGCGCAGCGCGTCGACGTCCAGCCCGGAGTCGGTCTCGTCCAGGATCGCGATCTTCGGCGAGAGCAGCGCCAGCTGCAGGATCTCGTGGCGCTTCTTCTCCCCGCCGGAGAAGCCCTCGTTCACCGAGCGCTCGGCGAAGGCCGGGTCGATGTCCAGGTCGGCCATGGCCTCCTTGACCTCCTTGACCCAGTGCCGCAGCTTGGGCGCCTCGCCGCGGACCGCGGTGGCCGCGGTGCGCAGGAAGTTCGACATCGACACCCCCGGCACCTCCACCGGGTACTGCATCGCGAGGAACAGCCCGGCGCGCGCCCGCTCGTCGACGGTCATCGCGAGCACGTCCTCGCCGTCGAGCAGCACCTCACCGGAGGTCACCGTGTACTTCGGGTGACCGGCGACCGCGTAGGACAGCGTGGACTTGCCGGACCCGTTCGGGCCCATGATGGCGTGCGTCTCGCCCGCCCTGATGGTCAGGTCGACCCCCGACAGGATCTCCTTGGACGTCTCGTCGGTGGCGACCGAGACGTGCAGACCCTTGATCTCCAGCGTGGCCATGTCGTGCGTTTCTCCTAGCTCAGTTCGTCAAGCTCAGTTCGTGGTGGTGGTGATGTCCACATGGACCTCACCGTCGCGGATCTCGACCGGGAACACGTCGACCGGCTCGGTGGCCGGCAGCGAGGACGGCGCGCCGGTGCGCAGGTCGAAGCACGACCCGTGCAGCCAGCACTCGATGCCCTTGCGGGTCACCTCGCCCTCCGACAGCGCGAGCGTCGCGTGCGAGCACTCGTCGCGCAGCGCGTGCACCGTCTGCCCTTGGCGGACCAGGACGACCGGCTCACCGTCGACCTCGACGCCGAACGGCTTCCCGTCGTCCAGATCGGACAGCGCACACGCGCGGATCATGCGCCGACCGCCTCGAGCTCCGCCTCGATGGCCGCCTCCAGCCGCTCCCGGATCTCCGGCACACCGATCTTCATCAGCAGCTCGTGGAAGAAGCCGCGCACCACCAACCGGCGCGCCACCCCCTCCGGGATACCGCGGGCCTGCAGGTAGAACAGCTGCTCGTCGTCGAACCGGCCGGTGGCGCTGGCGTGGCCGGCGCCGGCGATCTCGCCGGTCTCGATCTCCAGGTTGGGCACCGAGTCGGCGCGCGCGCCCTCGGTGAGCACCAGGTTGCGGTTCAGCTCGAAGGTCTCGGTGCCCTCCGCGGCGGCCCGGATCAGCACGTCGCCGATCCACACCGTGCGCGCGCCGTCGCCCTGCAGCGCGCCCTTGTAGGTGACGTTGGACTTGCAGTTGGGCTGGGCGTGGTCGGCGAAGGTACGCAGCTCGATGTGCTGGCCGGCGTCGGCGAAGTACAGGCCGTTGAGCTCCGCGTCGCCACCCGGCGCGGCGTAGACCACGGTCGGGCTGACCCGCACCAGGTCGCCGCCGAGCGAGATCAGGTGGTGCCTGAGCGTGGCGTCCCGGCCGAGCCGGGCGTGGTGCGCCGAGACCTGCACCGCGTCGTCGGCCCAGTCGTGCACGCTGACCACGGTGAGCTTCGCGCCGTCGCCGACGACGATCTCCACGTTGTCCGCGACAGTGCCGCTGCCCCGGTGGTCGAGCACGACCACGGCCTCGGCGAACTGCTCGGCGCGCACCTGGAGGTGGCCGTAGGCGACCTTGTCCTGGCCGGGGCCGGTGACCGACACCGTGGTGACGCCGGCCCGCACCTCCTTGGGCACGGTGACGATGGTGGCGGTGGTGAACGACGAGTAGGCCTGCGCGGCGACCCGGTCGCCCGGGGTGCCGGCGGTGCCAAGGCGCGCGTCGTCACGACCGACGGTCTCGACGGTCACGTCCGGACCGTCGACCTCGACGGTCAGCTCGGCCGGGGTTCCCGCGGTGCCGTCATGCAGGCCGCGAAGGCGCTTCATCGGCGTGAAGCGCCAGATCTCCTCGCGCCCGCCAGGGACCTCGAACGCCTCGACATCGAAGGAGACGAAGTGCTCGGCCCTGGACGCCTTGGGAACCACCGCGCCGTGTGAGTGCGGTGTCTGTGCGACGGACGTCATTTAGCCGACGGCCCCTTCCATCTGCAGCTCGATGAGCCGGTTCAGTTCAAGCGCGTACTCCATCGGCAGCTCGCGCGCGATCGGCTCGACGAAGCCGCGTACGACCATCGCCATCGCCTCGTCCTCGGTCAGGCCGCGGGCCATCAGGTAGAACAGCTGGTCCTCGCTGACCTTGGACACCGTCGCCTCGTGGCCCATCGACACGTCGTCGGTGCGGATGTCCACGTACGGGTAGGTGTCGCTGCGGCTGATCTGGTCGACCAGCAGCGCGTCACACTTCACCGTCGACTTCGAGTGGTGCGCGCGCTTGGCGACCTTCACCAGGCCTCGGTAGGAGGTCCGGCCGCCACCGCGGGCCACCGACTTGGACACGATCGTCGAGGACGTGTGCGGCGCGAGGTGCTCCATCTTGGCGCCCGCGTCCTGGTGCTGGCCCTCGCCGGCGAACGCGATCGAGAGCACCTCACCCTTGGCGTGCTCGCCCATCAGGAACACCGACGGGTACTTCATGGTGACCTTGGAGCCGATGTTGCCGTCGATCCACTCCATGGTCGCGCCCTCTTCGGCCTTGGCGCGCTTGGTGACCAGGTTGTAGACGTTGTTCGACCAGTTCTGGATGGTCGTGTAGCGGCAGCGGCCGCCCTTCTTCACGATGATCTCGACGACCGCGGAGTGCAGCGAGTCCGACGAGTAGATCGGCGCGGTGCAGCCCTCGACGTAGTGCACGTAGGCGCCCTCGTCGACGATGATCAGCGTCCGCTCGAACTGGCCCATGTTCTCGGTGTTGATCCGGAAGTAGGCCTGCAGCGGGATCTCGACGTGCACGCCCTTCGGCACGTAGATGAACGAGCCACCCGACCAGACCGCGCCGTTGAGCGCGGAGAACTTGTTGTCCCCGTGCGGGATGACCGAGCCGTAGTACTCCTCGAACAGCTCCGGGTGCTCACGCAGCGCGGTGTCCGTGTCGAGGAAGATCACGCCCTGCTTCTCGAGCTCCTCGTTGATCTTGTGATAGACCACCTCGGACTCGTACTGGGCGGCGACGCCGCTCACCAGCCGGGCCTTCTCGGCCTCCGGGATGCCGAGCTTGTCGTAGGTGTTCTTGATGTCCTCCGGCAGGTCCTCCCAGCTCTGGGCCTGCTTCTCGGTGGACCGCACGAAGTACTTGATCGTGTCGAAGTCGATGCCGGACAGGTCGGCGCCCCAGTTGGGCATCGGCTTGCGGTCGAACAGCTGCAGACCCTTGAGGCGGGACTCGAGCATCCACTCCGGCTCGTCCTTCTTGCTGGAGATGTCCCTGACGACGGCCTCGGACAGGCCGCGCTGGGCGCTCGAACCGGCGACGTCGGAGTCCGCCCAGCCGAACTGGTACTTGCCCATCGAGGCAAGCGTCTCCTCCTGCGTCAGCGGCGGTGAGCCCGCGCGCTCCGGGGCGGTGGTCATGAAGGCGTCCCTTCGGTCGTGGTGGGAGCGGTCGGAGGTGCCTGGTCAGCGGGTTCGGTTCCGCTGAGTGGCACGTGGGTGGTGCACGCGGCGTCGCCGCGCGCGATGGTCGACAGGCGCTGGACGTGGGTGCCGAGCAGGTCGGCGAACATCGCCGTCTCGACCTCACACAACTGGGGGAACTCGGCGGCGACGTGGGCGACCGGACAGTGGTGCTGACACAGCTGCTCCCCTGTCCCGACCCGCCGCGTCGACGCAGCGTATCCCTCCCTGGTGAGCGCGGTCGCGAGGGCCTTGGCCCGCTCGGCCGGCCCGTCCCGATCGGTGATCGACGCCCGGTGCCGGTCGACCATGGAGGCCACCCGCCGCTTGGCGAACTCCCGGACAGCCTGCTCGCCCCCGCCCTCGGCGACGAACCTGATCGCCGCGATGGCGAGGTCGTCGTAGGCGTGGCCGAACCCGGCCCGTCCGGTCTCGGTGAGTAACCACAGCTTGGCTGGTCGTCCTCGGCCCCGCTGCCCGCGCCGGGGCGCGTCGCGGAACTCGGCCTCACCGGTGGCGACCAGCGTGTCGAGGTGCCGGCGGACGGCCGCCGGGCTCAGCCCGAGGGTCTCGGCGACCGCGGCCGCCGTGATCGGGCCCTCCTCCAGCAGCAACCGCGCCACACCATGTCTGGTGCGGCCCTCGGCCAGCTGCTCGTATTTCACAACACCAGTGTGTCTTATTTCCTTGGGCAGGGCAAAGACGCTCCAGTGTGAGGTGAGCGGAGTCACCACCGATCCTCATCGCTACGCTCCCCAACGTGGTGGTGGGAGACACGGTGGGTACAGGCGTGGACAGGCGTTCCACCGGGGCTCTTGACGGCCGTGAGCGGCGCCAGCTGGACGTGATCCGGCGGTTCGGCACGGTCGGCGCGCTGCTGTTGGCCGTCGGCTCCCTCGGCGCCGGCGCGGCGCCGGTGCTCAACCCGGTGTGGCGGATCCCGGTGTTCGGCATCTTCAGCCGGATGACCACGGTGTCGCTGACGATCGCGTTCATCGGCGTGTTCATGGTCGTGCTCGCCTGGCTCGGGCTCGGCCGGCTCGCGCTGCCCGGCCGCGACCGGATGGTTTCGCTGCCGCAGATGGCGCGCACGCTGCTGATGTGGACCGCGCCGCTGGTGTTCACCGTGCCGATGTTCTCCAAGGACGTCTACAGCTACCTGGCGCAGAGTGAGATCGCCGCCCGCGGCCTCGACCCGTACACCGTCGGGCCCGCGCAGGGCCTCGGCCTGGACGACCCGCTGACCGACGGCGTGCCGACGATGTGGCGGGACACGCCATCGCCGTACGGACCGCTGTTCATCGTGGTCGGCCGGGCGATCAACTGGGCCACCGGCGACCACGTGGTGCTCGGCGTTGCGCTGCACCGGGTGCTCGCGCTGGTGGGCTTCGCGATGATCGTGTGGGCGCTGCCCCGGCTGGCCAGGCGCTTCGGCATCAACCCGGTCAGCGCGCTGTGGCTGGGCGCGGCCAACCCGCTGGTCCTGTTCCACCTGGTGATCGGCATCCACAACGAGGCGCTGGCGATCGGGCTGATGCTCGTTGGCATCGAGCTGGCGCTGCGCCGGATGCCGCGTGTCCGGCCCAGCGGGCCGTTCCCGCCCTGGCAGCCTGGCGAGCTGCTCTGGTACGGCATCGGCGCCACGGTGATCACGCTCGGCGCCGCGGTGAAGATCCCGGCGGCGCTGGCGCTTGGCTTCCTCGGGGTGATGATCGCCAGACGGCTCGGCGGGCGGTGGAAGCACCTGTTCGCCACCGCCGGCGCGCTGATGGTGATCTTTCTCGCGGTGCTGGCGATCACCTCGCTCGGCAGCGGCCTTGGCTTCGGCTGGACCATGACGCTGAACACGGCCAACGCCATCAAGTCGTGGATGGCGCCGATGACCGCGCTCGGCTTCGGCGCGGGTGGCCTCGGCATCATGCTCGGCCTCGGCAACCACATCGACGCCGCGATCACCGTCAGCCGGATGGTCGGCACGCTGCTCGGCCCGTTGCTGGCGGCCAAGCTGCTGCTGGACAGCTTCCGCTGGCGGCTGCGGCCGATGATCGGGTTGGGCGCGGCGCTGGGCGCGGTGCTGGTGTTCGGCGCGACCGTGCAGCCCTGGTACCTGCTGTGGGCCGCGCTGCCGCTGGCGGTCGCCGCCGGCAACATCCGGTTCCGCACGATGGCGACGGTGATCAGCGCCGGGTTCGCGGTCGCGCTGCCGCCGACGGGCAGCACCTTCGACGGCCGCACCTACCAACTCCCCTACGCCTACGTCGGCGCGGTGCTCGTCGTCGTGGTGGCGTTGGTGTTGGTGCGCCGGCACATCCCGGCCTCCCCCCGGTTGCGGAGAACGCCGGCACCCGATCGGGGTCCTGATGCCGCCGACCAGCCCGCCAGCCGCACGTCATAGCCTTACCGTCGTGAGCGCACGCACGTCCGTCCCCGCCGTGGACGTCTCGGGACTGGTCAAGCGTTTCGGCGCGACCCCAGCGGTGGACGGCCTGGACCTGCGGCTGGACCAGGGCGCGGTACTGGCGCTGCTCGGCCCCAACGGCGCCGGCAAGACGACCACGGTGGAGATCTGCGCCGGCTTCCAACGGCGCGACGCGGGCGCGGTCAGCGTCCTGGGCCTCGACCCGGCGGTGCACGGCGAGCGCCTGCGACCCCGCGTCGGCATGATGCCCCAGGGCGGCGGCGCCTACCCCGGGGTGCGCGCGGCGGAGATGCTGGCGCTGGTGGCCGCGTGTGCGGCCAACCCGCTCTCCCCGGCGTGGCTGATCGACGTGCTCGGCCTGAGCTCGGTCGCCCGCACGCCGTTCAAGCGGCTCTCCGGCGGCCAGCAGCAGCGGCTGTCGCTGGCCTGCGCGCTGGTCGGCCGCCCGGAGCTGGTGTTCCTCGACGAGCCGACGGCCGGGCTCGACCCGCAGGCCCGCAGGCTGGTGTGGGAGCTGGTGGCCGCGTTGCGCGCGGACGGCGTGAGCGTCCTGCTGACCACCCACATCATGGAGGAGGCCGAGGAACTGGCCAGCCACGTCGTGATCATCGACCACGGCCGGGTCGTGGCCCAGGGCAGCCCACGCCAACTGACCGCCGAGGCCGAGGGCGCGGCCCAGCTGCGCTTCCGCGCCCGTCCCGGGATGGACACCAGCGAGCTGTGCGCCGCGCTGCCAGACGACTGCCGGATCAACGAGCAGCCGCCCGGCGCGTACCTGCTGTCCGGGCGGATCGACCCGCAGGTCGTCTCCGCGGTGACCGCGTGGTGTGCCCAACAGGGCGTGCTGGCCGAGGAACTGCACGTCGGCCGCCGCAGCCTGGAGGACGTCTTCCTCGAACTCACCGGCCGGGAACTGCGATGAGTCAGTTCCCTGCGGGCACCTTCACCCCGGCCCCCGGTCGCGGCCGGATCGGCCGGATGCTGGCCACCCACGCGCGCACCGAGGCGATGCTGACCCTGCGCAACAGCGAGCAGATCCTGTTGACGCTGTTGATCCCCCTCGCGCTGCTGGCCGGGCTGACGCTGCTGGAGATCTTCGCCCTGCCCGAGCCGAGGATCGACTCGGTGACACCGAGGATCCTCGCGCTCGCGGTGATGTCCTCGGCGTTCACCGGCCAGGCCATCGCGCTGGGCTTCGACCGCCGCTACGGCGTGGTCAAGCGCCTGGCGGCGACCGCGCTGCCGCGCTGGCTGCTGCTGGCCGGCCGGACCAGCGCCGCCATGGTGGTGGTGGCGGTGCAGCTGGTGGTCATCGGCGTGGTGGCCGCGGTGCTCGGGTGGTCGCCGTCGGTCGCGGGCATCGGCTGGGCGATCCTGCTGGTGGTGCTCGGCACGCTGTCCTTCGGCGCGCTCGGCGTGCTGCTCGGCGGCGCGCTGAAGGCCGAGGTCGTGCTGGCGCTGGCGAACCTGGTCTGGTTCGTCCTGCTGCTGGCCGGCGGCGTGGTCATCCCGGCCACCTCGATGCCCGGCCCGCTCGCCGACATCGTGCCGTTCCTGCCATCGGGCGCGCTGGCCGAGGGCATGCACACCGCGTTGGTGGACGGCGCGGTCCCCGGCTGGTCGGTGTTCGGCACGCTCGTCGGCTGGGGCGCGGTCGCCGCGTTGCTCGCCACCCGCACCACCAAGCTCTCCTAGCGCACAGCGGCAGATCCGGGGGCCACTGACCTGTGCCGTTGTGGTCCGGTTGGGGAAACCGCCCTGAATGCCTCATTCGGGACGATGAGCGTCGCCAATGCCTCATTCAGGGCATGGGGCGTGTTCCTGGCCCTCCGGGACTGCTTGGCTGGGCCTTCCATACGATCGTGCGGTGTTGCTCGCACCGTTGAAGGCCCGGATCGACCGGCTGCCCGCGCCCAGTTACCGCCTCCAGGTCGGCGTCGCGATCTCGGTGGTCGTCACCCAGGCCCTGATCGCCATGACCGGCGCCATCGTCCGGGTGACCGGGTCCGGCCTTGGCTGCCCGACCTGGCCACAGTGCTTCCCGGGCAGCATGGTGCCCGTCGACCATCCCGAGTTCGCCGCGCTCAACCAGTGGATCGAGTACGGCAACCGGCTGTTCACCACGGTCGTCGGGCTGATCGCGGCGGTCGCGTTCCTGCTGGCCTACCGGCACCAGCCGCGCGACAAGCGGTACCTGCGCCTGGCCGCGGCCATGCCGATCGGGGTCGTGGTGCAGGCCGGCATCGGCGGGGCCACCGTGCTGCTGGACCTGCTCTGGTGGTCGGTCGCGGTGCACCTGCTCGCCTCCACCGTGATGGTCTGGCTCGCGACCCTGCTGGTGCACGCGGTGCCCAGGGACGACCGGCCGCGTGGGCAGGGCTCGAAGCTGCTCTACGTGCCGACCGGGCTGCTCGTCGGCGTGCTGTTCACCGGCACCATGGTCACCGGCGCCGGGCCGCACGGCGGCGACCCGGACACCCCCCGGCTCGACCTGCCGGTGGAGACCCTGGCCCACGTGCACGCCGCGATGCTCTACACCTTCCTCGGCTCCCTGGTGCTCATCGGCGTGTGGTTGCGTGGCACGACCAACCCCCCGTGGCGGCGTTACCGGACGCTGCTCGCCGTGGTGGTGGCGCAGGGCTCGATCGGGCTCGTGCAGTTCTGGACCGGGGTCCCGGAACTGCTCGTCTCGCTGCACGTGCTTGGCGCGATGTGCGTGGTCGTGGCCACCGCTTCGCTGTGGTGCGGCGTCCGGACCACCACGCCGTCAGTGGCGAAGGAGCCGTTGAGCACCTAACGTGGGGACTGAACCTACGGCTACGTAACCGTAGGTACGTTGACAGGCCGGCGTCCCGGCCGAGTTACGAGGTCTCCGAACCATCACATCGACACTCTCGCCAAGACGCGAAAAGCCGCCAGGACCCAAACCGCTGATCGGCCGTCGCCGCACGCTGCCGGAGACCTTCCTCGTCAAGCTGTTCATCCTCGTCCCGTTCGTCGCGCTCATCGCCGCCGTCCCGCTGTCCTGGGGCTGGGGCCTCGGCTGGACCGAGATCGGCATCGCCGCCGGGTTCTACCTGGTGTCCGCGCTCGGCGTGACCGTCGGCTACCACCGCTACTTCACCCACGGCGCCTTCAAGGCCAACCGGCCGCTGCGGATCGCGCTGGCCGTGGCGGGTGGGCTGGCCGCCCAGGGCTCGGTCATCGCCTGGGTCGCCGACCACCGCCGCCACCACGCCTTCTCCGACCGGGAGGGCGACCCGCACTCGCCGTGGCGCTACGGCACCAGCGCCCGCGCGCTGGCCAAGGGCTTCTGGCACGCGCACATGGGCTGGCTGTTCGAGCGCGACATCACCAACGCCGAACGGTTCGCCCCCGACCTGCTCGCCGACCGCGACATCCGCATGGTCGACCGGCTGTTCCTGCCGATCACGCTGGCCAGTCTGCTGCTGCCCGCGCTGCTCGGCGGCCTGATCACGATGTCCTGGGGCGGCGCGGTCGCCGCGTTCTTCTGGGCCGGGCTGGTGCGCATCGCGTTCCTGCACCACATCACCTGGTCGGTCAACTCGATCTGCCACATGGTCGGCTCCCGGCCGTTCGTCAGCCGGGACAAGGCCGCGAACTTCTGGCCGCTGGCCCTGCTGTCCATGGGCGAGTCGTGGCACAACTCCCACCACGCCGACCCGACCGGCGCCCGGCACGGGGTCCTGCGTGGTCAGCTCGACATCTCCGCGCGCGTCATCTGGATCCTGGAGAAGTTCGGCTGGGCGACCGACGTCCGCTGGCCGAAACCGGAGCGGCTGGCGGCCAAGCGGACCCGCTAGGGTCCGGGGAGGTTCCCTGGATCATGGCGGAGGATCATCGTGGTTGACGCAATCGTGGTTCGTGGCACCGGCGGACCGGACGTGCTCGAGTTCGCGACGATCGAGGCGCCAAAGCCCGGTCCCGCCGAGCTACTCGTGGACGTCCGGGCCGCCGGCGTGAACTACATCGACACCTACCACCGCCGGGGCATGTACGAGCGGGAGCTGCCGTTCACCCTCGGCCTCGAGGGTGCCGGGGTGGTCGCCGAGGTCGGCGCGGAGGTCACCGGCTTCGCCGTCGGCGACCGCGTCGCCTGGAGCGACGTGCCCGGCTCCTACGCCGGGCAGGCGGTCGTGCCGGCCAGGTCGGCGGCCGCGGTACCGGACGGGATCGACGACGAGACCGCGGCGGCGGCCATGCTGCAGGGCCTGACCGCGCACTACCTGGTCACCTCCACCTACCCGGTCAAGCCGGGGGACACCGTGCTCGTGCACGCGGCGGCGGGCGGGGCGGGCCTGCTGCTGGTCCAGGTGGTGAAGGCCCGTGGCGGCAAGGTGATCGGCACCGTCTCCACCGAGGAGAAGGCGGCGCTGGCCACCGAGGCGGGCGCGGACGAGATCATCCGCTACACCGAGTCCGACTTCGTCGAGGAGGTCGCGCGGCTCACCGGCGGGGTCGGGGTGGCCGCGGTGTACGACGGGGTCGGCAAGGACACCTTCGACGGCAGCATGCGGTGTCTGTCGCCGAGGGGAACGCTGGTGCTCTTCGGCGCGTCCAGCGGCGCGGTGCCCCCGGTGGACCCGCAGCGGCTGAACGCGGGCGGCTCGCTGTTCCTCACCCGGCCGACGCTGGCCCACCACATCGCCACCCCCGAGGAGTTCCGCTGGCGCTGCGACGAGCTGTTCGCGGCCATCGCCGCCGGCCGGCTGAAGATCCGCGTCGGCGGGCGCTACCCGCTCGCGGACGCGCGCAGGGCCCACGAAGACCTCGAGGGCCGGCGGACCACGGGGAAGCTGTTGCTTATCCCCGGCTGATCCGCCGACCCCCGGTCAGTGATGGTGGGTCAGGCGGCCGTGACCTGCACCGCGTCCACGACGAACACGAGCGTCTCGTTCGGCTGGACCGGCGGCTGGCCCTGCTCGCCGTAGCCGAGCTCCGGCGGGATGATCAGCAGTCGCCGGCCGCCCTGCTTGATGCCGACCATGCCCTCGTTCCAGCCGGCGATGACCCGGGCCGCCCCGACGTTCTCCACCGGGAAGGGCTGCTTGCCGAAGGAGGTGTCCACCTCCTGGCCGTCCGACCAGGTCATCAGCAGGTAGTTGGTCAGCACGGTCGAGCCCTGGGCGGCCTCCGGGCCGGTGCCGGGCGTGAGGTCCTCGATGACCAGCTCGGTCGGCGGCGAGCAGGTGTCCGGCAACGTGATCGTCGGCTTCTGCCCGGCGGCGCCGTCGACTACGACATCGGCGGCGGTGCAGGCCGGCCCGCTGGCCTCGGTCCCGGCCTGTTCGGTCGGCTCGGTCTCCGAGGGTTCCGACTCCGCCGGCGCCTCGAACGACTGGGTGTCCCCTGGCGGCTGGTCCGAGGCCTTGTCCTGGCTGACGCAGCCGCTGACGGCCAGCGCTGCCGCCGCCACGACGATGAGGAGTTTGCTCACGTTGCGCATGGTTGGCGAGCTTAGAGGGCGGGTATCAGCCCCGATCAGGGGCTGACGGTAACGGGGACAGGTCACCCTTTTCGCCCCTATCTCCCAGGCCGACACAGCGGTAGAGTAACTCACCGCACTCACATGAATACGCAGAGCATTCAGAGTGCTCCACCGGGGAGGTGATGCGCGTTGTCAGCGGACGGCAATGGCCTCCGCAAGAACCCGATTCAAGAGATCTTCTGGACTAGAACCGGCCTCCTACTCCTGATCTTGTTGGTGACATCGGGCCTGACCATGATCGCGTCGAGCGCCATGGCTGCCGGTACCGGGAAGAACCTGGTCACCGCGATGGCCACCGGCACCCTCGTCTCAGCGATCGTCGGCTTCGGCCAGACCCTGATCACCGCGACCGCGTCCCAGCGGGCCATGCTCACGCCACTCATCGAAGAGAGCCGCCAGGCACTGCGTGACCTGTCCGCCGAGTACCGATCGATGAACCGGGAATTCTTCCCCACGCACGTCTTCGAACCGACCGCCGAGCCTGATCCCGCCTTCAATCGGTTGATGATGCAGGATCTGCAGGCTACCCGGCAGTACCTGTTCCGTGGCTTCTCCGGCCGACACGCGGCCGCCCGGCTGTTGCTGTCGCGCTCGGAGTGGGAGTTCCGTGCCGTGGTCTCCGATCCACGGAACCTGTCCGGGATCAGCGGCCGCGCGCGCTACCTGATCCGGCACGCGGCAGCCGACGTCGACCACGACACGATCAACGCCCGGCTGCACGAGGAGATCCGCATCGGGCTGGTCGGCCTGTACCTCGCCAGGAGCAGGTGCACCAGGATGGAGGTCTCGGTGATCTCCGACCCGCCGATCGACCGGGTGGAGATCTTCGACGGCAGCGTGTGGGTCACGCTCTACAGCGACGCCAGATCGACCAACGAGTACCCGCGCACGCTGCGGTTCTCCGAGGGGTCGTTCATCTACAACATGCAACGCACCGAGTTCGGCCGTATGTCAGCGTCGCCATACGCACATCACCTGGTGATCACCCCGAACAGCACGCGCGACGAGTTCATCGCGCAGTTCGAGCAGATCACCGGCACGAAACTTACCGAGGAGAACTTCCTGGACCTGATCAACGAGTTCCACACCTTCCTCCGGGAATTCTCCGTCGTCGCCGAGTTGGGGAGCTGATCGCCGTGCCGTTACGGGTTTCCGCCCTGGGCGAGCTGGCCGCACAGCTGAACAATGCCGACCTCGACCTGGTCGCACACTGGGACCACGTCGACAAGTGGTTCGCGACCTGGGCCGAGCAGCCAGGACTACGCATGAACCTGAGACACCACCTGCTCGAACTACCGAACGACCAGGCCGACGTGATCGCCAAACGGTCCCGGGAGACGACCACGCACTTCGCGTGGTGTCTGCGGGATGTGGCCGACGAGCCGTTCACGTTCTGGCTCAACGAGTACAAGCAGCAACGGGACTGGCGAGCAGGCTACGCCGACTCGGTGCACAACCACCGTTACCATTTCTGTACGACCATCCTGCGCGGTGGCTACCTCCACGAGCGCTACACCGCGACGATCAATCCGGCCACGGAGATGATCGGGTCTACCGAATTGCAACAAAGCAGGCCGTGCCCGGTCGGCGCCACCGACTCGTTGCTGGCGAGCGACTTCCACCGCATCCCCCGGGCAGCGGACCTCACGATGACATTCCTGGTGAAGTCACGTGAGGTCGTGCCGTGGAGCCTGTCCTACGACCCGGAAACCAAGGAAAGCCACCGCCACGTGCCGGTGGAACGGCGGTTGGAACAGCTGACGAGTCGGCTGTAGATCCGCCTTCCCCGGCGGGAGAGAGGAGCGCGCAGGCAAGACAGCGGCCGTGTGCGGCGTTTACCATCAGCCAGACCAACCTTGCCGGAGGCACGGTTGTTGGGGAGGGCTGATGAGGACCGACAACGCCGCAACGGTGCGTGCCGTCGTGCCCGCGATCCAGGCTGCCGCACTGACCATCGTCGACGCACAGGTGCGCAGGCTGTGCGCCCGCTTCGCCAAGCGACTACCGTTCCACGGCTGGCATCACGTCAGCTTCGTCAGATCGAAGGCCGTGCAGTTCGCCAGGGCCAACGGGGCCGAGGTGAGCGTGGTCGAGACCGCGGCGCTGGTGCACGACGTGAACTACCTGGTGCGCCGCAACTCCCCCGCCGCGGCCGGCGGGCAGTTACGCGGCGGTCTCCTCGCCAACGCCGGCATCGAGACGCGCACCGTCGACTGGATCGAGCGGATCGTGGTCGAGGCCGAGATGGCCAACCGCGGCCCGGACATCTCCGTGGAGGCGCAGGCGCTCTCCGACGCGGACACGTTGTTCAAGGCCCTGCCGGTGACCCCGGTGATGCTCTCCCACCGGTACCTGGCGGAGAACGGCATCACCCTGCGCGAGCTGGCGGACAAGATCGTCGGTGAGCAACAACACAAGCACGACGAGGGCTACTACTTCTACAACCCGGAGGCCGCGGCCACCTACTCCCGCTGGGCGGCCACGAACCTCATGCTGTGGCAACACATCCGCGAGTCCCTCGACGACGCGGACGTGACCGACCTGATCGCCGCGGTGAACGCCCACTCGGCCGCTTCCTAGCGGCGGTCGAGCACCGTGGCCAACTCGCTCGCGAGGCTCTCGGCCCAGAACTGGCGGTAGCCGACCAGCCACTCGGTGGCCTCCCGCAGCGGGCCGGCCTCCAGCCGGCACGGCCTGCGTTGGGCGTCGCGTCCCCGGGAGACGAGACCGGCGCGTTCGAGCACCTTGAGGTGTTTGGAGATGGCGGGCTGGGTCATGTCGAACGGGGCGGCCAGTTCCTTGACCGAGGCCTCACCCTTGGCCAGGCGGACCAGGATGGCCCGTCGGGTGGGGTCAGCGAGGGCCGCGAAGGTGGCGTCGAGCCGATCGAGCGTGGCGACCATTCCATCACCTCCAGGTTCAATAACCAGAAGGTATTGAGCGGGTGTCCGCGATGTCAACCAGCCGTGATCAGAGGAGCACGGGCAGGGACAGTGCCGAGTCGACGGCGAGCGCCACGAAGACCAGGGTCAGGTAGGTGTTCGACAGGTGGAACAGCTTCATCGGCTTGCCCGGTTCGCCGCGCCGGACGGCGGCGTACAGCCGGTGGGCGACCACCAGGAACCAGCCGCCGACCCCCACGGCGAACGTCGCGTAGACCCAGCCGGCCGCCGGCACCAGCAGCAGCGTCCACAGGACCATCACCCAGGAGTAGGTGAGGATCTGCCGGACAACCCGGTCGGCGGTGGTCACCACCGGCAGCATCGGCACGCCCGCCCTGGCGTAGTCGTCCTTGAACTTCATCGCCAGCGCCCAGAAGTGCGGCGGCGTCCAGAAGAAGATGACCCCGAACATCACCAGCGCGGGCCACTCGATCCCGCCGGTGACCGCCGACCAGCCGATCACCACGGGCATGCACCCGGCCGCGCCGCCCCACACGATGTTCTGCGCGGTACGCCTTTTCAGAACCAATGTGTAGATCAGTACGTAGAAGAGGATGGCGCCTACCGCCATCCCGGCGGCCAACAGGTTCGTCGTCGGCCACAGCCAGGCGAAGGACAGCACGCCGAGCACGACCCCGAAGATCAACGCATGCCGTGGAGGAACCTGATGCCGAGGCAGAGGCCGCGTGGAGGTCCGCTTCATCACCGCGTCGATGTCCGCGTCCACGACGCAGTTCAGCGCGTTCGCCGAGCCGGCGGCCATCGTGCCACCGAAGAGCGTGGCGAACACCAGCCACGGCGACGGGATCCCGCGTTCGGCGAGCATCATGGCCGGCACGGTGGTGACCAGCAGCAGCTCGATGATCCGCGGTTTGGTCAGCGCGACATACGCCAGCAGCACGTCTCTGCGGCGACGACGCGTGCCACGAGAGGCATCGTGGGCGACGCTCACCGGCGGCATGTAGCTCCTCATGGTCAGTTCGGCAACGCTCCCGAATGGTAGCCGCGTGACCATGAACGGCCGTTGTCGGGTCGCTTGGCTAGGCTGTCCCTGACGAGGGACTACGAGGAAAGACGCCCCGTGGATCATGAACGGCACGGGGCCGCTCGCAGGTTTGAAAACACCGAGGAAATGGGGAGCCTGACTCCGTGTCCATCAGTACAGACGAACTCACCCGCCTGACCACACAGCGGACTCCGGACGACTGGACCGACCTGGACAAGCGAGCCGTCGACACGGTTCGCGTCCTGGCCGCGGAAGCCGTCCAACACGCCGGTCACGGCCACCCCGGCACCGCGATGAGCCTCGCTCCGCTGGCCTACGCGCTGTACCAACGCGTCCTGCGCCACGACCCCGGCGACCCGGACTGGATCGGCCGCGACCGCTTCGTGCTCTCCGCCGGCCACTCCAGCCTCACGCTCTACCTCCAGCTGTTCCTGAGCGGCTACGGGCTCGAGATCGAGGACATCAAGTCCCTGCGCAAGTGGGGCTCGCTGACCCCGGGCCACCCCGAGCACGGCCACACCAGGGGCGTGGAGATCACCACCGGGCCGCTTGGCCAGGGCATCGCGTCGGCGGTCGGCATGGCCATGGCCAACCGCAGGGAACGAGGCCTCTTCGACCCGGACGCGAGTCCCGGCCAGAGCGTCTTCGACCACCACGTCTACGTCATCTGCTCCGACGGCGACATCGAGGAGGGCATCTCGGCGGAGGCCTCGTCGCTGGCCGGCCGCCAGGAGCTGGGCAACCTCATCGTCTTCTACGACGACAACAAGATCTCCATCGAGGACGACACCACCATCGCGCTGTCCGAGGACACCGCGGCCCGCTACACCTCCTACGGCTGGCACGTCCAGGTCGTGGACAGCGGCGAGGACGTCACCGCGATCCTGGCCGCGGTCGAGGCCGCCAAGGCCGAGACCAGCCGCCCGTCGTTCATCCTGCTACGCACGGTGATCGGCTACCCGGCGCCGAACAAGATGAACACCGGCAAGGCACACGGCTCGGCGCTGGGCGAGGACGAGGTCGCCGCGGTCAAGAAGATCCTCGGCTTCGACCCTGAGCAGTGGTTCGTGGTCGAGGACGAGGTGCTCGCGCACACCCGCATGGTCGCCGAGCGCGGCAAGCAGGCGCACGCGGCCTGGCAGGTCACCTTCGACCAGTGGTCGCGGGCCAACCCGGAGCGCACGGCGCTGCTCGAGCGGGCCACCGCATACCGGCTGCCGGACGGCCTGGCCGACCGGGTGCCCAGTTGGGACCCGGACGAGAAGGGCGTGGCCACCCGCAAGGCCTCCGGCGAGGTGCTCAGCGCGCTGGCCGACGCGCTGCCCGAGCTGTGGGGCGGTTCCGCGGACCTCGCGGAGTCCAACAACACCACCATGAAGGGCGCCGACTCGTTCGGCCCGGTCAGCGCGGCCACCAAGGCGTGGAACGCCCATCCCTACGGCCGCACGCTGCACTTCGGCGTCCGCGAACACGCCATGGGCGCCATCCTCAACGGCATCGTGCTGCACGGCCCGACCCGGCCCTACGGCGCGACGTTCCTGGTGTTCAGCGACTACATGCGCCCGGCGGTGCGACTGGCCGCGCTGCAGGGCCTGCCGGTCACCTACGTCTGGACGCACGACTCGATCGGCCTCGGCGAGGACGGTCCGACCCACCAGCCCATCGAGCAGCTCGCGGCGCTGCGGGCGATCCCGGGCCTCGCGGTGGTCCGGCCGGGCGACGCCAACGAGACCTCGGCCGCCTGGCTCGCGCTGCTCGCGCAGTCCGACCACCCGGTGGGGCTCGCGCTCACCAGGCAGAACCTGCCGGTGCTCGACGGCACCAGGGAGCTGGCCGCCGACGGCGTGCGCCGCGGGGGTTACGTGCTCGCCGGCGAGTCGGCCGGCGAGCCGGCGGTGGTGCTCATCGCCACCGGTTCCGAGCTCCAGCTCGCGGTGGCCGCGCGGAAGATCCTCGAGGCCGACGGCGTTGCCACCAGAGTGGTCTCGATGCCGTCGGTGGAATGGTTCGACGCCCAGGATCAGGCCTACCGTGACAGCGTGCTGCCGCCGTCGGCGCGCGCCAGGGTGGCCGTCGAGGCGGGCATCGCCCAACCGTGGCACCGGTTCGTCGGTGACGCCGGCGAGATCGTCTCCATCGAGCACTTCGGCGCGTCGGCCGACTACCAGACCCTCTTCCGGGAGTTCGGTTTCACCCCGGAAGCGGTCGTGTCGGCCGCCCGCCGCTCCCTCAACCGACTGGAAACCCCATCATGACAGACAAACTGGCTCAGCTCGCCGACGCCGGCGTGTCCATCTGGCTGGACGACGTGTCCCGGCGCCGGCTCGACTCCGGCAACCTCGCGGGACTGGTGCGCGACAAGCACGTCGTCGGCGTCACCAGCAACCCGACGATCTTCGCCAAGGCACTGGCCGAGGCGGCCGACTACGACGACCAGGTGCGCGAGCTGGCCGCCAGGGGCGCCTCGCTGGACGCGGCCGTGCGGGAGATCACCACCACCGACATCCGCACCGCCTGCGACCTGTTCCGGGACGTCTGGCAGGCCACCGGCGGGGTCGACGGCCGGGTGTCGATCGAGGTCGACCCCCGACTGGCGCACGACACCGACAGGACCGTCGCCGAGGCGCTCGACCTGTGGAAGACCGTCGACCGGCCCAACCTGCTGGTGAAGATCCCGGCCACCGAGGCCGGCCTGCCGGCGATCACCCGCACGCTCGCCGAAGGGGTCAGCGTCAACGTCACGCTGATCTTCTCCGTCGAGCGCTACCGCGCGGTGATGACGGCCTTCCGCGCCGGCCTCGAGCAGGCCAAGGCCAACGGGCACGACGTGGCCACGCTGGTCTCGGTCGCGTCCTTCTTCGTGTCCCGGGTGGATTCCGAGATCGACAAGCGGCTGGACGCCATCGGCACCGACGAGGCGCGCGCGTTGCGCGGCAAGGCGGCCGTGGCCAACGCGCGGCTGGCCTACGCGGCGTTCGAGGAGTTCTTCGCCGGCGAGCGGTGGGCCGCCCTGGCCGCCGACGGCGCCCGCCCGCAACGCCCGCTGTGGGCCTCGACCGGGGTCAAGAACCCCGACTACTCGCCGACGTTGTACGTCGACGAGCTGGTCGTCGCCGACACGGTGAACACCATGCCGGAGGCCACCCTGGACGCGGTCGCCGAGCACAGCGAACTGCGCGGCGACACGGTCACCGGCACCTCCAGCGAGGCCCAAGCGGTGTTCGACAAGCTGACCTCGGTCGGCATCGACATCACCGACGTGTTCCTCGTCCTCGAGAACGAGGGCGTGCAGAAGTTCGAGAAGTCCTGGGAAGAGCTGCTCGAATCCGTCAGCGGGCAGCTGAAGGCCGCGACCTCGGCAGGGAGCTGAGCTGAACAGATGACCGTGGAACAGCCGGCGGGGCAACCGGAGTCCGGCGAGGAGCGCCTGCTCGCCGAGACCGCACCGCTGATCGAACAGTTGGTGGCGGACAAGGTCGCCTCCCGGCTCATGGCACAGGACGCCACTCTCTGGGGACCGAAGGCCGAGCAGGAGGCGTCCATCCGGCTGGCCTGGACCTCGCTGCACCGCACGTCGCGCCCGCTGCTCGGGGAGATCGCCGCGCTGCGCGGTGAGCTGCACGCCGAGGGCGTCGACCGGGTCGTGCTGGCCGGCATGGGCGGGTCCTCGCTCGCCCCGGAGGTCATCACGAACACCGCGGGCGTGCCGCTGACCGTGTTGGACACCACCGATCCCGGCCAGGTCGCCGACGCACTCGAAGGCGACCTGGACCGCACCGTGCTGGTGGTGTCGTCGAAGTCGGGGTCCACGGTGGAGACCGACAGCCACCGGCGGATCTTCACCGAAGCCTTCACCGCCAACGGGATCGACGCCGCGTCGCGCATCGTCGTGGTCACCGACCCCGGCTCACCGCTGGCCACGGCGGCGCGAGAAGCGGGCTACCGCAAGGTGTTCCTCGCCGACCCGAACGTCGGCGGGCGCTACTCGGCGCTGACCGCGTTCGGGCTGGTGCCCGCCGGGCTCGCCGGCGCGGACCCGAAGGAACTGCTCGACGACGCCGAGCTCACCGCCGCCGACCTGGCCGCCGACTCACCGGCCAACCCGGCGCTGGTCCTGGCCGCCGCGCTGGCCGCGGCACACGGCCGGGGCGCGGAGAAGGTCGTCCTGGCCGACACCGGCTCTGGCATCACCGGGTTCGGCGAGTGGGCCGAGCAGCTGATCGCCGAGTCGACCGGCAAGGACGGCACCGGCCTGCTGCCGGTGGTGGTGGAGAGCCAGGACAGTCCCGGGTTCGCCGACGCGAAGGACGACGCCACGCGGGTCGCGATCGGGCCGGCCGGGGACGCGACCATGCTGTCCACCGACGGCAAGCTCGGCGGCCTGATCCTGTTGTGGGAGTTCGCCACCGCGATCGTGGGCAGGCTGCTCGGGATCGACCCGTTCGACCAGCCCGACGTCGAGGCGGCCAAGAAGGCGGCCCGCTCACTGCTCGACTCGCCATCGACCGACCCGGCCGCGCCCTCCCTTGTGGACGGTCCGATCGAGGTCTACTCGCCGAGTCCGTTGCCGCCCGGCACGACCACCATCAGCGACGCGCTGCGCGGTTTCCTCGACGCCGTACCGGACGCCGGCTACCTGGCGATCCAGGTCTACCTCGACCGGATCGCCGACGCGTCGGCGATCCTGTTGCGCACCGAGCTGGCGCGGCGCACCGGCGTGCAGACCACGTTCGGCTGGGGCCCCCGGTTCCTGCACTCCACCGGGCAGTACCACAAGGGCGGCCACCAGAACGGGGCGTTCCTACAGATCACCGGCGCGGCCGAGGACGACCTGGCGGTGCCCGGCCGGCCCTACACGCTGGGCACGCTGCAACAGGCGCAGGCGCTTGGCGACGGACAGGTACTCATCGACCACGGCCGCCCGGTGCTCCGGCTGCACTTCACCGACCGGGCCGCCGGACTCGCCCATCTGGTCACAGCCGTTCAGGAGGTTGGCCGTTGACGCGCACCTGGCAGAACCCGCTGCGGGACGAGCGGGACAAGCGGCTGCCCACCATCGCTGGCCCGTGTGGGCTGGTGATCTTCGGGGTCACCGGCGACCTGTCACGTAAGAAGCTGATGCCGGCGATCTACGACCTGGCCAACCGGGGCCTGTTGCCGCCCGGCTTCTCGCTGGTCGGCTTCGCCCGCCGCGACTGGGCAGACGAGGACTTCACCGAGGTCGTGCACGACGCGGTGAAGGCACACGCCCGCACCCCGTTCCGGGAGCAGGTCTGGGACCGGCTCGCGGAGGGCTGCCGGTTCGTGCAGGGCACCTTCGACGACGACGCGTCCTTCGACAACCTGGCCAAGACGATCGCCGACCTCGACCAGGTCCGGGGCACCGCCGGCAACCACGCGTTCTACCTGTCGATCCCGCCGGACGCGTTCCCGGTGGTGGTCAAGCAGCTGGCCCGCACCGGGCTGGCCGCGCCGGCGCAGGACGAGTGGCGGCGGGTGGTCATCGAGAAGCCCTTCGGGCACGACCTGGCCAGCGCCAAGGAGCTCAACGACATCGTCAACGACGTCTTCCCCGAGGAGTCGGTGTTCCGCATCGACCACTACCTCGGCAAGGAGACGGTGCAGAACATCCTGGCACTGCGCTTCGCCAACCAGCTGTTCGAGCCGATCTGGAACAGCCACTACGTCGACCACGTGCAGATCACCATGGCCGAGGACATCGGCCTCGGCGGCCGCGCGGGGTACTACGACGGCATCGGCGCGGCCAGGGACGTGATCCAGAACCACCTGTTGCAGCTGCTCGCGCTGGTGGCCATGGAGGAGCCGATCTCCTTCGACCCCAAGGTGGTGCGCGCGGAGAAGGCCAAGATCCTCAACGCCACCAAGCCGGTGGAGCCGTTCGCCGAGACCACCGCGCGCGGCCAGTACACCGGCGGCTGGCAGGGCGGGCAGAAGGTGCCCGGCCTGCTCGAGGAGGAGGGCTTCGCCAAGGACTCGATCACCGAGACCTTCGCCGCGATCACCCTGGCCGTCGAGACCCGCCGCTGGGCCGGTGTGCCGTTCTACCTGCGCACCGGCAAGCGGCTCGGCCGGCGGGTCACCGAGATCGCGGTGGTGTTCAAGCGCGCCCCGCACCTGCCGTTCGACGACACCTCCACCGAGGAGCTCGGCCAGAACGCCCTGGTGTTCCGGGTGCAGCCGGACGAGGGGGTGACCATGCGGTTCGGCTCCAAGGTCCCCGGGGCGACCATGGAGGTGCGCGACGTCTCGATGGACTTCAGCTACGGGCACTCGTTCACCGAGTCCTCGCCGGAGGCCTACGAGCGGCTGATCCTGGACATGCTGCTCGGCGAGCCGTCGCTGTTCCCGATGAACGACGAGGTCGAGCGGTCCTGGCAGATCCTCGACCCGATCATCAACGCCTGGCGCTCGTCGGGCCGTCCCGAGCCGTACCAGGCGGGCACCTGGGGGCCGGACTCGGCCACCGAGATGCTTGCCCGCACCGGCCGACACTGGAGGCGCCCGTGATCATCGACCTACCGGCCACCACCACCTCACAGGTGAACAGCAAGCTCGTACACCTGCGCGAGCAGGGCGGCGCGTACACCATCGGCCGGGTGCTGACCCTGGTGATCGTCACCGACGACAGCGAGCGCACCGAGGACGTCATCGACGCGGCCAACCACGCCAGCCGCGAGCACCCGTGCCGGGTGATCGTGCTGGCCCGCGGCGCCCGCAAGGCCGCGGCGCGGCTCGACGCGCAGATCCGCGTCGGCGGCGACGCCGGCGCGAGCGAGGTCATCGTGCTGCGCCTGTACGGCCCGCTGGCCAGCGAGGGCGCGTCGTGTGTGGTGCCGATGCTGCTGCCGGACGCGCCGGTGGTGGCCTGGTGGCCGTTCGAGGCGCCGGCGGTGCCCTCCGAGGACTCGATCGGCAAGCTCGCCACCCGCCGGATCACCGACGCGGCCGCCGACCGGCACCCGACCAGGGCGCTGGAGTCCAGGGCGAAGTCCTACGCCGATGGCGACACCGACCTGGCGTGGACCAGGCTGACGTTGTGGCGGGCGCTGCTGGCCGCGGCACTCGACCTGCCGCCCTACGAGCGGGTCGTGGCCGCGACGGTCACCGGGGAGGCCGACTCGCCGTCGGCCGATCTGCTGGCGGCGTGGCTGGCGGCCCGGCTGCGGCTGCCGGTGCACCGGACCAAGGCCAGGTCCGGTCCGGGCATCGTGTCGGTGGAGTTGGCGCGCCGGTCCGGTTCGGTCGTGCTCAGCCGCCCGGACGGGGCGGTCGGCGAGCTGAACCAGCCTGGCCAGCCGCCGCGGCGGGTGGCGTTGCAGCGCCGGCAGGTGCGCGACTGCCTGGCCGAGGAGCTGCGCAGGCTCGACGCGGACGAGATCTACGAGTCCGCGCTGCGCTCGCTCGGCAAGGTCGACCGCCGGGCCCGGCCGACGGCCGCGACCACCAGGAAACCCGCCGCCAAGAAGCCGGCGAAGGCCGCGCCGGCCAAAGCGGCACCGACAAAGGCCAAGGCAGGCTCGTGAGCGGCACGCCCCAGACGATCATCTACCCCAGCCAGGCGCTGTTGGCCTCGGCCACGGCGGCCCGGCTGGTCACCAGTCTCGTCGACACCCAGGCCGCGCGCGGCACGGCGTCGGTCGTGCTGACCGGCGGACGCACGGGCACCGCGGTGCTCGAGCAGCTGCGCGCGGCCCCCGCCAGGGACGCGGTCGACTGGTCACGGGTGGACTTCTACTGGGGCGACGAGCGGTTCCTGCCGGCCGGGCATCCGGAGCGCAACGAGACCCAGGCCCGCGCCGCGCTGCTGGATCACCTGCCGGTCGTCGAGGAGCGGGTGCACGCGATGGCCCCGTCCGACGGCGAGTTCGGCGACGACCCGGAGGCCGCGGCCGCGGCGTACGCGCGCCTACTGGCCGCCGCGGCCACTCCGGGCGGCTACCCCGCGCCGGCGTTCGACGTGTGCATGTTGGGCGTCGGCGAGGAGGGGCACACCGCGTCGATCTTCCCGGACTCCCCCGCGGTGTTCGAGACCGAGCGGTCGGTCGTGGCCGTGCGCGACTGTCCGAAACCGCCGCCCATCCGGGTCAGCCTCACGCTGCCCGCGATCCGGCAGGCCGCCGAGGTCTGGCTGATGACGACCGGCGATGGCAAGGCCGACGCCGTGGCGACCGCGCTCGGCGGCGCGACCGAGGTGGCGTTGCCCGCCGCCGGCGCGCGCGGCCGGGGCCGCACCCTCTGGCTGCTGGACACGGCCGCAGGAGCCAAGGTTCCCGGCCTGCCCGCCGCTCACCTGGGGTAATCGCCGCCGGGTGTCCGGCAACTGGTGATTTGCTCCGGCACACATATTTGTAATGAATCGTCCCGTCCGGACGATACTCCTGTCTTTACTTGACACGGGGCAGTTCCGGAGGGAGGCCGACCTATGTCGCCACGGCAACAGGAACAACCGGCCGAGCACCGACCTATCGTGTCTGTCGAGGCCGAGTTGCCACGCCAACGCGCGAGCTCACCGGAGTATGCCTGGCCAGCCATGGACGTGCCTGCCGAGCAGGCACGAACCGAGCAAGGAGGGTCTCCCCTGGTCGCCCAGCCGGTCACCCCGCTGTTGGGGTCGGACGAGTTCCGGCTCATCCCCAGGTCACGTCTGGTCGCGCGCGCGCTGCCACGCGGGCTCAGCGCGATCCGAACCAGTCAGCGCGCGAAGAACATCGCCTCCGACGTGTTCGCGGTGGTGCTGGCCGTGCTCGACGTGTGGCTGGTGATCCCCCCGGACGCTCCCGGCTACTCGCTGTGGTTGTCCGGGGCCGCGGTCGCGGCCATGGTGCTGCGCCGGCACGTGCCGTTCATCGCCGTGCTGGTGACCGTGCCCGGCTTCCTGACCGGCTGGTCCCAGCTGGCGGCGATGGTCGCGCTGGGCACGCTGGCCAAGCGGCGTGGCTGGAACTGGCAGCTGGTGGTCGGGTTCCTGTTGGTGTTCCTGTGCTACTTCATCCGCTGGCCGCTGCCGGAGTTCTTCGCGCTGACCTGGCAGGAGCACGCGCTGCACGTGATCTGGGGCGTGATCGTGACCGGCATGCCGGTGGCGATCGGGCTGCTGATCACCATGCGTCAGGAGCTGTCCCGCCGGATCCGCGAGCTGGCCACCAGCCGGGAGCGGGAGAAGGCCCTGTACGCGGAGACCGTGCGCGCCGCCGAGCGCGCTGAACTGGCGCGCGAGATGCACGACGTGGTGTCCCACCAGGTCACGCTGATCGCCATGCAGGCGGGCGCGCTGCAGGTGGCGACCGCGGACAACGACTCGAAGGCGGCCGCGACCACCATTCGCGAGCTGTCCACGCGCACGCTGGAGGAGCTGCGCAACCTGGTCGGCGTGCTCCGGTCCGGCGACGACACCGCCAGCGGCCAGCCCGGCCTGGACGAGCTGGGCGACCTGGTGCGCAACTTCCGCAGCGAGTCGGTCCCGGTGGCGCTCGACATGGCCGCCGAGCCGTCCCGGCTGCCCCGTTCGGTCTCGCACGCGGTGTACCGGACGGTGCAGGAGGCGCTGACCAACGTGCGCAAGCACGCGTCGGGCGCGCACGCGTCGGTGCGGGTCACCGCGCAGCGGGACACGCTGGTGGTCGAGGTGCGCAACGAGCGGTCGGGCAACCGGCAGCCGTCATTACCGTCGGGCGGGCACGGGCTGATCGGCCTACGGGAGCGGGCCGGCCTGCTCGGGGGGACGTTCTCCGCCGGGCCGACGTCCGAGGGTGGCTTCCGGGTCTCGGCGACCTACCCGCTGGCCGGCTGACCAGGCTGGTCAACGGCGAAGGCCGCCCACGTACCTGCCGAGGGCGGCCTTCGACCAGCTTGGTTGTCAGCCCTCGCGCTGCTTGCGGAGCTTGGCCAGCGCCTCGGCGAGAATGGCCTCGCCGTCGGCGTCCGAGCGCCGCTCCTTCACGTAGGCCAGGTGCGTCTTGTAGGGCTCGTTGCGCGGCGCCTTCGGCGGCTCCTGCTCGTCGCGGCCGCCGGGCAGGCCACAGCGCGGGCAGTCCCACGACTCCGGCTCCTCGGCGTCCAGCGAGAAGTACGGGCGCGCCTCGTGCCCGTTGGCACACCAGTAGGAAACTCGACGGCGAGGAGCGGACTCACCCCGCTCCGACTCGCCCATTGGTCCAGCGCCGACTCGAGTACCTCGAATCGCACTACCACCGGCCATTGACTCTCACACCCCAATGCGGAGAACAGGTGCGGGGCTCCCGCACCAAGAAAGTGACTATCGGCTCAGGCGACCTTGATGAGCAGGCCAAGACCGATCACGCAGATCAGCCAGATGGAGCCGACGAGAAGCGTGAAGCGGTCGAGGTTCTTCTCCGCGACGCTCGATCCGGACAGGCTCGACTGCATACCCCCACCGAAGAGCGACGAAAGACCGCCGCCTCGACCGCGGTGCAACAGCACCAGAAGGATCAGCAGCAGGCTGGTGACGATCAGACCAATCTGCAGACCTAGAACCATGTCATCCTCGCTGTCGACGCGGTGCCCGCGCGGCACGCGGTGAATACACAGGTTACCTGGTGGTCGCGGAGCGTTTCACCCACCCCCACACCACTCATGGCAAATATTCGACCAGGTGAACAATCCCGTCGAACCGGCGAAATCAGGGCAGCGGACCGCCGGCGGCCATGGCGCTGAGCTTGGTGAACTCCTCCGCGTCCAGGCTGGCGCCGCCGACCAACGCGCCGTCGATATCGTCCTGTTTGACCAGGTCGCTGATGTTGCCGGACTTGACCGAACCGCCGTACAGAATCCGGATGTCGTTCGCGATCTGCTCGCCGTACTTCTCCGCGAGCCGCGCCCGCAACGCGCCGCAGACCTCCTGCGCGTCGGCCGGGGTGGCCACCCGGCCGGTGCCGATGGCCCACACCGGCTCGTAGGCCAACACGACCTTGGCCACCTGCTCGGTCTTGGCGCCCTTCAGCCCGGCGATCAGCTGGTCGGTGGTGTGCGCGACGTGGTCGCCCGCCTCACGCACCGCCAGCGGCTCGCCGACGCACAGGATCGGCGCGATGTCGTGCTTGAGCGCCGCCTTCACCTTGGCGTTGACCAGCTCGTCGGTCTCGGCGTGGTACTCGCGGCGCTCGCTGTGCCCGACGGTGACATACGAGCAGCCGAGCTTGGCCAGCATCGGGCCGGAGACGTCGCCGGTGTAGGCGCCGGAGTCGTACCGGGACAGGTCCTGCGCGCCGTAGCGGAGCTTGAGCTTGTCGCCGTCGACGAGCGTCTGCACGCTGCGGATGTCGGTGAACGGCGGCAGCACCGCCACCTCCACCTTCGCGAAGTACTTCTCCGGCAGGGAGAAGGCGATCTTCTGCACCAGGGCGATGGCCTCGAGGTGGTTGAGGTTCATCTTCCAGTTGCCGGCGATCAACACGCCACGACTCATGTGCGCTCCAGTACCTCGATGCCGGGGAGGGGCTTGCCCTCCAGGAACTCCAACGACGCGCCGCCGCCGGTTGAGATGTGCGAGAAGCCGTCCTCCGGCAGCCCGAGCGCGCGCACCGCGGCCGCCGAGTCGCCGCCGCCGACCACGCCGTAGGCCTTCGAGTCCACAATGGACTCGGCGACGACCTTGGTGCCGGCGGCGAAGGGCGCCAGCTCGAACACGCCCATCGGGCCGTTCCAGAACACCGTGCCGGCCTCGGCCAGGATCGCGCCGTAGGCGCGCGCGGTGTCCGGGCCGATGTCCAGGCCCTTCCAGCCGTCCGGCAGCTCGGTGGCCGGCAGGGTCCGGGTGTCGGCGTCGGCGGAGAAGTCGTCGGCCACCACGATGTCGACCGGCAGCTCGATCTTGTCGCCCGCGTCGGCCAGCAGCCGCCGACAGGTGTCGACCATGTCGGCCTCGAGCAGCGAGTCGCCGATGCCCAGGTCCTTGGCGGCCAGGAACGTGAAGCACATGCCGCCGCCGACGAGCAGCTTGTCCACCGTCGGCAGCAGCGACTCGATCACCGCTAGCTTGTCGGAGACCTTGGCCCCGCCGAGCACCACCACGTACGGGCGGTCGGCGGCGTCGGTCAGCTTGCGCAGCACGTCGAGCTCGGCGAGCACCAGCCCGCCGGCGTAGGCGGGCAGCAGGGTGGCCACGTCGTAGACCGAGGCCTGCTTGCGGTGCACCACGCCGAACCCGTCGGAGACGAACGCGCCGCCGTCGCCGACCAACGCGACCAGCTCGCCGGCGAACGCCGCCCGCTCACTGTCTACTTTGGACGTCTCGCGCGGGTCGAACCGGATGTTCTCCAGCAGCGCGACCGCGCCGTCGGCCAGCGCGTCCACAGTGGACTTCGCGGACGCGCCGACAACGTCGGCCGCGAGCGCCACCGGCGCGGCGAGCAGCTCACTGAGCCGCGCGGCGACCGGGCGCAGCGAGAACTTCGGGTCGGGCGCGCCCTTCGGCCGGCCGAGATGCGCGGTGACCACGACCCGGGCGCCGGCCTCGGTGAGCCGGCGGATGGTCGGCAGCGACGCGCGCACCCGGCCGTCGTCGGTGATCGTCTGCCCGTCGAGTGGCACGTTCAGGTCGGCACGCACCAGCACGCGCCGACCCGACACACCCTCGGCGAGCAGGTCGTCGAGAGTCTTCACCTGATTTCCCTACAGCTTGGAGGCGACGAGCGCGGTCAGGTCGGCGAGCCGGTTGGAGTAGCCCCACTCGTTGTCGTACCAGCCGATGACCTTGACCTGGTTGCCGATGACCTTGGTCAGCGGCGCGTCGTAGATGCAGGAGGCCGGGTCGGTGACGATGTCGGCGGAGACGATCGGGTCCTCGTTGTAGCGCAGGATGCCCTTGAGCGCGCCGTCGGCTGCCTTGCGGTACGCGGCGTTGACCTCGTCGACCGTGGTCTCGCGACCGAGGGTGACGGTGAGGTCGGTGGCCGAGCCGGTCGGCACCGGGACCCGCAGCGCGAAGCCGTCGAGCTTGCCCTTGAGCTCCGGGAGCACCAGGCCGATGGCCTTCGCGGCGCCGGTGGAGGTCGGCACGATGTTCAGCGCGGCGGCGCGGGCCCTGCGCAGGTCGCTGTGCGGGCCGTCCTGCAGGTTCTGGTCCTGGGTGTAGGCGTGGATCGTGGTCATCAGGCCCTTTTCGACGGTGAACTCGTCGTGCAGGACCTTGGCCAGCGGCGCCAGGCAGTTGGTGGTGCAGGAGGCGTTGGAGATGACGGTCTGCGAGCCGTCGTAGGCCGCGTCGTTCGCGCCGAGGACCACGGTGAGGTCCTCACCCTTGGCCGGTGCGGAGATGATGACCTTCTTGGCGCCACCCTCGTCGACGTGCCGGCGGGCGTCGGCGGCCTTGGTGAAGAAGCCGGTCGACTCGACCACGACGTCGACCTCGAGCTCCTTCCACGGCAGCTTGCCCGGGTCGCGCTCGGCGAGTGCCTTGATGGTCTTGCCGTCGACCTGGATGCCGTCGTCGGTGGTCCGCACCTCGTAGGGCAGACGGCCGAGGATGCTGTCGTACTTGAGCAGGTGAGCCATGGTGGCGACGTCACCGAGATCGTTGAAGGCCACGATCTCGATGTCGTGGTCGCTGGCCGCTACCGCGCGCCAGAAGTTACGGCCGATGCGGCCGAAGCCGTTGACGCCAACTCGAACCGTCACGGTGCGTCTCCTCATGCTCGTTGATTTGACCGTTGGTCACCCTATAGGCCGCGACTCGCCTGGTAGTGGCCCATGGGAGCGATCTGACTGTATCGAATCAGTTGGGTGACACGACACCCGGTCCGGGGGTTGCCGCCCGGACCTCACCGACCGAAGTAGGGAATTTCCGGCAGCGGCGGTATCTGGGGAGGGTGCGCCCGCTCTTTCCATGTGGGGGCGCTGGACGGTGGTGAGGCGGGGGACGGCTCACCACCCGGGGGTTGCGGCACCCGAAGGGGTGGATCCGCCTGACTGCGTGGGGGTCAGTCAGGCGGATCCAATTGTGTCTGGAGCGTTTGACTCGCGGGTCACGAACGTTGGACTCGCGGGGGTGGGCCGGGTCGGACCTCGGCTCGGACCTCGACCTCAGACCTCGGCGTCGAGCATTTCGGGGGTTACCGCCGACTCGGTGTCGGGCAGGCCGAGGTCCTTGGCGCGCTTGTCGGCCATGGCGAGCAGGCGGCGGATCCGGCCGGCCACCGCGTCCTTGGTCATCGGCGGGTCGGAGAGCTGGCCCAACTCCTCCAAGGACGCCTGGCGGTTGGACAGGCGCAGCTTGCCGGCCGCGCTGAGGTGGTCGGGCGCGGTGTCGCCGAGGATCTCCATCGCCCGCTGGACCCTGGCCGCGGCCGCGACCGCGGCGCGGGCCGAGCGCCGGAGGTTGGCGTCGTCGAAGTTGGCCAGGCGGTTGGCCGTCGCCCGGACCTCGCGGCGCATCCGGCGTTCCTCCCAGGCCAGCACCGAGGTGTGCGCGCCGAGCCTGGTCAGCATCGCGCCGATCGCGTCGCCGTCGCGGACCACCACCCGGTCGGCCCCGCGCACCTCGCGGGACTTGGCCTGGATGCCCATCCGGCGGGCGGCGCCGACCAGTGCCAGCGCGGCCTCCGGGCCGGGACAGGTGATCTCCAGCGCCGACGAGCGCCCCGGCTCGGTCAGTGAGCCGTGGGCGAGGAACGCGCCACGCCACGCGGCCTCGGCGTCACACACCCCGCCGGACACCACCGGCGCCGGCAGCCCGCGCACCGGGCGACCGCGCGGGTCGAGCAGGCCGGTCTGACGAGCGAGGCCGTCACCGTCCTTGACCACGCGCACCACATAGCGGGTGCCCTTGCGCAGGCCGCTGGAGGCCAGCACGTGCACGTCGGCGTAGTGGCCGAACAGGTCGTGGATCTCCTTGCGCAGCCGTCTGGCCGCCGCGCCGGTGTCCAGTTCGGCCTCGACGACCACTCGGCCGGCCACGATGTGCAGCCCGCCGGCGAAGCGCAGCAGGGACGACACCTCCGCGCGCCGGCAACAGGTCTTCGACACCGCCAGTCTGCTCAGCTCGTCCTTCACAGCAGCAGTCATCGCCACGAGGCCCCTCCTCTACCCACGACACGCCGATCCGTACCCCGCGCCGGCGGATCCCTCCCACAGGAACCGCCAACATCCCATCACTCGCACGCGCGCACCGCCGCCAGGGCGTCCCGCAGGCTCTCCGCGAGTGCCTTCGGGTCGTGCCGCTCACGAGCCTCGGCGGACGCCACCCCGTCCAACCGCATGCTCGCTCCCAGCGACTCCGCCGCCCGTCGCAGCCGGTCTGGCGTGGACACGGAGTCGGCGTCGGCGATCACCGCGTCGACTCGTAGGCGGGGTGCGTGCTCGCAGAGTACGTCCAGGTGTCGTTCCGGGGAGAAGCCGGCGGTCTCCCCCGGTTGAGGGACCAGGTTCAGTACCACTATCCGGGACGCGGTAGTCGTGATGAGCGCCTCCTGCAGCTCCGGGACCAGCAGGTGGGGCAGCACGCTGGTGAACCACGAGCCCGGCCCGAGCAGCACCACGTCCGCGTCGAGCACCGCGCGCACCGCGGCCGGGCAGGCACTCGGCACCGCGCCCGGTTTTCCGGCCGTGTGCAAGCGAATCCGTTGCACCCGGCCGGGGGTCGTGGCGATCGCGACCTGGCCCCGGATGCGGCGCACGGCGTGCGTGTCCTCGTCCAGCCCGACCACGTCGGCCTCGATGTCCAGCGGCTCGGCGCACATCGGCAGCACCCGGCCGCGCAGCCCGAGCAGCCGGGCGGCCTCGTCCAACGCGATCACCGGATCGGGTATCACCTCCAGCAGGCCGGCGAGCAGCAGGTTGCCGACCGCGTGCCCGGCCAGTGCCCCGGTTCCCCCGAACCGGTGCTGGAAGACCGTCCGCCAGAGCGTGTGCTCCTCGCCGGCCAGTGCCGCGAGCGCCTTGCGCAGGTCGCCCGGCGGCAGCAGGCCGAGCTCACGACGCAGCCTGCCGGAGGACCCGCCGTCGTCGGCGACGGTCACCACCGCGGTCACGTCCGGGGTGATCTGGCGCAACGCGCTGAGTGTGGCGTGCAGGCCCTGCCCTCCCCCGAGCGCGACCGCCTTCACTCGCGCCCCAGATCCCGGTGCACGACCTTGACGGCCATCCGGTCCTCGTCGGCCAGCCGCCGGGACAGCTCCTCGGAGATGCAGACACTGCGGTGCTTGCCGCCGGTGCAGCCGATGGCCAGCGTGAGGTAGCGCTTGCCCTCCCGGCGGTAGCCGGCGCCGATCAACCGCAGCAGCTCGTGGTAGCGGTCGAGGAACTCCTCGGCGCCCTCCTGGGTGAGCACGTAGTTGCGCACGTCGGAGTCCTTGCCGGTGAGGTCCTTGAGCTCCGGGATCCAGAACGGGTTTGGCAGGAAGCGGCAGTCCATGACCAGGTCGGCGTCCATCGGCAGGCCGTACTTGTAGCCGAAGGACAGCACGGTGACCCTGGTCTGGGTGCTGTTCTCGGTGCCGAAGGTGTCCTCGATCTTGGCCCGCAGCTGGTGCACGGACAGCGTGCTGGTGTCGAGCGCCAGGTCGGCGGTCTCGCGCAGCGGGCCGAGCAGGTCGCGCTCGGCCTTGATGCCGTCGATCAGCCTGCCGTCGCCCTGCAGCGGGTGGCCGCGGCGGACCTGCTCGAACCGGCGGACCAGCACCTCGTCGGTGGCCTCCAGGAACAGCACCCGTGGCTTGTACTCGCTGGCGTCCAGGTCCTTGATGATCGACGCCAGGTCGTCGGTGAACGCGCGGCTGCGCACGTCCATCACCACGGCGACCTTGGTCACCGCGCCCTGGGCCTTCGCGCCGAGCTCGACCATGGTGTTGATCAGCTCGGGCGGCAGGTTGTCCACCACGAACCAGCCGAGGTCCTCCAGGCATTTGGCCGCGGTGCTCCTGCCCGCGCCCGACAGCCCGGTGACCACCGCGACTTCCACCCCAGGTGATTCCTTGTCCGTCATTGTCCCCTCCCCTTGTCCGGCGTTTCCTGCGCCAGTGCGCTGTGTACCAGCGCGGCGGTGTGCGTGCCGATGCCGGGTACACCGCTGATGTCCTCGACGCTCGCCTGCCGTAACCGCTTGAGCGAGCCGAAGTGCTTGAGCAGCGCGGCCTTGCGGCTCTGGCCGAGGCCCGGGATGCCGTCCAGCGCCGAGGTGGTCATCCGTTTCGAGCGCCGGCCGCGATGGTAGGCGATGGCGAACCGGTGTGCCTCGTCGCGGACGCGTTGCAGCAGGTAGAGGCCCTCGCTGGTGCGGGAGAGGATGGTCGGCTCCGGGTCGGCCGGCAGCCAGACCTCCTCCAGCCGCTTGGCCAGCCCGATGACCGCGACGTCGGCGATGCCGAGGGTGGCCAGCACGTCGGCGGCGGCGTTGGCCTGGGGTCCGGCGCCGTCGACGACCAGCAGGTTCGGCGGGTAGGCGAACTTCTTCGGCCGCCCGGTCTCGGGGTCGATCCCGGCCCTGACCTCGGTACTCGGCTCGGTGCCTGACTCGGTGCCTGACTCGGCGCTCGTCTCGGCGCTCGTCTCGGCCAGGTACCGGGCGAAGCGGCGACGGACGACCTCGGCGATCGAGGCGACGTCCCCCTCGGTGGCCGCCTCCCTGATCGCGAACCGCCGGTACTCGGACTTGCGCGCCAGCCCGTCCTCGAAGACGACCAGGGAGGCGACGACGTCGGCGCCCTGGATGTGGCTGATGTCGATGCACTCGATGCGCAGCGGGGCGGTGTCCAGGCCGAGCGCGTCCTGCAGCTCCTGCAGCGCGGCGGAGCGGGCGGTGAGGTCGCCCGCGCGGCGGAGCTTGTGCTGGGCGAAGGCCTCCTTGGCGTTGCGCGCGACGGTGTCCATGAGCGCGCGCTTGTCGCCCCGGTGCGGGATGCGCAGCGCGACCCGGGAGCCGCGCAGGGCCGAGAGCCAGTCGGAGATCGCGGGGGCGTCGTCGGGCAGGGCGGGGACGAGCACCTCGCGCGGGACCGGGCTCGCGGTGCCCTCGTCGGCCAGCGCGGCCTGGTCGCCGTAGAACTGGCTGACGAACTGGTGGGCCAGGCCCGCCTCGTCGATCTCGTCGATCTTGTCGATGACCCAGCCGCGCTGGCCGCGGACCCGGCCGCCGCGCACGTGGAAGACCTGGACGGCGGCCTCCAGCTCGTCGTGGGCGAAGGCGACCACGTCGGCGTCGGTGCCGTCGCCGAGCACGACGGCCTGCTTCTCCATCGCCCGGCGCAGGGCGGCGAGGTCGTCGCGCAGCCGGGCGGCGCGCTCGAACTCCAGGTCGGCGGAGGCGGCGTTCATCTCCTTCTCGATGCGCCGCATCATCCGGTCGGTGTGGCCGGCGAGGAAGTCGCAGAAGTCGTCGACGATGTCCCGGTGCTCGTCGGCGCTGACCCGGCCGACGCAGGGAGCCGAGCACTTGCCGATGTAGCCGAGCAGGCAGGGGCGGCCGATCTGCCCGTGGCGCTTGAAGACGCCCTTGGAGCAGGTGCGGGCGGGGAAGACGCGCAGGAGCAGGTCGAGGGTCTCGCGGATGGCCCAGGCGTGGGCGTAGGGACCGAAGTAGCGCACACCCTTGCGGCGGGGGCCGCGGTAGACGTGCAGGCGGGGGTACTCCTCGTGCAGCGTGACCGCGAGCACCGGGTAGGACTTGTCGTCCCGGTAGCGGACGTTGAACCGAGGGTCGAACTCCTTGATCCAGTTGTACTCGAGCTGGAGGGCCTCGACCTCGGTGGCCACCACGGTCCACTCGACCGAGCCGGCGGTGGTGACCATCTGGCGGGTACGCGGGTGCAGCAGGGAGACGTCGGCGAAGTAGGAGTTCAGCCTGCTCCGCAGACTCTTGGCCTTGCCGACGTAGATGACCTCGTCCCGAGCATCACGGAACTTGTACACCCCCGGAGCGTCCGGGATCGTCCCCGGCGACGGCCGATATGTCGACGGATCTGCCACCCACCCAGCCTACGGCCGCCCACCGACAGTGCACGGGAGGGCCGGCGCGCACTGTCGGCCGCCGCCGGTCACGGGGTGGCGTGGAGGTTGCCGTCCTGGCCGATCAGGCAGGTGGCTGAGGGTTGGGCGGAGGTGATGAACTCGGTTACGCAGCGGCCGAGTTGTTCGTGGCCGCGGGCGTTGGGGTGGAAGGACTCCTGGGCCAGGTGGATGCCGATCGCGTCCAGGCCGCCGGTCACCCAGGCCCACGGGTCGACCTTGACGCGGTTCTGCCACTCGGTGGACGAGTCGCCGTTGCCGCTGCACGCCTCCCGGCCCTCGGTGCCGCGGGAGAAGTCGAGGAACTTCACCCCGGTCCTGTCCGCCACCCCGCGCAGCGCCGCCGACAGCTGGGGCACCGCCTCCGTCCGGCCGAAGCCCGCGTCCGCCAGCTTGAACGGGCAGCCCTGCGGCCCGTGCAGCACCTCGTCCATCCGCTCGGTCAACGGCGACGCGTACGACGTGAGCACCAGGTCGTAGCTGCCCGCCGCGTACCCCGCCTGGGACATCGCGGACTTCACGTCGTTGACCGCCACCTCGACCTTGGGCGCCATCGCCGCGAGCCGTTGGGGCCATTCGGTGCGCAGGTCGGCGCGGCAGCCGGCGCCGAACGGGTTGAACCACTCGCCGATGCAGTCCAGGAGCGTGTCCGCGAAGGCCGGGTCGTCGTTCGCGCCGACCTGGACGATCACCGTCGTCACCCGGTACTCGCCGGCGACGTCGATCAGCCTGCGGGCCTGCGAGCCCTCGGTGTAGTGCGTGGTGTCGGCGAGCGACACGTTGGCCGCGTCCGCCCCCGAGCACGCCAGGTTGATCGTGTGGTCGGCCACGGCCGTGCGGTGCACCAGCGCGTTGGCCGAACGGTGGCACCAGTTGCCGTTCTCGCCCCGGGTGCCGGTCTCGTAGTCCCCCGCGCCCTCGCCGGAGATCGCGCTGTCGCCGAGCGACACGATCGCCGTCGGCCGGTCGTCGACCGCCTCCTGGGCGACCGCCGATGGTGTGCCGGCCAGCAGGCCGACGGTCAGCAGGGCGGCTGCCCCGGCTCCGACGATTCGTACCCCACGCATGAGCAGCTCCCCGGGGCCACGGCGGTCACCGCCTGGTTACCTATGGTGAAAGTCACCCTAACCAGGCGGTAACCTGCCGGGCTATAACCCGAATGGCCCTCATATTTTGCGTTCAGCTCACTTCGGAGGGCGGGTCCGGGACGCGTCAGGCGAAGGTGACCTGGTCTCCGTCGACCGTCACCGTCAACTCGGCCAGCGGGCTGGTCGCCGGTCCCTTGGCTGGCGAGCCGTCGGACATCTTGAACTGACTACCGTGACTCGGGCACTCCGCCACCCCGTCCTTGGGCGCGCTCACGATCGTGCCCTGGTGGGTACAGCTCGCGTTGAATGCCTTGACCTCGTTGCCGTTGCGGACCAGCAACGCCTTCCCGCTCGGGGCGTCCACGAGCAGGCCGCCGCCGTCCGGGATGTCCGCGAGCGGCGTGCCACCGCCGCCCGGCGTGCCGGTACCCGTGCTCTGGTTGTCACCGCCGGGACTGCCATCTCCGCCGGAGTCCCCACTGCCGCAGGCCGCGATCAACGCGCCGGGCGCGACGAGGGCGACGGTCAGGCCACAGAGCATGTCCCGACGGCTTCGGGTGGACGTGGTGGGATTCTCAACCGCGGTCAAACCGGGCCTCCTGGTATCTATCGGACTGCCAGTACACGAGGCCTAACGCGCGCGCTCCGCACATGGTTCAACGGTGAACGACATTTCACGACGCCAGATGGGTGCGCGGCGCACCGTCCAGTCGGCCTATCGCCGGTTCAGGCGGCGGTTCGCTCGCCGGCCTCGCGGCGGAACCGGCGCAGCGTGCGCATCGCGGCGACCGCGTGCTCACCGTCGATGGCCTGCACGGCCACCAGCGGAACGTACTCGTCGTTCGCGAACTCCAGCCTGGCCCACGGCGCGCCGTCGGGGAAACTGACGCCCTCGACGTCCGCCCACCGGAAGAACCGCGCGCCCGCCATGTTGCGCACCTCGACGCCCTCGGCGTCGGCCCGCACGCGGGGCCGGGCGAACCACAGCGCGCCGGCCGCGAGGAACACGCCGATGCCGATCATCGCGAGCTGGTCGGACAGGCCGAAGTAGGCGCCGGTGTGGGTGCGCAGCATCAGCAGGCCGGCGACGGTGAACACCACCAGCAGGACCGCCGCCACGATCGCGGCGATCACCCGCGCCTTGCGCGGCCGGGCCACCACGCTCATCCGACGCCCCGCTCGCGCAGGCCGCGCACGATCACCGCGGTGTCCAGGGCCGCGACGCAGGCCTCGAAGCCCTTGTCCTCGGTCGACTCCGGCAGGCCGCTGCGGTCGAGCGCCTGGTCCTCGGTGTTGACCGTCAGCACACCGTTGCCGACCGGGGTGGCCTCGTCCAGCGAGACCCTGGTCAGGCCGGCGGTGACCGCGTCGCACACGTACTCGAAGTGCGGGGTGCCGCCCCGGATGACCACGCCGAGCGCGACCACCGCGTCATGGTGTTTGGCCAGCTCCTGGCACACGACCGGCAGCTCGACCGCGCCCGACACCCGGACCACGGTCGGCTCGTCGATGCCCGCCCGCTTGGCCGCCGCCAGCGCCCGCTCGAGCAGCGCGTCGGTGATCCTGGGGTGCCAGCGGGTGGCCGCGATCGCCAGCCGAACGTCCGGGCACTCCGGCACGGAGACCTCCGGCCGGCCAACCCCACTCATAGTGTCTCCAGGTCGCTTCGCTTCTCAGCCACAGCCTAGGCGGCACCGCGCACTCACAGTCGCCCGCCCTCCAGCAGGTCCATGTCGAGGTCGCCGAGCTCGTGGCCCATCCGGTCGCGCTTGGTACGCAGGTAGCGCAGGTTCTCCGAGTTCGGGCGGATCGGCAGCGAGACCCGGTCGACGATCGTCAGGCCGTAGCCGTCGAGGCCGACCCGCTTGGCCGGGTTGTTGGTCAGCAGGCGCATCGACTTCACGCCCAGGTTGACCAGGATCTGCGCGCCCTGACCGTAGTCGCGGGCATCCGCCGGCACGCCGAGCGCCAGGTTCGCGTCCACCGTGTCCGCGCCGTCGTCCTGGAGTTGGTATGCCTGCAGCTTGTGCATCAGGCCGATCCCCCGGCCCTCGTGGCCACGCATGTACAGCACGATTCCCCGGCCCTCGGCCGCGACCGCGGCGAGCGCGGCGTCCAGCTGGGGGCCGCAGTCGCACCGCAGCGAACCGAACACGTCACCGGTCAGGCACTCGGAGTGGACGCGCACCAGCACGTCCTCGCCGTCGCCGATCTCGCCGTAGACCAGGGCGATGTGCTCGATGCCGTCGAGCGTGGAGTCGTAGCCGACCGCGCGGAACGAACCGTGCGCGGTCGGGATCCTGGCCTCGGCCACCCGGACGACCTGGACCTCGGTACGCCGCCGGTAGTCGATCAGGTCCGCGATCGAGATGATGGCCAGGTCGTGCTCGGCGGCGAACACCTCGAGCTCGTCGCGCCGGGCCATGTCGCCCTCGTCCTTCTGGGACACGATCTCGCACAGCACCCCGGCGGGACGCAGGCCGGCGAGCACGGCGAGGTCGATCGCGGCCTCGGTGTGGCCTGGGCGGCGCAGCACGCCGCCCTCCTTGGCGCGTAACGGAACCACGTGCCCGGGGCGGGTGAAGTCGCTCGCGGTGGCCTGCTCGTCGGCCAGCAGCCGGATGGTGTGCGCGCGGTCGGCGGCCGAGATGCCGGTCGACACGCCGTCCTTGGCGTCGACGGTCACCGTGTAGGCGGTGCCGCGCACGTCCTGGTTGGTGTGGAACATCGGCGGGAGGTCGAGGCGCTTGCAGTCGACCTCGGTCAGCGGGACGCAGATGTAGCCGGAGGTGTAGCGCACCATGAACGCGATCAGCTCGGGAGTGGCCTTCTCGGCGGCGAAGATGAGGTCGCCCTCGTTCTCCCGGTCCTCGTCGTCCACGACGATGACCGGGCGACCGGCCTTGATGTCCGCGACCGCCCGTTCGATCCCGCTGACGTCACTCATCGTGTCTCCCGCTCGGTGATGCGCCCATTCTGCTCCGCCCCGCTCCGGGTGGCGGGCAAGTGTGGCGCGGCCAACCTCTCGATGTACTTGGCGACCACGTCCACCTCGAGATTCACCAGGTCACCCGGCTGCCGGACGCCGAGGGTGGTGGCTCGCAGAGTCTCCGGGATGAGGCTGACGGAGAAATCGTCGTCGGTCACGTCTACCACGGTGAGGGACACCCCGTCGACCGTGATCGACCCCTTCTCTACCAGGTATTTGGCCAGGTAGCTGGGCAGGCCGATGCGCACCAGGTCCCAGTGCGTCGACGGCTGGCGGGTGAGCACCACGCCGGTGCCGTCGACGTGGCCCTGCACGATGTGCCCGCCGAACCGCTTGCCGACCTCGGCCGCGCGTTCCAGGTTGACCTGGTCACCCGGTCCGATCTTGCCCAGGCTCGAGCGGACCAGGGTCTCGCGCATCACGTCGGCGGTGAACGAGCCACCGTCGACGCTCACCACGGTGAGGCACACGCCGTTGACCGCGATCGAGTCGCCAAGGCCGACATCGCTGGTGACCAGCGGTCCCTCGACGGCCAGTCGAGCAGCGTCCGGCAGGCTCTCGACCGCGACGACCGTGCCGCGTTCCTCAACGATCCCGGTGAACATCTAGCTTCCCTCCGCCATAGTCCGCAGCCGCTCGACCGCTTCGGCCGGGTCGTCCGCTCCGTAGACCGCCGAGCCGGCGACGAAACAGTCCACCCCCGCCTCGGCGGCGACCGCGATGGTGTCGGCGTTGATCCCGCCGTCGATCTCGATCAGCACCCGCAGTTCGCCACTGTCGATCATCCGCCGGGCCGCGCGCACCTTGTCCAGCACCTCCGGCATGAACTCCTGGCCGCCGAAACCCGGCTCGACCGACATCACCAGCAACGTGTCGTAGTGGGTCAGCAATTCCGCGATCGGCGCGAACGGGGTGCCCGGTTTGATCGACAACCCGGCCTTGGCCCCGGCGGCCCGGATGTCCTTGGCGACCCGGACCGGGTCGGTGACCGCCTCGGCGTGCACGGTGACGTTGTAGGCGCCCGCCTCGGCGTACTCGACGGCCCAGCGGTCGGGGTCGTCGATCATGAGGTGGCAGTCGACGGGGATGTCGGTGCTGTCGAGCAGCGCCTGGACGACCGGCAGACCGATGGTGAGATTGGGCACGAAGTGACCGTCCATGACGTCCACGTGCAGCCAGTCGGCGCCGCGCACCGCCGCGGTCTCCTCGGCGAGTCTGGCGAAGTCCGCGGCGAGGATGCTGGGCGCGATCATCGGTTTTCCTGGCACGTTCCAGAGCATATTGGCTCAGCGCCCGGCACGTGTTTCGCGCTGTGCTGAGTTGGGGTCATCGATACCGGTCGAAGGCCGCCGCGATGTCCTGTTTGGTCTTCTTGTTCGCGAGCAGGAGCTGGAGCAGCACGCGGGCCTTGGCCGGGTCGAGGAACCCGGACTGGATGAGCCCCCGGTCGAGCAGGTCCCGCTCGGACCCCGGGTAGCCATAGGTGTGGCGCAGCACCGAGCCCGCGCCGGTGCGCGAGGCCAGGACCACCGGGATCGCCGCGGCGTGCGCGGCGACCGTGGCGACCATCCTGGCCGGCACGTGACCGGCGCCCAGACCGGCGATGACCAGCCCGTCCAACGCGTCGCCTGCCCGTTTCAGCAGCTCGCCGTCGTCGCCGAGGGCGACGGTGAGCAGACCGACGCGCAGCGTGGCGATCGCAGGGTCGGCCCGCAGGATCAGCCCGGTCCGCGCGACGCCCCGGATCCTCGGGTCGCCCTCGACCACCAGGCCCAGCGGACCGAACGCGGGCGAGACGAACGCGCCGGTGCTGAACGTGTGGCTCTTGCGGACGAACCTGGCCCCGTGGATCTCGTCGGACATCACCACCAGCGCGCCAAGGCCACGCGCGGTGGGGGCGCCGGCCACCCGCACGGCGGCGTAGAGGTTGGCCGGGCCGTCCGCGCCCGCGGCCTCCGGGTGGCGCATGGCGCCGGTGACCACGATCGGCGCGTCGCCCTCGACGGTGAGGTCGAGGAAGAACGCGGTCTCCTCGATGGTGTCCGTGCCGTGGGTGATCACCACGCCGACCGCGCCGGCCGCGAGCTCGGCCGCCACCAGGTCGGCGAGGGCGACCAGGTCGTCGAAGCCGATGGACGGGCTGGGCAGGGAGCGCAACGTGCTGGCCCTGACCTCGACGTCCAGGTCGGCGAGCCCGGGAACGGCCGCGACCAGGTCGGCGGCGTCCAGGGAGGGCACGATGCCGCCGGAGGCACTCGGCGCCATGGCGATCGTGCCGCCCATGGCGATCACCGAGACGTACCCGGCAGGGCTCACTTGCGGAGCAGGGCGCAGAACATGGCGTCGGTGCCGTGCCGGTGGGGCCACAGCTGCACGTGCGGGCCCTGGCCGAGATCGGGCATCTCCGGGAACGACTCGCGGGCGTCGAGCGTGGTGGCCCCGGTGCGCCGGACGACGTCGGCCACCACGCCGATGGTCTCCGACAGGTGCGGCGTGCAGACCACGTAGCCGACCACGCCGCCGGGGCGGACCAGGTCGATGGCGGTGAGCAGGAGCTCGCGCTGCAGCTTGGTCAGCTCGCCGACGTCGGATGGCCGGCGGCGCCAGCGGGACTCCGGCCGGCGGCGCAGCGAGCCGAGGCCCGTGCACGGCGCGTCGACCAGGACGCGGTCGAACGTGCCGGCGGCCAGGCCGAGCGCGGCGGGCTGGCGGCCGTCGCCGGTGTGCACGGTGACCGGCAGGCCCTCGGTGGAGCGCTCGACCAGGCGGGCCCGGTGCGGGGCCTTCTCCACCGCGTCCAGGCGGCCGCCGGAGATGCCGAGCACGGCGGCGAGCAGGGCGGACTTGCCACCGGGGCCCGCGCACAGGTCGAGCCAGCGCTCGTCGGTGCCCTCGATCTCCGGGCGGGTCATGGCGATCGCGCAGAGCTGGCTGCCCTCGTCCTGCACCGAGGCCAGCCGTTCGCGCACCGGCTCCAGCCCGGCCGGGTCGCCGGCGCCGGCGGCCAGCCGGACGCCGTAGGGCGAGTACGGCGCGACCTCGCCGCCGGTCATCGCGGCCAGTTCCTCGGCGGTGACCTCGCCGGGACGGGCGACCAGGTGCACCGCCGGGCGCTCGTTGTCCGCGTCCAGCGCGGTCTTCAGCTCGTCACCGGTGGTGCCCAGCGCGTCGGCGAACGCGCGGGCCACCCAGCGCGGGTGCGCGCAGCGCATGGCCACGTTGCCGATGGGGTCGGTGGCCGGATCGGGCGCCAGCCGGGCCATCCAGGCGTCCTCGTCGAGCTCGGAGACCTTGCGCAGCACGGCGTTCACGAACCCGGTCTGCCGCGAGCCCTGCTCGCCGCGCACCAGGTCGACCGTGGACGCGACGGCCGCGTGCGGGGGGATCCGGGTGCGCAGCAGCTGGTAGGTGCCCAGCCGCAGGACGTCCAGCAGGCCGGGCTCGACCTTGGCCAGCGGACGGTCGATGCAGGCGTCGAGGATCTCGTCGAGCAGGCCGATGCTGCGGCACGCGCCGTAGGCCAGCTCGGTGGCCAGCGCCGCGTCCCGCCCGGTGATCCGGCGTTCCCGCAGCAGTTGCGGCAGCAGCAGGTTGGCGTATGCGTCGCGCAGGCGGACCTCCCGCAGCGTGTCCAGCGCCGCCTGCCTGGCCGGGTCCTCCACCGGTGGCCGGCTCGGCCCACTGCGCCGCTTGGGCGGGTGGGGGCTCCTCGGCCGGGAGAACCGCTCCTGGCGCCGTCCTTGCTGTGTCACGTCAGCCGCTCTCCTGGCTCGACCCGGGCGCCGCGCGCCCAGTCGGTCGCTGCCATTCGCTTCTTGCCGGGTGCCTGTACCTCGCCAAGCGTGACCGGTGCGGTCGCGGTACCGACCAGCACCTGTCTGCGTTCCACCCGCAGCTCTCCCGGCCGCGGGATGTCGGCGGTGGGGGCCGGGTCGGGCCTGCCGACCGGGCCGAGCTTGATCCGCTCGCCGCGGAACTCCGCCCACGCCCCCGGATCGGGGGTGACCGAGCGGACCAGCCGGTCCACCGCGACGGCCGGCAGGGTGAAGTCGGCGCGGGCGTCCTCGGTGGTCACCTTGGGCGCGTAGCTCACCCCGTCGCCGGACTGCTCGACCGGGGCCAGCGTACCGTCCGCGATACCGTCCACAGTGGACACCAGCAGGCCGGCGCCCGCCTCGGCGAGCCGGCCGAGCAGCCCGCCCGCGGTGTCCTCGGCCCGGACCGGCTCGGTGAGCACGCCGAACACCGGGCCCGCGTCCAGCGCCTTGACGATCCGGAACGTGCTGGCGCCGGTGATCTCGTCGCCATGGCGCACCGCGGCCTGCACCGGGGCGGCCCCGCGCCACGCCGGCAGGACCGAGAAGTGCAGGTTGACCCACCCGTGCGGCGGGATGTCCAGCGCGGACTGGGGCAGCAGCCCGCCGTAGGCCACCACCGGGCAGCAGTCCGGCGCGATCTCCCGCAGCCGGGCGAGGAAGTCGGGGTCGCCCGCCTTGGGTGGGGTGAGTACCTCGATGCCGTGCTCGTCGGCCAGCGCGCCGACCGGGGAGCGGACCAGATGCCTGCCTCGGCCGGCGGGCGCGTCCGGCCTGGTGACCACGGCCGCGACCTCGTGCCGGCCGCCGTCGAGCAACGCGCGCAGGGCGGGGAGCGCGACGTCGGGGGTGCCCGCGAATACCAACCGCATCGTCAGCCGGCACCGCCGAACAGGGAATGGGGGCTCTGTTTGATCGTCGGCACGGCGCCGTCGAACCAGTCGGCCTGCCGGATCTCCTTCATCGCCGCCTTGCGCGTCGGGGCGTCGAGCCGGTCGAGGAACAGCACCCCGTCGAGGTGGTCGGTCTCGTGCTGCAGGCAGCGGGCGAGCAGGTCCGAGCCCTCCAGCTGTACCGGCTCGCCGTGCATGTTCCAGCCGCGGGCGACCACGTTCTTCGCCCGGACACAGTCCCAGTACAGGCCGGGGATGGACAGACACCCCTCCTCGCCGAGCTGGGTCTGCTCGTCGCTGGCCACCCAGGTCGGGTTCACCAGGTGACCGGCGTCGCCCTCGCAGTGGTAGGTGAACACCCGCAGGCCGACGCCGAGCTGGGGCGCGGCCAGGCCGGCGCCGCCCTGGGACTCCATGGTGTCCCAGAGGTCCTTGACCAGGTTGTGCAGCTCCCGGTCGAAGTCGACGACCTCGGCGGCGGGGGTGCGCAGCACCGGATCACCGAATAGCCGAATGGGCTGGACGGTCACTGTTCTCCCAAGGACGGAATCGGGGCGGGCCCGTTCAGTCTATTCAGTGCCGGATGATGCAACGTTGAGTGCGCCTCCGGCCACGTCAACACGTGACCATCACGAGACGCACGGACAAAGCCCTGAATGGGTCATTCGAGACGCTCAGCGTCCTGAACGGGTCATTCGAGGCATCACGGTGCCGCCTGGGTCAGATCAGTTCCAGGGGGTCGAGGCGGACCCGGATCGGGTCGGGCTCCTTGCGCGCGGTCCGCGCGTGTTGCGCGGTGGCCAACGCGGCGGCCAGCGCCCGGCCCTGCGCCCTGGTCGTGCGGACCAGCGCGCGCTCCTTCTCGTCCGGCCCGATGGGCACCGGGCCGAGGATCTCGCCGGTGTCCGGCAACACCAGCTCCTCCAGGAAGAGCGCCAGCGCTTTGGCCTGCCCGTCCACCGCCGCCATCCGCACCGAGGGCGGGAACCCGAGCTCGGTGCGCCCGGCCAGCTCCAGGCCGGCGTGCCAGGCGGGGTCCCAGCGGACGAGCGCCTGCACCGGCGCGAGCACGGACTCGGCCAGCACCACCACCCGGCCACCGTCGCGGTGCGCGCGCACCAGCGCGGCGGCGGTCATCCACCGGCGCAACGCCTCCTCCGAGGCCCGCAGGTCTGCCCGGCCGAGCAGCGCCCAGCCGTCGAGCAACAACGCCGCCCCGTAGCCGCCGGCGGCCACCGGCTCGGCCCCCGGGGTGGCCACCACCAACGCGGGCCGCGCCTCGACCTCCGACAGCACGGCGCTGGCCCCCGAGCCGAGGACCGGCACGTCGGCGAAGGCCCGCCCCAGCTCCTCGGCGGTCCGCTTCGCGCCGACGACGATCGCCCGCAACCGCCGGGAACCGCAGTTGCCACACCGGAAAGCGGTGTCCGGCACGCCGCACCACCGGCAGGTCGGCGTGCCGGCCTGCCCGCCGGCCGGCAGGCCGAGCGGTCCGGCACAGCGCCGGCAGCGCGCGGGCCCACGGCACTGCTGGCAGGCCAGCGTCGGGACATACCCGCCCCGGGGCACCTGGACCAGCACCGGCCGCCCGTCCTTGAGCGCCGCGCGCGCCGCGTCGAAGGCCACCGACGGGATCCGCGCCGCGCGCGCCGCCGGGTCGCGCGCCAGTTGCAGGTCGCTCTCCCCCAGCGCCACGATCCTGGGCGACGCGGCCCGCAGCTCCTCCCTGGACGCCACGATCTCCGGCGCCCAGCCCGACTCGACCAGCAGCTGGGCCTCGGCCGTGCGCGCGATCCCGGCGACCACCAGCGACGCGCCGACCGCGTGCGCCCGCTGGATCAGCACGTCGCGCACGTGCGGGTAGGGCGAGTGCGGATCGGCGTGCAGGTCGTCGCCGTCGTCCCACACCACGAACACGCCCGGCCGGTGTACCGGCGCGAACACGCTGGCCCGGGTGCCGACCACGATCCGCGCGCCGCCGCGCAGCACCGACAGCCACCGGCGGTACCGCTTGGCCGGTCCGGCGTCGGCCGACAGCGCGACCACGGCCTGCTCCCCCGCCAGCGCCACGCACGCGGCGTGCAGCCGGGCGACGTCGCGGTAGTCGGGTACCACCAGCACCGCGCCCCGGTCGCCGGCGGCGGCGGTGACCGCCAGCTCGGCCAGCCGGGTCGGCCAGTCCTCGCCGGGCGTGACCTGCCAGGCCGCGTGCGCCTGCTTGCCGGTGAGCACCGCGTCCAGGAAGGCGGGGCCGCGCGGGTAGCGGCGCCACCCCTGCGCGTCCGGCAGCGCGGGGCGCGGCGCCGGCTCGGGAGCCGGCTCGGCCGCGACCTCGGCGTGCCGGGGCGGGATGGCGAGCCGCAGCACGTCGATCATGCTGCCGGCGTAGCGGTCGGCCACGGCCCGGGTGAGGGTCGCGATCTCCGGCGCCAGCACGGGTTCCGGCGAGACGACCTTGGTCAGGAAGCCCAGCTTGCCGCCGAAGTCGGACTCGGCCGCGCGGCACAGCAGGAACCCGTCGACCTGTTTGCCGGCGAACCGCACCCGCACCCGGCAGCCGGGCACGGCGGTGTCGTCGAGGGTGGTCGGCACGAGGTAGTCGAACGGGCGGTCCAGGTGCGCCAGCGGCACGTCGACGACCACCTTGGCGACCGGGAGCTCGGCGGCCGCGACCAGCTCGCCCTTACGCGGGACGGACAACGCGGCTAGCCGCCGTAGTAGGCGGTGTACCTGGACGCCAGCTCCGCCCGCTGGCCAATGGTGGACTCCTCCCGGATGGTGCGGTTGAGCCCGGCCGGGAAGCCGTGCTTCACCAACCGCCGCTCACAGGCGTCCTCCATGAAGGAGAAGGAGAAGTACAGCGAGGTGAAGTAGCCGAGCGCCATCATCCACAACCGCACGTCCAGCGGCGCGGGCACCAGCAGGACCACCAGCCAGACGCTCAGCATGACCTGCACCCGCGCCAGGTGGCGGAACACCCACGACTGGCAGGTCAGGTCATAGAGAACCCACTCGCGGTACGCGGCCGGCAGAGTTCCGCCGACCGCGTACCGCAGCCACTTGCTCGGGGTGGGTCGTCGCACCTGGCCAGTCTAGGCGCCGGCCAGAGACTTCAACGCGTCCGCCCGGTCGGTGCGCTCCCACGGCAGGTCCAGCTCGGGACGACCGAAGTGGCCGTACGCCGCGGTCTGCTTGTAGATCGGGCGCAGCAGGTCCAGGTCGCGGATGATCGCGGCCGGGCGCAGGTCGAAGACCTGGCTGATCGCCTGCTGGATCTTGGTCGGGTCGACGGTCTCGGTGCCGAAGGTCTCGACGAACAGCCCGACCGGGGCGGCCTTGCCGATCGCGTAGGCGACCTGGACCTCGACGCGGGTCGCGAGACCGGCGGCGATCGCGTTCTTGGCCACCCAGCGCATCGCGTACGCGGCCGAGCGGTCCACCTTCGACGGGTCCTTGCCGGAGAACGCGCCGCCACCGTGACGGGCCATGCCGCCGTAGGTGTCCACGATGATCTTGCGACCGGTCAGGCCGGCGTCACCCATCGGGCCGCCGATGACGAACCGGCCGGTCGGGTTGACCAGCAGGCGCACGTCGTCGGTGTCCAGGTCCAGCTCGGCCAGCTCGGGCTTGACGACCTGCTCCAGCACGTCGACGGTGAGCAGCTTCTCCAGGTCGACGCCCTCGGCGTGCTGGGAGGACACCACGACGGTGTCCAGCCGGACCGCCTGGTCGCCCGCGTACTCGATGGTGACCTGGGTCTTGCCGTCCGGGCGCAGGTAGGGCAGCTGGCCGTTGTTGCGGACGTCGGTCAGCCGCTTGGACAGCCGGTGGGCCAGCGCGATCGGCAGCGGCATGAGCTCGGGGGTGTCGGTGCACGCGTAGCCGAACATCAGGCCCTGGTCGCCTGCGCCCTGCTTGGCGATCTCGTCTTCCTCCTGGTCGACCCGCTGCTCGTAGGCGGTGTCGACGCCCTGCGCGATGTCCGGCGACTGGGAACCGATCGCGATGTTCACGCCACAGGAGTTGCCGTCGAAGCCCTTGGCCGACGAGTCGTAACCGATCTTGAGGATCGTGTCGCGGACCAGCGCGGGGATGTCGGCGTACGCCTCGGTGGTCACCTCGCCCGCGACGTGCACCTGGCCGGTGGTGACCATGGTCTCCACCGCGACCCTGGACCGGGGATCCTTCTCCAGCAGCGCATCCAGGATGGAGTCGCTGATCGCGTCACAGATCTTGTCCGGGTGTCCTTCGGTCACCGACTCGCTGGTGAACAGCCTGCTCGCGGACTCAGTCACGTCATACCTACCCAGTTAATCGCGGATTTGTTGCACAAAGCGTACTGATGGAACTGGAGAACGAGTCACGCCTGTATGAACGGCACTACCGCATCCCATATATCGGACGCCATGTGCGACTTGCTACTCAGCGCGACAGCCCGTTCCGATCCATCGGCAGATAGTAGCCACCCGGAGTTGTCCTCGGTCTCGAAGGCCTTGCCCTCGCCGACGGCGTTCACCACCAGCAGATCGGCGCCCTTGCGTTTGAGCTTGACCCGCGCGTGCTCGAGCACGTCGCCCGCGCTGTCGCCCGTCTCGGCCGCGAAACCCACGATGACCTGCCCGACGACCTGCCCGTCGGTGCGCGCCCGCACCAGCTCGGCGAGGATGTCGGGGTTGCGGGTGAGCGCGATCGGGTCGGGGTCGCGGTCGGTCTTCTTGATCTTGTACGTGGCCCGGTCGGTCGGCCGGAAGTCGGCGACCGCGGCGGCCATCACCACCACGTCGGCGCCCACCGAGACCGTGTGCATGACCGCGCGCAGTTCTTCGGCCGTGCCGACCTTGACCAGCTCCGCGCCGGCGACGTCGGGCAGCGCCACGGTAGCGGCCGCGACCAGCGTGACGGTGGCGCCGCGCTGCACGGCGGTACGGGCCAGCGCGTAGCCCTGCTTGCCCGACGAGCGGTTGCCGAGGTAGCGGACGGGGTCGAGCGGCTCGCGGGTGCCGCCGGCGGAGATGACCACCCGGCGGCCCTCGAGGTCACGCGGGAGCGCGTCGGGGCGGTCGAGCAGCAGCCGGGCGAGGTCGACGATCTCGGCCGGGTCGGGCAGCCTGCCCTTGCCGGAGTCCTTGCCGGTCAGCCGGCCGCTGGCCGGCTCAGCGACGACCACACCGCGCGCACGCAGCGTGGCCACGTTGGCCGTGGTGGCCGCGTGCTCCCACATCTCGGTGTGCATGGCCGGGACCATCAGCACCGGGCAGCGCGCGGTCAGCAGGGTGTTGGTGAGCAGGTCGTCGGCCAGTCCGCCCGCGGCTTTGGCGAGCAGGTCGGCGGTGGCCGGCACGACCAGGACGAGGTCGGCCTCCTGCCCGAGACGTACGTGCGGCACCTCGGGCACGTCGGCGAACACCTCGGTGTGCACCGGGTTGCCCGACAGCGCCTCGAAGGTGGCCGCTCCGACGAACCGCAGCGCGGCCGCCGTCGGCACCACCCGGACGTCGTGTCCGGACTCGGTCAGCCGGCGGAGGACCTCGGCCGCCTTGTAGGCCGCGACCCCGCCCCCCACGCCAAGAACGACGCGAGGTCGGGACGCGGCCTCGGTCACTCGCCCTCGGTGTGTTCGAGCAGGCCGGCGTGGATCTCGCGGAGCGCGATGGACAGCGGCTTCTCCCGCGGACCCGGCTCCACCAGTGGGCCGACGTACTCCAGCAGGCCTTCGCCGAGCTGCGCGTAGTAGTCGTTGATCTGCCGAGCACGCTTGGCCGCGTAGATCACCAGCGCGTACTTCGAGCTGACCTTGTCGAGCAGGTCGTCGATCGGGGGGTTGGTGATGCCTTCGAGCTGTGGGCTCGTCGGGTCACCCAGTGCGCCCAACTCGGTGGGGGTGATCACTCGTGGTTCTCCAGCTGGTCAGAAGATTTGTCAAGTACCAAGGTTAGCAACTCCTTGGCGGCGGTCCGCACGTCGGTGTTCACCACGACGGCGTCGAACTCGTCCTTGGCGGCGAGTTCCTCCTTCGCGGTGCGCAGCCGGCGCTCGACGATCTCCGGCGACTCGGTCCCCCGCCCGACAAGGCGTTCGACCAGAGCCTCCCAGCTCGGCGGGCTGAGAAAGACCAGGAACGCCTCCGGCATGCTGCGCCGCAGCGCCCTGGCGCCCTGCAGATCGACCTCGACCAACGCCGGCTGGCCGGCGTCGAGACGATTCTCGATCGGTGCCCTCGGAGTGCCGGAACGATGAGTGCCGCGGTGGATCTCCGCCCACTCCAACAACTCGTCCTCGGCGACCATGCGGTCGAACTCCGCGGGGCTGATGAACGTGTAGTCCACGCCGTCGCGCTCACCCGGCCGCTGTTCGCGGGTGGTGACCGAAACGCTGAACCACAGGTCGGGATAGGTCACGAGCAGCTCGCGCACCACGCTGCTCTTGCCGACGCCGGAGGGGCCGGCCAAAACAATCAGCCGACCCCTCCGGTTGTCGCGGGGCGAGTAACTCACTCGCCGCTGAACTCGGCGAGCAGCGCCTTACGCTGACGCTCGCCGAGACCGCGCAGGCGGCGGCTCGGCGCGATTTCCAGGCGCTCGATGATCTGCTGGGCACGCACCTTGCCGACGCCTGGAAGGGCCTCGAGTAGTGCGGTGACCTTCATCTTGCCCAGGACCTCGTCTTTTTCAGCTTGGGTGAGCACGTCCTTGAGGGTGGTGCCACCTCGCTTCAAGCGCTCCTTGAGCTCAGCTCGGGCGCGACGGGCGGCAGCCGCCTTCTCCAGCGCTGCGGCCCGCTGCTCCTCGGTCAGCTGGGGAAGGGCCACGATTTCCTCCGGGGGGGTGGGGTTGTCTGTGGATCGGTGCCGCGACGTTACCGAGGTCGGAGCGGTCGCGACAACGCGGGTCCACCTTAGTGCGCAACGTAGCGCTTTCCGAAGCCGAGATCTACTCTCCGTAGCACTCAACGCCCGGACCTGGGGCAACGCGGACACAGACCTTGATCATTTTCGGGTTTTCCGCTACAGGGGGTGCCGGAATCAGATCATCGAACGCATACAGAAAATGCCGGAATTCAGATTGGACAATGCGGTGGGAGTGCCATTCTCCGGGCCGCGCGGCACGCCAGTTCAGTCCGTATGAAGACTCGTGCCGACCAGCGCATGCCATCGACCGTCCGGCGATTCGCCACGATGCAAGAACTCGCAGCTCGGGAGGCACTACCTACGGCCGAACGGCCTAATGCGGGTGCGCAAGCGCCAATGAGTCGCGCACGCGGTGCGCGGCGGCCCGCAACGAGGCCACCTCCGGGCCGTGTTGGAGCACCGCACGCGACGTGGACGGCAGGACATGGCGCAGGTTCTGGCCGAAGACCGTGCGCAGATCGGCCACCGTGCCGCCCTGCGCACCGAAGCCCGGCGCCAGAAACGCACCGTGGTGCGCCGAAAGGTCGAGACCGTGGTCGCCGACCGTGGCCCCGATGACCAGCCCGACCGGGCCGAGCGGACTGCCACCGGCGTTGCGTGCCGCGGCCTCGTCGACGATCGACTGCGCCACCGTGCGCTCCCCGGACACCGCGCGCTGGACCGAGGCCCCCTCCGGGTTCGAGGTCAGCGCCAGGACGAACACCCCTCGGCCGGTCTGCTCGGCGAGCGCGAGCGCCGGCTCCAGCGAGCCGAAGCCGAGATAGGGAGACACCGTCACCGCGTCGGCCGCGAGCGGCGAGTCGTCGGCGAGGTAGGCCGTGGCGTAGGCGGCCATGGTCGAGCCGATGTCGCCGCGTTTGACGTCCAGCAGCACCAGCGCACCGGCCTGCCTGCTCTCGGCGATCACCCGCTCCAGGACCGCGACCCCGGCCGAGCCGAACGTCTCGAAGAAGGCCGACTGCGGCTTGAGCACCGCGACCTCCCCCGCCAGCGCCTCGACGCAGGTCAGCGCGAAGCGCTCCAGCCCGGCCGAGGACACCGGCAGGCCCCAGTCGACCAGCAGCGACGGGTGCGGGTCGATGCCGACACACAACGGCCCCCGCAGGGAGACCGCGGTCGTCAGCCGTGCGCCGAACGGTGCCCTCATCGCGCGCTCCTCATGGTCGCCTGCAACGACTGCAGCGACTCGACGTGGATGTCCTGGCGGATCAACGCCTCGATGCCGTGCACCGCGGCCGCCGCGCCCTGGATCGTGGTCACACACGGGATGTCGCGGGACACCGCGGCGGTGCGGATCTCGTAGCCGTCGACCCGGGGGCCGGGGTTGCCGTACGGGGTGTTGATCACCATGTCGACCCCGCCCGCCCGGATCAGCTCCACGATGTTCGGCTCGCCGTCCCGCGAGGTCTCGAAGTGCTTGCGCACCTCGGTACACGGGATCCCGTTGCGCCGCAGCACTTCCGCGGTGCCGGCGGTGGCCAGCACCTCGAAGCCGAGGTCGGCCAGCCGCTTGACCGGGAACACCATGGCGCGCTTGTCCCGGTTGGCCACCGAGACGAACACCCGGCCCGAGGTCGGCAGCGAGCCGTAGGAGGCCGTCTGCGACTTGGCATAGGCCTTGCCGAACGACGCGTCGATGCCCATCACCTCGCCGGTCGACTTCATCTCCGGGCCGAGCAGCGAGTCCACGCCGTGGCCGTCTGGGGTGCGGAAACGGTGGAAGGGCAGCACCGCCTCCTTGACCGCCACCGGGGAGGCCGGCGGCAGCTCGCCGCCGTCGCCGGTCGCCGGCAGCAGGCCCTCGGCCCGCAGCTGCGCGACCGAGGCGCCGAGCATGATCCGGGCGGCGGCCTTGGCCAACGGCACCGCGGTGGCCTTGGACACGAACGGCACGGTCCGCGACGCGCGCGGGTTGGCCTCGAGCACGTAGAGCACGTCGTCCTTGAGCGCGTACTGCACGTTCAGCAGCCCGCGCACCCCGATGCCCTCGGCGAGCGCGGCCGTCGACCGGCGGATGGCGGCGAGGTCGGTCCGGCCGAGGGTGATCGGCGGCAGCGCGCACGCCGAGTCGCCGGAGTGGATGCCGGCCTCCTCGATGTGCTCCATCACCCCGCCGAGGAACATCTCCTCGCCGTCGTACAGGGCGTCGACGTCGATCTCGATGGCGTCGTCGAGGAACCGGTCGACCAGCACCGGGTGCTCCGGGGTGATCTCGGTGGCGCGCTGGATGTAGCCGGCCAGCGACGACTCGTCGTAGACGATCTCCATGCCGCGCCCGCCGAGCACGTAGGAGGGCCGGACCAGGACCGGGTAGCCGATCTCGTCGGCGATCCGCTTGGCCGCGGCGAACGAGGTCGCCGTGCCGAACCGGGGAGCCGGCAGCCCGGCGGTGGCGAGCACCTCGCCGAACGCGCCGCGGTCCTCGGCGAGGTGGATGGCCTCGGCCGGGGTGCCGACGACCGGCACGCCCGCCTCGGTCAGCCGCCTGGCCAGACCGAGCGGGGTCTGCCCGCCCAGCTGGACGATCACCCCGGCGACCGTGCCCGACTGCCGCTCGGCGTGCACCACCTCGAGCACGTCCTCGAACGTCAGCGGCTCGAAGTACAGCCGGTCGGAGGTGTCGTAGTCGGTGGAGACGGTCTCCGGGTTGCAGTTGACCATGACGGTCTCGTAGCCGGCCGCGCGCAGTGCCATGGCCGCGTGCACACAGGAGTAGTCGAACTCGATGCCCTGCCCGATCCGGTTCGGCCCGGAGCCCAGGATCAGCACCTTGGGCCGGTCGCGCTGCTCGGTCACCTCCGACTCGGCTTCCGGATCGAACTCGTAGGCCGAGTAGTGGTAAGGCGTGCTGGCGGCGAACTCGGCGGCACAGGTGTCGACGGTCTTGAACACCGGCCGGACCCCGAGGCGGTGGCGCAGCGTCCGCACCCCGTCCTCACCGGCCAGCTCCGGGCGCAGGGCGGCGATCTGCCGGTCGGCGAAACCGGACCGCTTGGCCCGACGCAGCAGGGGCTCGTCGAGCACGGGCGCGTCGCTGACCTCGGCCCGCAGCTCGACCAGCGAGGCGATCTGGTCGACGAACCACGGGTCGATCCCGGACGCGTCGCTGACCTGCGCGACCGTCGCGCCGAGACGCAACGCCCGTTCCACGGTGTACAGCCGGCCGTCGTGCCCCACCCGCAGCGCCTCGATGGCCTCCTCGACGGCCTCCTCGACAGTGGCCGAGTCCGGGTCGGGGGTGGTCCAGAAGCCGGCGGCCTTGGTCTCCATCGAGCGCAGTGCCTTGCCGAGCGCCTCGACGAAGTTGCGGCCCATCGACATGGCCTCGCCGACCGACTTCATCGTGGTGGTCAGCGTCGGGTCGGCGCCGGGGAACTTCTCGAAGGCGAACCGGGGCACCTTGACCACGACGTAGTCCAGCGTCGGCTCGAACGAGGCCGGGGTCTCGCCGGTGATGTCGTTGCGGATCTCGTCGAGGGTGTAGCCGATGGCGAGCTTCGCGGCGATCTTGGCGATCGGGAAGCCGGTGGCCTTGGACGCCAGCGCGCTGCTGCGCGACACCCGCGGGTTCATCTCGATCACGACCAGCCGGCCGGTGCTCGGGTGCACGGCGAACTGGATGTTGCAGCCGCCGGTGTCCACGCCGACCTCGCGCAGCACGGCGATGCCGACGTCGCGCATGTGCTGGTACTCGCGGTCGGTCAGGGTCATGGCCGGGGCCACGGTCACCGAGTCGCCGGTGTGCACGCCCATCGGGTCGATGTTCTCGATCGAGCAGATGACCACGACGTTGTCGTTGCGGTCGCGCATCAGCTCGAGCTCGTACTCCTTCCAGCCGAGCACGCTCTCCTCGATCAGCACCTCGTGCACCGGGCTCTCCGCGAGCCCGGTCGAGGCGAGCCGGTCGAGCTGGTCGGCGGTGTGCGCCATGCCGGAGCCGAGCCCACCCATGGTGAACGACGGCCGGATCACCACCGGCAGACCGAGGTCGGCCACGGTCTTGCGGACCTCGTCCATCGAGTGGCACACCGCGCTGCGCGGGGTCTGCGCGCCGACCGCGGCGCAGATGTCCTTGAACCGCTGGCGATCCTCGCCGCGCTGGATGGCCTCGATGTCCGCGCCGATCAGCTCGACGCCGTACTTGTCGAGCACGCCCCGCTCGTGCAGCGCGACCGCGGTGTTGAGCGCGGTCTGGCCGCCGAGGGTGGCCAGCAGCGCGTCCGGCCGCTCCTTGGCGATCACCTTCTCCACGAAGTCCACGGTGATCGGCTCGATGTAGGTGGCGTCGGCGAACTCGGGGTCGGTCATGATCGTCGCCGGGTTCGAGTTGACCAGGCTGACCCGCAGGCCCTCCTCGCGCAGCACCCGGCAGGCCTGGGTGCCGGAGTAGTCGAACTCGCACGCCTGGCCGATGACGATCGGGCCGGACCCGATCACCAGGACGTGTTCGAGGTTGTCACGTCGAGGCATGCGCGTCCTCCATGAGGCTGACGAACTCGTCGAACAGGGGGGCGGCGTCGTGGGGCCCGGCGGCCGCCTCCGGGTGGTACTGCACGGAGAACGCCGGCACGTCCAGCGCGCGCACGCCCTCGACGCAGCCGTCGTTCGGGCAGTAGTGGCTGATCTTCGCGTCGCCGAACGGGGTGGCGAACCGCTCCCCCGGCTCGCCGGCGAGCGCGAAGCCGTGGTTCTGCGAGGTGATCGCGACCCGGCCGGTGTCCACGTCGATCACCGGGATGTTGATGCCGCGGTGGCCGTAGCGCAGTTTGTAGGTGTCCTTGCCCAGGGCCCGGCCGAGGATCTGGTGGCCGAAGCAGATGCCGAACACCGGCAGCCGCCGGGCCAGCACGTCGCGGGTGAGCTTGACCGGGCCGTCGGCGGTCGCCGGGTCACCGGGGCCGTTGGCCAGGAAGAAGCCGTCCGGTTCGAGCGCGAGGACGTCCTCGATCGTGGCGGTCACCGGCAGCACGTGGGTCTCGATGCCGCGGGCGGCCAGCATGCGGGGCGTGTTGGTCTTGATGCCGAGGTCCAGGGCGGCCACCCGGTACCGGCGCTCGCCGACGGCCGGCACGACGTAGCCGGTCGGGGTGCTGACCTGCCCGGCGAGATCGGCGCCGGTCATCGGCTGACTGGCGAGCACCTGGTCGACCATGGCCTGGAGGTCGGTGACCGCGTCGCCGGCGAAGACCCCGCCGCGCATGGCGCCGCGCTCGCGGAGGTGCCTGGTCAGCGAGCGGGTGTCGACCCCCGCGATGCCGACGACCCCCTGCTCGGCTAGCGCGGCGTCCAGCGGGCGCCGGGAGCGCCAGTTGGACGGCACCCTGGCCGGGTCGCGCACGACGTAGCCGGCGACCCAGATCCGGCGGGACTCGTCGTCCTCGTCGTTCCAGCCGGTGTTGCCGATCTGTGGCGCGGTCGCGACCACGATCTGGCGGTGGTAGGACGGGTCGGTCAGGGTCTCCTGGTAGCCGGTCATCCCGGTGCAGAACACCACCTCGCCCAGGGTGGCGCCGGTGGCGCCGAACGCCGCACCGCGGAACACCCGGCCGTCCTCGAGAACCAGCGCGGCTGGCGTCATGCGCGTACCTCTCCTTCCCGAGCGGTGATCCGCCCGCGCAGCAACGTGGTGACCACTCGGCCGGGCAGGTCCATGCCCTCGTACGGGGTGTTGGCGGCGATGCTGGCCAGCTCCGCGCCGCGCACCGTCCAGGTCGCGGCAGGGTCGACCAGGGTCAGCGTCGCCGGCTCGCCGACCGCGATCGGCCGGCCGTGGTCGGCCAGCCCGGCGATCTCGGCTGGGCGTTCGCTGAGCACCCGCGCGACCCCGCGCCAGTCCAGCAGCCCCGGCTCGACCATCGTGGCCACCACGATCGGCAGCGCGGTCTGCAGGCCGAGCATGCCGGGACGGGCCGCCGCCCACTCGCAGTCCTTGTCCTGCGGCGCGTGCGGGGCGTGGTCGGTGGCCACACAGTCGATGACCCCGGTGGCCAGCGCCTCGCGCAGCACCTTTGTGTCCTCGGCGGTGCGCAGTGGCGGGTTGACCTTGTTCACCGGGTCGTAGGTGGCCAGCCGATCGTCGTCGAGCAGCAGGTGGTGCGGGGTGACCTCGGCGGTGACCTGGATGTCCCGCTCCTTGGCCCAGCGCAGGATCTCGGCGGTGCCGGCCGTGGAGACGTGGCAGATGTGCAGGCGGGCGCCGGTGTAGCCGGCCAGCAGGCAGTCGCGGGCGACGATCGACTCCTCGGCGACGGCCGGCCAGCCGGCCAGGCCGAGCCTGGCGGCCTGCTCGCCCTCGTGCGCCTGGGCGCCCGCGGTCAGCCTGGGCTCCTCGGCGTGCTGGGCGATGACCACGTCCAGCGCGGTGGAGTACTCCAGGGCGCGGCGCATCAGCAGCGGGTCGTGCACGCACTTGCCGTCGTCGGAGAACACCCGGACCCTGGCCTGGGAGTTGGCCATGGTGCCCAGTTCGGCGAGCCGCTCCCCGCCGAGGCCGACAGTGACCGCGCCGACCGGGTGCACGTCGACCAGGCCGACCTCACGGCCGCGCCGCCAGACGTGTTCGACGATCACCGCGTTGTCGGCCACCGGGTCGGTGTTGGCCATGGCGAACACCGCCGTGTACCCGCCGAGCGCGGCGGCGGCCGAGCCGGTGGCGATGGTCTCGGTGTCCTCGCGGCCGGGTTCGCGCAGGTGGGTGTGCAGGTCGACGAACCCGGGCAGCAGGACCTGCCCGCGCGCGTCGATCACCTCGGCGGCCGCGATGTCCGTGGCGGCGTCCACGGTGGGTTCGATGGCGGCGACCAGGCCGTCGCGCAGCAGGACGTCGACCGGGTCGCCGTCGCCGTAGGGCCGTACGCCGCGCAGCACCAGCGGTGTCGTCACGCCATCTCCTCTTCGTGGGCGAGCAGGTGGTAGAGCACCGCCATGCGGACGTGCACGCCGTTGGCCACCTGCTGGGTGATCGCGGCACGCGGCGAGTCGGCCACCGAGGAGGCGATCTCCATGCCGCGCAGCATCGGGCCGGGGTGCAGCACGACCGCGTGTGCCGGCAGCGTGGCCAGCCGGGCCTCGCTCAGGCCGTAGGCGATGGCGTACTCGCGGGCGGAGGGGAAGAAGCCGCCGTGCATGCGTTCGGCCTGCACCCGCAGCATCATCACGGCGTCCACGCCGGGCAGCTCGGCGTCGAGGGTGTGCGAGACGGTGACCGGCCAGCGGCCGACGTGCGCCGGCAGCAGGGTCGGCGGGGCGACCAGCACGACCTGCGCGCCGAGGGTGGTGAGCAGGTGGACGTTGGAGCGGGCGACCCGGCTGTGCAGCACGTCGCCGACGATCGCGATCCGCCTGCCGGCCAGGTCGCCGAGCCGTTCCCGCAGGGTGGCGGCGTCGAGCAGGGCCTGGGTCGGGTGCTCGTGCATGCCGTCGCCCGCGTTGACCACCGACGTGCCGGCCTCGGCCAGCCAGCCGGCGAGCCGGTGCGCGGCGCCGGAGGCGGGGTGGCGCACGATCACGCAGTCCGCGCCGGCCGCGGCGAGAGTGAGCGCGGTGTCGCGCAGGGACTCGCCCTTGCCGACCGAGGAGCCGCTGGCCGAGACGTTGATCACATCGGCGCTCATCCATTTGCCGGCGATCTCGAAGGACACCCTGGTGCGGGTGGACGCCTCGTAGAACAGGCTGATCACGGTGCGGCCGCGCAGCGTCGGGAGCTTCTTGACCTCCCGGCCGAGCAGGGTGCGCTTGAGCGCCTCGGCGGTGTCGAGCACGGCGGTCGCGGCCGCGGCGTCCAGGCCCTCGGTGCTGAGCAGGTGCCTCACTGTGCCGCCTCCCCGCGCTTCAAGGTGTTGGTTGCGTTGGGGAGGAAGGGTGCTGTTTGTGTGCGTCCTTGTGGCTGGGTTGCGTCACGTTCCCCTGAGGTGCGGTTGGGGAGGACTCGGGATGGCTTCGATCCTGAGGTTGGCCGAGGGTGCCTCACAGGGTGTCCTCCGCCCGCTGCAGCAGGACGGCGTCGTGGCCGTCGGTCTCGGCCAGTCGCACGTGGACCTCCTCGCCGCGGGAGGTTGGCACGTTCTTGCCGACGTAGTCGGCGCGGATCGGCAGCTCCCGGTGGCCGCGATCGACGAGTACCGCGAGCTGGACCGCGCGCGGCCGGCCGGCGTCGCGCAGCGCGTCGAGGGCGGCGCGGATGGTGCGGCCGGAGTAGAGGACGTCGTCGACCAGGATCACGAGCAGGTCGTCCACGCCGACGGGGGGCAGTTGGGTGGCGACGAGCGGACGGGTCGGCTTGCGGCGCAGGTCGTCCCGGTAGAGGGTGACATCAAGCACACCGGTCGGGACGGAGACGCCGCTGAAATCGGCGATCCTGGCTGCCAGCCGGGTGGCGAGTGGGGCTCCCCTGGTGGGGATGCCAAGCAGGACGACCGGTGCGGCGTCTGGCACGTCGAGTGCCGTTCGCTCGATGACCTGATGGGCCATTCGGGCGACAGTGCGTGCGACGTCGCCGGCGGAGAGCAGCTCACGCTGCCCAGCCGGTTCCGCCGCACCGCGGTTGCGCGGTGCCACGGCTTGACCTCCTTCCCCGCCTCGCTGGACGGGTCTTAAAGGACGTCGGACTCGCGCCCAGGTCGGGCGCGCTAGCACCGTACCAGGGCCAATGGATCCACCAACCGGGTGGTACTAATGCGGATCAACCACAGATATTCACAGATCAGCTTGACCTGGTGACAACACTAAGTAACCATTACTCTGCGTGTTGATATGCGGCTACCCGCGGCGTACACAGATCGGCCAGCGGGGCGAATGAATGGGAGAATCGCCATATGGGCGACTACGCCAAGGCGCTGGGGAGCAAGCTCCGCGGCATCCGCCAACAGCAGGGCCTGTCCCTGCATGGCGTCGAGCAGAAGTCCGGCGGCCGATGGAAGGCCGTCGTGGTCGGCTCGTATGAGCGGGGAGACCGCGCGGTGACCGTGCAGAAGCTGGCCGAACTGGCCGACTTCTACGGGGTCCCGGTGGTCGAGCTGCTGCCAGAGGGACGGGTGCCCTCCGGTGCCGAGCCGGCGACCAAGATCGTGATCAATCTGGAACGTCTACAGCAGCTGCCCGCCGAGAAGGTCGGTCCGCTGGCCAGGTACGCGGCGACGATCCAGAGCCAGCGCGGCGACTACAACGGCAAGGTGCTCTCCATCCGCACCGAGGACCTGCGCTCGCTGGCGATCATCTACGACATGACACCCGGCGAACTGACCGAACAGTTGATCGACTGGGGCGTGCTGCCCCCGGAAGCTCGACCGTCCAAAGAAGACTGATCGCGGCCGAGCCGGTGGCTGGCGCGCCGGCTCGGTTTTCGATGCCGTTTTCCAGGTCACAAGACAGTTCTACCGGTAGGCTCACCCTCTGACGCACGCGATCAGGGGGGCCGATGCGCATGCCACGGGTCAGGTTCCACCACGTCGCCGTCGTCTTGTCGGCAACGCTGCTGGCCGCATGCGACAGCGAGGCCTCACCACCACCGCCGACCTCCACGACGTCCTCCCCCACGGTCACGACCACGACGTTCACCCCGCCGGCTGGCGTCCCCCGTGTGGCAAACCCGCTGGACGGCAGCACCTTCGAACAGGACCCGTGCACAAGCCTCACCCCCGCCCAGCGCACCCAGTTCGATCTGGGTGACGGCAGGCTTGGCACCGGCCAAAACCCGGAGCAGTCCGACGACAACTGCACCTATTTCGACCACGACCCCAAGACCGAACTCCTGGTGTACGTCAACTACTACCCGGACGACGGAACCGGCCTGACCCACCGGTACAAGCAGCACCACGACGGCCAATGGCCCGAATGGGAGCCGACCGATGTCAACGGGTATCCGGCCGTGGGATTCCACTACAACCCCGCTGAGCCGTCCGAGTGCAACCTCGACGTCGGCATCAGCGACACCACGGTCTTCAACATCAAAGTGCTCTACTACCAGTGGAAAGGCCTCCACGGCCAGGACGTCTGCGCCGAGGCGAAAACCATCGCCTCGGCGGTGCTGACGACCATCAAGGCCGCGAACTGACCCTCATGGCAAGTAGCTGCCAATCCTGGGAACAGCGCCCGAAGTCTCGCCGCTCTGCGGCACGACCTCCTGGATGCGGTCCTGCCGTAAACTGTCCAACTGGCGTCGAAGGCTGTCGCGGAGGTCGTTGATCGCCTGGGCGGTGTCACGCTCGATCTTGTCGACCTGATCCAGGTACTGCCGAGCGGTGTCTCGCAGGTACGTGTGGATGTCCAGCACCAGTTCGTTCTTCGTGCCCTTTACCTCGGCGGTCTTCACCGCCTCACCGATCATCTCGGTCACGACAACCCCCAGCAACACCGGAGTGGTCACCCCACCGGACCCGGCACCGATGACCGTAGCCGCGGCTGCGACCAGCCCGGTGACAAGCACCGAGAACAGATTGAGGCCACCCTGTCCCTCCGGTACTTTCTTCGGACACATCTCCACCATGGCCTGTACGAGTTCCAGGATGTCCTCGCCAGCCTTGTGCAGGACGGCTCGGTAGCGAACCAGGTGCTCGGCCACCACGAAGAAGGCGTTCTCCGTGAAAACCTGGTACCGGAGAAAATCCTCCTCATAGGCATGCGCCGATGCTGCCTCGATCGCCGTCCAGCCCGTACGCATCGCCACCCAGTTCGCCCGAGTGGCGTTCTTCTCCTCATACGAGATGTCGCCGACGCGTCCATTGCCCGGGTCTTTCGCGTCCTCTGCGTCCTTCCAGGTCAGGCAGCCCTTGGTGAGCTTGTCGTAGGTGACCTCGATCATGGCGGTGCTGATACCGCTCACCGCCTGGGCCGCCTTGTGGAACACCGTGGTGTCGGCCGCGAAGTCCTCAAGCACCGAGATCGTCTCGTACTCGCGCGGGTCGTCGAACTGGGGCGCGCCTTCCCTGAGCTCCATGCGGTACGGGCTTTCCACCTCCCCGATCGCTTCCATCTCCGGAGTCATCGGGGGTATTGGCCGGTAGATGCGCGGACCGTCGTTCGACTCCGGCCGCAGCAGGAACTCGACCCACGCGGCCAACTCGCCGGACGCCTTCGACAACCGAGGATTCGTCGACTCCTCGATGCCTGGCACCGGAACAGCGTCACGCCCAGGAGGAAGCGCCATCAGGACCACCGGAACCCTTCCAGCTCACGCTGGATCGCCGCGAACCGGTCAGCATGCAACTGGTCCTGCTTGCGTGCCCAGTCGGCGTGGTTGAGCAGAAACGCGCGGTACTCCGTCAACGAGGACGCCAGCCCGCTCTGGTCGGCAACCAGTTGCTCCAGCTGAGAGCTGACCTCGCTGAGAAACGAGCTGCTCGCAGCCTTCACCTCGCCGTTGCCCTCGCCACCGAACCAGCCGGGAGTCTCGTTGCCGTGCGCCGCCCGTACCTCGGCCCCGGCCTCGGTGTAGCCGTCCCGCAGCTCGCCGAGCTTGTTGATCACCGGCGTGAGGTACCACTCGATCATCTGTTCCATGTAGCCCGGGCTGATCTTGTAGACCTTGGTCGGATCGTCGTCCTCGTCCATGTGCGTTCGCCCCCTCAGGCGGACACTCCCAGTCGTGTCCACGCGCTCACCCATCGTGGCAGAACGCGGGAGTCATGCACACAAGAATTGAGGATCCGGGGTCAGCTGACGGCCACCGCCTCACGGTGGACCGGCCTGACTCGCCGTCGCATGCGGGAGACCGCGACGCCGGCCAGGCACAGCGCGCCGCCGGCGACGCTCAGCCAGCCAGGCACCTCGTCCAGCAGCAGCCACGACATCGCGACCACGAGCGCGGGCACCACGTAGGTCGTCGCGCCCATCTTCGCCGCCGTGGTCCTGGCCAGCGCGTAGGCCCAGGTGAGGAACGCGAGCGCGGTCGGGAACACGCCGAGGTAGACCAGGTTGAGCGTGGCCGACAGCGGCGCGTCCCCGAGTTCGCCGACCAGTTGGCCGGCGAAGGGTAAGCAGGCGACCATGCCGACCAGACAGGCGAACGTGGTGAACTGCACGCCCGACACGTGCCGCAGGGCGGGCTTCTGGCACGTCACGCCGATCGCGTAGGTGATCGCGGCCACCACGCACAGCACGACCCCGAGCACCGACGCGTGCGTGTCACCGGAGATGGAGACGCCGACCACCACGGCGCCGGCGAACGACACCGCGATCCCGATGAGCACCTGGCGGGAGAAGCCCTCCTTGAGCAGCCAGCCGGCGAGTAACGCGATCAGCACCGGGCCGATGTTGACCACCATGGCCGCCGTGCCGGCGTCGACCTCGCGCTCGCCCCAGTTGAGCGCGACCATGTACACGCCGAACCACAACACGCCCGCGCCGAGGATGGCCGGCCAGGCGGCCCGAGGCGGCCAGCTCTCCCGCCGCCACAGCAGCACGGTCACCAGCACCGCCGAGCCGGCGAGCAGCCGCCCCAGCGCCAGCGCGCCCGGCGAGTAGTGCTCCCCCGCCACCCGGATCGACACGAACGCAGACGCCCACAGCAGGACGGTGGTCCCGGCCGCGGCGAGGCTGCGCCGGTCGACGCCGGCCTGATTGATCTCCATGCCGCCAACCTAGATCGCGGCACCGACAATTCTCGTGCCCGATTCGGACAGGAGAATTGCAGGTCACATGATGCTGGTCACAGCGTGGCGCGCAGCCGGTCCGCGATCGTGGCCAAGCGGCCGAGGACACCGTTGACGAAGCGCGGCGAGTCATCGGTCGACAGGGACTTCGCCAGCTGGACGGCCTCGTCGATGGCCACCGGGTCGGGCACGTCGCCTGCCCACAGCAGCTCGTACACCCCGAGTCGCAGAATCGCCAGATCCACGAACGGCATCCGGTCCAGGGTCCAGCCCTCGGCGTGCTCGGTGAGCAGCTCGTCGATCCGCTCCCGGTTGGCGACCACGCCCTCGAGCAGGGAGGTCGCGTAGTCGTCCGGCGGCGGGTGCTCCGCCGCCGCGGTGCGCTCGCGGTGCAGCACCAGCGGATCGGTGTCGCGCAGCGCGGCCGCGTACAGGATGTCGACCGCGCGTTTACGTGCCTTGCTGCGCGCGCCCACTAGGAGCTGACGCGGCCGAGATAACGGCCGTCGCGGGTGTCGACCTTGACCTTCTCGCCGGTGGACAGGAACAGCGGGACCTGGATCTCCGCGCCGGTCTCCAGCGTGGCCGGCTTGGTGCCGCCGGTGGACCGGTCGCCCTGCAGGCCGGGGTCGGTCTGCTTGATGATCAGCTCGACCGACGTCGGCAGCTCGATGAACAGCGGCGCGTCCTCGTGCGTCGCGACCACCGCGGAGTGGTTCTCCAGCAGGAACCGCGCGCTGTCGCCGATGACGTCGCCGTCGATGTGGATCTGCTCGTAGGTCTCGCCGTCCATGAAGACGAACTGCGTGCCGTCCTGGTAGAGGTAGGTCATCTCACGCCGGTCGACGGTGGCGGTGTCCACCTTGATGCCGGCGTTGAAGGTCTTGTCGACGACCTTGCCGGTGAGCACGTGCTTGAGCTTGGTGCGCACGAACGCTGGACCCTTGCCCGGCTTGACGTGCTGGAACTCCACGACGGACCACAGTTGTCCTTCGAGGTTGAGCACCAGGCCGTTCTTCAGGTCGTTGGTGGAAGCCACGGGATAGATATCTCCTGTACTCGCAACGGGGTCTACACGACGACGAGCTGTTTGGTCGTCAACGTGAGAAGCTCTGGATCGCCGTCCCGTACTACGAGCGTGTCCTCGATGCGGACCCCGCCCCTACCGGACAGGTACACGCCCGGCTCCACGGTGACTGCCATGCCGGCGGACAGTCTACCTTCACCCGTCTTGGCCAGGGCCGGGGCCTCGTGGATCTCCAGTCCGACGCCGTGGCCGAGGCCGTGGACGAACTCCGCGCCACGCCCCGCGTCCTCCACCACACCCCGCGCGGCCGCGTCCACGTCCCGGACCTCGGCGGCCACCCGCAGCGCGGCCCGACCGGCGGCCTGTGCCGCGGCGACCAGGTCGTACAGCTCCCGCTGCCAGTCTGCTGGCTGGCCGATGACGAAGGTGCGGGTCATGTCCGAGTGGTAGCCGTCGACCAACGCGCCGAAGTCGAGTTTGACCAGGTCACCGGTGTGCAGCTCGGCGTCGGTCGGCCGGTGGTGGGGCACCGCGGAGTTGGCGCCGGTGGCCACGATCGACTCGAACGACGGGCCGGCGGCGCCGTGGTCGAGCATGCGGCCCTCCAACTCGCGGGCGACCTCGCGCTCGGTGCGGCCGGCGCGCAGGCCACCGTGCTCGATGAGATCGGCGAGCGCGCGATCGGCCGCGGCGCAGGCCATCCGCAACGCCTCGATCTCGGTGTCGTCCTTGACCACGCGCAGCTGCTCGACCAGGCCCGGTGCGCGAACCAACTCGACATCACCCGCTGCGCGCAGCGTGTCCAGCTCGTCGACGGTGACCCGATGGCTCTCGTAGGCGGTGCGGCGGTAGCCCCGCGCGGCCGCGTGCTCGACCAGCGCGGGCGGGCACGGCCGTTCGATGATCCGCTCGAGATCGGGCACCTGCCGCGCGGACTGGGTCAGATAGCGCCCGTCGGTGCACAGGACCGTGCGCTCCTCGTCGGTGGCGTGCACCAGCAGGGCGGCGTTGGACCCGGTGAAACCGGTCAGGTAGCGGACGTTGCGCAGATCGACCACGAGCAGGGTGTCCAGGTCACGCGCGCGCAGCTGGGATCGCAGCGCGGCGCGGCGCCGGGCGTGGTTGTCGGGCATACGTGCGACTGTAGCGGGCACCGGCCTAGGCTGGTGCGATGCGAACCTGGCTGCTACGCGGTGCGGTGCTGGCCGTGGTGCACGCGGTGGCGGAGACGGTGCGCACCGACTTCGGGGTGCACAATCCGACCTCCCGCACGTTCTTCGAGGCGATCACGCTCGGGGTGCTGGTCGGCGTCGCCGCGGTGTGGGGCGCGACGGACACCTGGCGCGACGTGCCCGACCGCGGCCGGATGTGGCTGGGTGCCGCGCTGGTCGCCGGCTGGGCTGGTGCGGTGCTCGGCGTCGTTGGCAAGGCGAGTTTCGTCGACCAGTCGGGGGTGGCCGACCTCGGTGCGGCGGTGACCGGCGGCGCGGCGTTCGTCGCGTTGCTGGTGCTGGTGCCGGCGGGGGTGGGCATGCTGGCCGGCCGCTGGATCGGCCGGTCGCGGCAGCCCGCCGACGACGCGCGCGCCTGACCTAGCTGGGCGGTCCGAGCAGGTCCGGCCCGCGCTTGTAGTCGTGCTGTTCCTGCTCGGTCAGGTCGAGTACGGCCGAGGAGTTCAGCGACGCGACCTCCTCGGAGTTGACCGCCCAGAGTTGGCCGTCGAGTACGAAGGCGATGCCGCCGTCGGGAGTCCTCCTGGCCTCCGTGCCCGGTTTCAGTCGCGCGGCGACCTCGGTCTTCGCCAGTGCCGCGACCGGTTGGTCGAGCACCCGCAGGGCGAGCTTCTCGGCGACCGACCGGCGGTCGACGCGCACGAGCATGCCGTCCACGACCAGGTCGATCGTGCGTTGCGGCGAGGGCAGCGCGAAGCCGTCGAGCGCGCGCAGGGCACGGCTCTCCTCGGCGCAGGCGTCGAAGCCGACGATGTCCAGGCCGAAGTGGCGCAGGTTGGACGGCCCGAAGCGGCCCTGGTGGGTGGCGCGCACGAGGTCGATGGCGACCGTGCCGCACGGGTCGTCGACCGACACCGGCGCGTGCCCGTCCGGCCGACGGACCAGGCCGGGGCCTTCCCGCCAGGTGCCCGGTACGAGCACCGGCTTGTAGGGCTGGTGGCGGAAGTTCAGGTCCCAGAACGTGAGCGTGGTGCCGCCGTGGGTCTCGTGGGCGATGGCGAACGCGGCGAGCGAGTCGACCCACATCCAGTCGGCGCTGAACGCGTCGACGATCGAGCGCAGCCGCTCGCCGGTGTTGGACACGTCCCGGAACCCGCCGGGGGCGAGGGCCTGGACGTCGCGCTGAAAGGCCGGATCCGGTGAGCGGAGCACGAACTGGCCGGCGCCGTTGTGCCCGGTGTGCTCGCCGGTGGTGTCGGTGAACATCAGGTAGAACTGGCCGGCGAGGTGAAGCACGGACGGCTGGCCCGCGCCGTAGGTGTTGCCGTTGTCCACGTCGCGGGCCGAACCGACGATGGGTTTGCCGCCGTTGGCTCGGGACCACACCCGGCCGTCGGGGCTGGTGGCCAGGCCGATGGCGTTGCCGTGGGCGTGGTCGCCCGCGGCGCCGGTGTAGTACATGAAGTAGGTGCCGCCGACGCGGATGACCGAGGGGTCACAGGTGTGCATGCCGTCGAAGCCGCCGGGGCGGCCGGAGAACACCGGGGTGGCGGCCTGACCGTCCGGACCGCGGAAACCGCCGCCGACCGAGGCGGACTCGGCCATCAGGATGTCGTCGCCCGGCGGGTTGGCGACGCCGAGTTGGCTGCACCACCACATCCGGTACCTGCCCTGGTCGAGCAGCAGGGTCGGGGCGTAGTTGTAGGGGGCGTCGCCGCCGCCCGCCGCGATCGTGCCGGCGCTCTTCCGGCCGCGGGCGGTGTTGAGGATGGCGGGTTCGGGGGCGCGTTTCCTGGGTTCGGCGGCTGGTGAGGTCTCCTCACCGGGACCGACGTCGGTCGTCGGCGCGGTGGTCGGCGGCGAGGCCTCGCTCGCGGTGCAGGCCGCGACCAGCGCCGATCCGAGTACCAGGGTTAACCCGAGCACTACGGCGGGCACCAACGCCGATCTTCGACGGTGCGTAACGCGCATCGTGGCTGTGTCCTCCGAAACGTTGCCCCATCGAGAGCCCTGCCCAGTGTAGTGATTACACCGTGTGTTCGGCTGCAACCAGTTCGAGTTCGAGCCCCGCGTCGTTCTCCAGGTACGTCGCGTAGTGCTCGGGACCGCCGGCGTAGGGGTGCCGATCGGCGAACATCAGCCGCCAACCGTGATCGGGCGCGGCGGTGGTGATGCGGTCCAGCTCTGCTCTGGTACGCACGTGCAGGGCGAGGTGGTTCAACCCGGGCCGCAACCGGTCGTACCCGTCGTTTGCTCGATCGGGTGAATCCTCGACGACGATGTAGGACGTGCCAAGCCGCCAGCTCACGCCCTGCGCCCAGCGTTGGTACTCGCGCCAGCCGAGTTCACCGAGCAGCCAGCCAAGGGACTTCTCGACGCCGGGGAGGTCGGCCAGCCACAGCTCGACGTGATGCACGCCGCCGGGTGGCCGTTGGCTCATCATCACCCGGTGCGGAGCGCCGTAGTGCTCACCGTCACCGAGGTCGACGAACCCCAGCCGCCTGGTGAACCGATGTGCGCGGGCGTTGTCGTGGTGCACCAGCGCGAGCACGACCGGGGCACCGAGCATGTCGTGCGCGTGCCCGACGATCGCCCGCGCCGCCTCCTCGGCCAGGCCGCTGCCCCAGTGTTCGCGGGCCAGGTACCAGCCGGCTTCGAGCACGCCGCCGGCGAACTCGGTCGACGTGCGCACGTGACCAAGGCCGACCGGCCGGCCGGCCAGCTCGAAGACCCAGTCGCCGGTGCCCCGCGCACCGCGGTAGGCAAGCCTGCGCTCGACGAGCGCGGCGACCTGGTCTGGCCGGGTGAGGTCGTCGCCGTGGTAGCGGCCGACCTCGGGATCGGCGAACAGCCCGGTCAGCGCGGCGGTGTCCTCGGCGCGGATCGGCCGCAGGGTGAGCCGGGGCGTGCGCAGGGTGTCCGGGGTGGTCATGCGTTGGTCGCGAGCCAGCGCAGCGCCAACGGGTAGCCGTCGACGCCGAGGCCGACGATCACCCCGCTCGCGACGGCCGAGATGACGCTGTGCTGCCGGAACTCCTCGCGCCGGTACACGTTGGTGATGTGCACCTCGACCAGCGGCGCGGTGAGCTGGGCACAGGCGTCCCGGACGGCGATCGAGTAGTGCGTCCAGGCACCGGCGTTGAGCACGACCGGGGTCGAGTCCGTCGCCGCCTCGTGCAACCAGCCGAGCATCTCGCCCTCGTGGTCGGTCTGGCGGACCTCGACGTCGAGGTCGAGGTCGCGGCCCGCCTTCTCGCACAGGCTGACGAGGTCGGCGTGGGTGGTCGCGCCGTACAGGTGGGGCTCACGCGTGCCCAACCGGCCGAGGTTGGGTCCGTTGAGCACCAACACCTTCATCTGGTTCCGCCTTCCTCGTGGCACCGTCGGTCGCCGTCCACCGTAGTCGCGCGCGGCACGCGGCCCGCCGGTACCGTCGTGGACCGCGCCGCCCCCTGGTCAGTCCTCTGTGGACACCGCACGGTACGCGGCCGCCAGCAGCTCGGGGTCGGGATCCTCGAGCCGTCCTGGCCGCGCGAGCCCGTCGAGCACCACGAACCGCAGCACGCCGGCCCGGGTCTTCTTGTCCCCGAGCATGCCCGCCACCAACTCCGGCAACGCCCCGGCGGCGTACCCGGTCGGCAGGCCGATCGAGGCCAGCACCGCGCGATGCCGGTCGGCGGTGTCCGCGTCGAGCCGCCCGGCCGCGCGAGCCAACTCGGCCGCGAACACCAGTCCGACGCTCACCGCGGCGCCGTGCCGCCAGCGGTAGCCCTCCCGGCGCTCGATCGCGTGACCGAGGGTGTGGCCGTAGTTGAGGATCTCGCGCAGGTTCGACTCCCGCAGGTCCGCGGCCACCACGTCGGCCTTGACCTGGATCTTGCGCCGAACCAGCTCGGCCAGCACGTCCCCGTCCGGGTCGAGCGCGGCGGTCGGGTCCGCCTCGACCAGGTCGAGGATCACCGGGTCGGCGATGAACCCGCCCTTGATCACCTCGGCCATGCCCGCCGCGAGGTCCGCGCGCGGCAGCGTGCGCAGCGAGTCCAGGTCGGCCAGCACCGCGCTCGGCTCGTGGAACGACCCGACGAGGTTCTTCCCGGCGTCGATGTTGATGCCGGTCTTCCCCCCGACCGCCGCGTCCACCATCCCGAGCAGGGTGGTCGGCACGTTGACCAGCCGCACCCCCCGCATCCAGGTGGCCGCGACGAACCCGCCGAGGTCGGTCACCGCCCCGCCACCGAACGCGACGACGACCCCACCACGGTCCATGCCCATCGCGGCGAGCGCGTCCCAGCAGCCGCCGGCCACCGCGAGCGTCTTGCCAGCCTCGGCGTCCGGGACCGCGACCGGGTGCGCGTCGACCCCGGCGGCGCGCATCCGCCGCAGCATCGACTCCGTCTCGGCCAGCAGCGTCGGCGGATGCACCACGGCCACCTTCGGCGCCGCGGCGACGGCCTCGATGAGCGCATCGCCCAGCCCACGCCCCACCGTGACCTCATAGGGCCGCCCGGTCGCCACCCGGATCCGCACCGGCCGAGCACCATCCAGTGGGCGCCGCTCACGGTCGCCAGGTGACCTCGATTCGCTCGCAGGCTCGATCATGCGGTGAGCATGTCACCGTGCGGTCAGTCCTCCCACACCACCTCCGGCTCTCCCTCATGTCCACGTACCTCGGCCACGACCTCGCCCTGTCGGGTCACCGCCGCCCGCTGGTCGACCGTCAGCTTCCGGTGCGCGGTCACCGAAAGCCGCAATGTCCTGCCGGCCAGCCGCGCCCGCCAGACACCCACGATGTCGCCGGCCACCACGACGACCCCGGGACTGCCGACCGACCGCCAGACCGTCCTGGCCGCGGCCCTGTCCGGCACCAGGAGCGACCGGTTGCCGAGCACGAACGCGTCCCGCGCCGGCAACAACAACACGGGCGGCGGGTCCGGGACCTTGGACCCCGCCGCGACGGTCTCGGCGTGGGCGAGCAACGTCGCCGGGACACCGGCCACCCGCACCTCCACCGACTCCTCACCCAACTCGTCGAGGATCGGCTTCAGCCAGGTCGGCGGCGTGGTGACCGATCGGGTGGCCAGCCACGCCACCAGGTCACCCGGCGTCGCCGGACCGGCCAGGCGCAGGTAGGTCCGCAGCAGGCCGAGCAGCGCCGAGTCGTCGTCGGCGACCTCCGGAGCGGGCCCCAGCCGGAACCGCTGGCGCCGGCCGTCGTGCGGCACCAGCTCGATGCCGGCGAACAGCGTGCCCAGCCGGAACAACCCCTCGGCCACGTGCGCGACCCCGCAGCCGGCGCACCACGGCCGCGCGATCTCGGGTAATCGCGGGGTGACCGCGGCGGACAGCTCGCCCTTGCCGGCCGTCTCGCCGGGGAAGACCGCCCGCAGCCGCTCCGCCACGGTCGCGAGCAGCGCGGGCCCGTCGACACCGGACGCGACCAACTCGTCGCCGTACCCACCGAGGTGGATCCGGAGCATCTCGTTGTCCAGCGGCCGCAACGCGGCCCGCAGTAACGGCAGGTCGCCGCGCCGGTGCAGGTGCGGCGAGCCACGGACGGTCAGCGCGACCACCAGCTCGGGACGGTCCAGCCCGCCGTCCCCGGTGCGCTGGCGCAGGCCGAGCGCCGCCGACCCGGCCGGCGTGTCCTGCAGGCCGAGGGTCAGCACGTCCAACGCGTCGACCGAGGCACCACCGTGCAGGCCGTGTGCGGCCACCCGGTGGGCCACCACGGCGCGTCGATCCAGCTCAACTGCCATGGTCACAGGTGTACCCAACGGCACCGACAATTTCTGAACGTGCAGGTCAGCCCGTTGTGGAGGGCAAGGTTGCCAGCACGTCGGCCAGCACCTCGGCCGGCTCCCGGCCACTGGTCGGCACGGTCGCGGCGGCCACCTGGGTGTAGACCGGCCGGCGCGCGTTGAGCAGCTCCCGCAAGTGCGCGCGCGGGTTGGGCATCAGCCACGGATGCAGCGGCAACAGCCCCTCGCGGCGCAGCAGATGCTCGAGCTCGACGTCCAGGAACACCACGTGGAACGGCTCGAGCAACTCCGCCACGCCGGGCGCGGTCGGCGTGCCCCCACCCAGCGCCAGCACGCCGGCGAACGTGGGCAACAGCCCCGACAGCAGCTCCCGCTCGGATTCCTGGAACTTCTCCCGTCCCAGCCGCACGACCAGCTCACCGGCCGGCAGTCCGTGCCGGGCCTCGACGTCGTCGTCGAAGTCCCGGAACGCGACCCCGAGGCGGTCGGCGACCAGCCTGCCGACGGTGCTCTTCCCGGAGCCGGGCGGGCCGACCAGGATCAGTACCGGACCGGGTGCGCTCACCGGGTTCACCACCGCTCCCGCAACGCCTCGAGGTACGCGTCCGCGTTGCGCCTGGTCTCGGTCAACGAGTCACCGCCGAACTTCTCCAATGCCGCCTCGGCCAGTACGAGGCCGACCACCGACTCCAGCACCACCCCGGCCCTGGGCACCGCACACACGTCCGAACGCTGGTGAATCGCCACGGCCGGCTCACCGGTCCGAACGTCCACAGTGGACAACGCGCGGGGCACCGTGGAGATCGGTTTCATCGCCACCCGCACCCGCAACGGCTCGCCGTTGGTGATGCCGCCCTCCAGCCCACCCGCCCGGTTGGACCGCCTACTGACCCCGCTGACCCCGTCGGCGCGATCGATCTCGTCGTGCGCCTGACTGCCCCATCGGCGCGCGGTGGTGAACCCGTCGCCGACCTCCACGCCCTTCATCGCCTGCACCCCCATCAGCGCGCCGGCGAGTCGGGCGTCGAGCCGACGGTCCCAGTGCACGTGGGAGCCAAGACCCGGCGGCAGGCCGTAGGCGAGCACCTCGATCACTCCGCCGACCGTGTCACCGGCCTCCTTGACGGCCTCGACCTCGGCGACCATCGCCTCGGTCCCCGCCGGATCGAACGCCCGCACCGGACTCTCGTCGATCATCGCCAGGTCGCCCGGCCGCGGCGGTGGGCCGTCGGGGGCCTGCGCACCGCCGATCGACACCACGTGGCTGATCACCTCGACGTCGATGAGCTGGCGCAGGAAGGCACGAGCGACCGTGCCGAGCGCGGTCCTGGCCGCGGTCTCCCGCGCGCTCGCGCGCTCCAGCACCGGCCGGGCGTCGTCGAAACCGTACTTCTGCATGCCGGGCAGGTCGGCGTGTCCCGGCCGGGGGCGGGTCAGCGGCTCGTTGCGCGCGAGGCTGGCCAGCTCGTCCTCGTCGACGGGGTCGGCCGCCATCACCTTCGCCCACTTCGGCCACTCGGCGTTGTCGATCCGCACCGCGATCGGGCCGCCCTGGGTGCGGCCGTGCCGCACACCGCCGAGGAACTCCACGGCGTCGGTCTCGAAGCCCATCCGCGGACTGCGACCGAACCCGAGACGGCGGCGGGCGAGTTGCTCGCCCAACGCGGTGGTGGTGACCTCCACCCCGGCCACCATGCCTTCCAGGACGGCGACGAGGGCCGGCCCGTGCGATTCCCCAGCGGTAATCCAACGCAGCACCCGTTGATCCTGCCATTGCCCAATGCACCGCCTCCCACCAGGTACTTGGGCGACGAACCCGAGCGAATGGTCCATTCGCTCGGGTTCGTCCTTGCCAGCCGGCGGCGGCCAGGTGGACCGTGGAGGCATGTTCCCGTCACCACCCGGCACCCCGCTGCTCACCACCTCAGTGCTGGCCACCGCCGGCGTCCTCGCCGGCCTCACCGGTCGCCACCTGCTCGCCGTGTTGCGCCGGGGCGCCGTTGTCCACAGTGGATTGTTGGCGGTCTCGGTCGCCGTCTTGTGGGCGATCCTCGGCTGGCGGGTGTCCACGGGCCTGTTGCCGGCCTGGTGGTTACCGGTGCCGTTGGTGCTGACGTGGTTCGCCGTGCTGCTCACCGCGACCGACCTGTGTCATCGTCGGCTGCCGGACGCGTTGACGCTGCCGGCCTATCCAGTGCTCGGGGCGGCCACGGTGCTCGCCGCGGCCGTCGGAGGCGGCTGGCAGCTCACCGCGGGCGCGTTGGCGGGTGCGGTGGTGTTCGGCATGGTGCACGCGATGATCCATCTGGGCAGTCCACGATCACTCGGCGCGGGCGACGTGAAGTTGTCCGGGAGCGTCGGTGGGGTGCTGGGCGCGGTTGGCTGGCCGGCGATGGTGCTCGCCACGGCGCTCGCGGCCGTGGTGACGCTGGCGCTTCGGGTCATCGCCCCGCGCCGTTGGCACGACGGCGTCCCCCACGGCCCCGGACTGCTGGTGGCCACCAGCCTGCTCGCCCTGTTCCCCGGCACCGCGCTGGAGGCCCGATGAACACCGTCAGCCCAGGGCCCTGGCCAGGATCTCCTCGACGATCTCGGTCTTGGCGTCCGCGTAGTCCTGGACGTACTTCCACTCCTTGGACGCGAGCTCGCGTTTGGTCGCGGCGTAGCGGTCCCGGTCATCGTCGTGGGCGCGCAGCCAGTCCCGGAAGCCAAGGATGCGGGCGATCTCCGCCTCGGCCAGGAGCGGGGAGAGCACGTGCAGGTTGATGTTGTGCGGGTCGCCGTGCGCCACCCGGCGGTAGAACACGCGGTGTTCCAGCCACTCGGGTTCCCGGATACGCAGGACGAATCCGGCGCGTTCGAGGTCCGGGACATAGGTCGACTCGTCGGCACTGTCGGCGATCTGGAGGAGGATGTCGATGATCGGTTTCGCCGGCAGACCGGGGACCGAGGTCGAGCCGGTGTGGTCGATGGCGAGGGCGCGCTCGCCCAGTGCGGCGGCGATCGTCGCCCGGTCGTGGGCGAACAGCGCTGGCCAACGCGGGTCGTAGTCCTCGACCACGACCGCCGTCCCGTACGGGGTCAGTTCGCCGATCGTGACCGCTCGCAGGTGGTCGTCGCGCTCGTCCACGGCGTCGTCCATGGTCGTCATGCTAGAGCGGTAGCGGGAGGATCCCGCCGGTGGCCGCACGCAACGCGTCCCGCATCTGGACGCGTGGTGCCGGCTGCCCGGTGAACTGCTCAACCTGACCGAAAGCCTGGTGCAGCAACATGTCCAGGCCGGTCGCCAGCCCGCCGCCCCGGGTGGCGACCGCTTCGGCCAGTGCTGTCGGCCACGGGTGGTAGATCACGTCGAGCACGTGGGGCGCACCAGCCAGGTCCGCCACGCACGACTCGATCGCCGCGGCCGGAGCGGTGTTGACGAGGACGTCCGCGCCGCTCGCGAGCGCGCCGAGGTCGGTATCGGCCCACCGGGTCACCTCGGCGGCCATCCCGAGTTTCGCGGCACACCGGACGACGGGTTCGGCCCTGGCCGGTTCGCGGGCCACCACGTGAACCGTCTGGATGCCGAGGTCGGCGAGTCCGGCAACGGCGGCACAGGCAGTGCCGCCCGCACCGAGCACGACACCGAAGGAGGAGGTGGGAGATGACGTCGTGAAGCCGGCCGCGCGGCGGAGGGCGCCGGTGACACCGTCCACGTCGGTGCAGTCGGCATGCCAGCCCGTGCCGGTCCGCACCAGGGTGTTGGCCGCGCCGACGGCCACCGCGCGCGCGGTGGCCGAGCCGGCGATGGCCAGTGCCGCCTGCTTGCCCGGCATGGTGACGGACAACCCGACCCAGGTGTCGTCGAGGGAGTCGACGAGCGCGGACAGGGCCTCGGCGTCGGCCTCGAGACGCTCGTAGGTCCAGCCCGTCAGGCCGAGCGCCCGGTAAGCGGCGTCATGGAGCACGGGCGACAGCGAGTGCGCCACCGGCGATCCGACCACGGCGGCACGGCGTACGCCCCGAGCACCGCTGTCGGGTGGATCAGTAGGCGCCACGGGCATCGGCGTCTCGTCGGTTCTGCCTGTGCTCTTCGTCGGTAACCGCGAAACAGGACGCGCCATCGGTCTGGCACCGCACGAAGAACAGCCACTCGCCGTTCTCCGGCGCCACCGCCGCCTTGACCGCCCCCTCGCTCGGCGCGGAGATCGGGGTCGGGGGGAGTCCGGTGTTGTCGTAGGTGTTGTACGGCCCGGCCTTCTCGCGATCCGACTCGTCCGTCCGGATCGTCGGGCGGTGGAGGACGTAGTTGATCGTCGAGTCGTACTGCAGGCGCATGCCCTCGCTCAGCCGGTTGTAGGTCACCCGGGAGACCTTGGAGAAGTCCTTCTCGATCGCCTCGCGCTCGATCAGCGAGGCCATCGTCAACACCTGATAGGGGGTGAAACCTGTCTCAGCGGCGACGTTCGGTAGGCCGACGGCCTGCATCCGGGTGGCGGAGTCGGTCACGAGCAGCTTCCACAGCTCGTCGGCGTTCGCGCCGGGGCGTACGTCGTACACGCCTGGCATGATCAGGCCCTCGAGGCGGCGTTGCGGCTCGGCGCGGCTGGCCGGGCCGGTGGCCCAGTCCGGCACGCCGAGCTTGGCCAGGTCGCCCTTCTCCACGCTGGCCCGCAGCTGCTCCGGTTTCACACAGGTGCTCTCGCCGTTCAGCTCGGCGCAGGAGGCCGCGGCGAGCTCGGAGACGATGCCGGGGTTCACCGAACCGTCGGTCTTGGTGATGTCCTGGAGTTGGCTGCCTGGAGTGATCTGCAGGTTGCCGACCCGCGCCTCCGGGGTGACGATCTGGACGACCGCCGCCTCGCCGGACGACTTCGTCTTCATCACGTAGTAGCCGGGCTGTACGGCGCGGACCCGGTCGTCGGTCTCGGCGGCCACAACGAACGCGCTGGAGCTGGCCACGACTTCGGCATCGACGAGGGCGGCGGCGATGTCACCGGTGGAGTCGCCGACCTCCACCCGGATGACGACGTCGCTCTCGCCCTTGCCGGCGTAGTCGTCGTAGCTGCCGATGTCCACGATCTGCCGGATGCCGTAGTACCCGCCGGCGGCGATCAGCACGAGGACCACGCCCATCCCGACCCAGAGGGCCGTGCGGCGCTTCTTGCGCTTCTTGGTCGGTCGGCGGACCGGCTGTCTGCGGTCGGTGTTGGGATCGAACAGGTCGAGGTCGTCGTTGCTCATTGGCGTGCCTCCGGAGGCAGGTGCCGTGCCCGCCCGTCCAGCCAGGCCTGCAAGATCTCGACGGCCGCCGCCTGGTCGACAACCGCCCGCTGTCGCTTCCCGCGAACCCCGCGATCGCTGAGCATCTTGGTAGCGCTAACCGTTGTGAGCCGCTCGTCTGCCAACCGGACGGGTACCGGACGTACCCGCCTGGCCAGCTTCTTAGCGTAGGACACCGCTCCGGCAGCCGCCTTGCCATGGCGAGCCGCAAGCGTCCTCGGTAAACCGACCACCACTTCGACCACCTCGTGCTCGACGACGAGATCGGCCAGCTGATCGAGATCCGTGCCGGCGCGCTCGTCGCGGGACAGCGTAACGAGTGGTGTCGCGAGAACCGGAGCGGGATCACTCAGCGCGACCCCGACGCGCACGGAGCCGACGTCGACACCGAGCCTGCGGCCGGGTCCCGGATCGTGGGAACCTGGCCGGTCAGGCTCGGTCACCTGACGACCCCCGCCTCGGCACGCCCCCGCATCGCACCTCGACCAAACGTGACAGTTGTCACGGTCCTGGGCACCGTCCGCGACGCCGCCCAGGACCGGTCGACAACAACAACGGCTCGGCTCACACCACGCCTTCCGCCAGCGCGCGGCGAAGCGCGACGACCGCGTCGGGAATCCCGGCCGCGTTCGTGCCGCCGCCCTGCGCGAGATCCGGCTTGCCGCCGCCGCGACCGCCGACCGCCGTGGCGAACGACGGGACCAGCTTCCCGGCCGCCAACCCCTGGTCACGACCGGCCGCCGTGGTGGCGACCACGAAGTTGACCTTGCCGCCGTCCGCGGAGAACAGCGCGACCACACCCGGCCGCGCGCCAAGGCGGTTGCGTACCTCGGCGGCCAGCGAGCGGAGGTCGTTGCCGCCGATGCCGTCGGGCACCGCCGCGGCCACCAGCGCGACACCGGAGATGTCCTCCGCCTGGTCGGCCACCGTGCCGGCCGAGGACAGCAACTGCGCCCCGCGCAGCTTCTCGAGTTCCTTCTCCGCCGCGCGCAGCCGCTCCACGGTCTGGCCGATGCGCTCGGGCAACTCCTCCGGGCGCACCTTGAACTGCTCGGCCAACTGCCCGACCAGCACGTGCTCGCGCGCCAGGAACCGGAACGCGTCCAACCCGACCAGCGCCTCGACCCGGCGCACTCCGGCGCCGATCGACGCCTCGGACAACAGCTTCACGACACCGATCTCACCGGACCGATGCACATGCGTGCCACCGCACAACTCTTTCGAGTAATCCCCGATCGTGATCACCCGGACCTTCTCGCCGTACTTCTCACCGAAGAACGCGATCGCCCCGGACTTGCGCGCCTCGTCGAGTGTGGTGACCTCCGCCAGCACGTCGTAGTCGTTGAGCAGCACGTCGTTGACCTCGTCCTCGACGTCGGCCAGCACGCTCGCCGGCACCGCGCCACCCGGTGAGGTGAAGTCGAACCGCAGCCGGCCCGGCGCGTTCAGCGAGCCCGCCTGCGCGGCCTGCGTGCCCAGCGCCCGCCGCACCCCGGCGTGCACGAGGTGGGTCGCGGAATGCGACCGGGACACCGCGCGCCGGCGGCTCGGGTCGACCTCGGCACTGACCGTCGCGTCGAGCAGGACCTCGCCGGAGAGCACCTTGCCCCGATGCACGTTCAGCCCGGCGACCGGCGACTGCACGTCGTGCACCTCGACCTCGAACCCGTCGCCGACGATGCGACCGGTGTCCGCGAGCTGACCGCCGCCCTCCGCGTAGAACGGCGTCCGGTCCAGCACGACCTCGACCTCCGCGCCCGCGCCGACCGACACCGCCGACGCACCGCCGGCGAGCAGGCCGACGACCGTGGCCTCCGTGGTCAGATCGCGGTAGCCGAGGAAGTCGCTCACCCCGTGCTTGTCCAGGATCGACCGGTAGGCGCCACCGTCACCGTGACCGACCTTGCGGGACGCCGCGTCCACCTTGGACCGCTGGCGCTGCTCGGTCATCAGCCGCCGGAAGCCGTCCTCGTCGACCCGCAGCCCCTGCTCGGCCGCCATCTCCAGCGTCAGGTCGATCGGGAAGCCGTAGGTGTCGTGCAGCTGGAACGCCTTGTCCCCGGCCAACACCGCGCCGCCGGCCTGCTTGGTCTCCGCCGCCGCCACGTCGAAGATCCGCGAGCCGCTGGTGAGCGTCGCCAGGAACGCCTCCTCCTCGGCCCGCACCACCGACTCGATCCTGGCGAAGTCGCTGACCAGGTCCGGGTAGGCCCGGCCCATCGTGTCGCGCACGACCGCCGCGAACTCCGGCAGCACCGGCTCCTGCACACCCAGCAGCCGCACCGAGCGCACGATCCGGCGCAGCAGCCGGCGCAGCACGTACCCGCGCGCCTCGTTGCTCGGCGTCACGCCGTCGCCGATCAGCATGACCCCGCTGCGCGCGTGGTCGGCGATCACCCGGAACCGCACGTCGTCGACCTGGTCGGTGCCGTAGCGGCGCCCGGACATCTCCTCCGCCCTGGAGATCACCGGCCGCACCAGATCGGTCTCGTAGACGTTGTGCACGTCCTGCAGCAGGAACGCCACCCGCTCGATGCCCAGGCCGGTGTCGATGTTCTTCGCCGGCAGCGTGCCGATCGGCGGGTGGTCCTCCTTCGGGGACAGCTCGCCGCGCTCGTCCTGCATGAAGACCAGGTTCCAGATCTCCAGGTACCGGTCCTCGTCGGCGATCGGCCCGCCCTCGCGGCCGAAGTCGGGACCCCGGTCGAAGTAGATCTCCGAGCACGGGCCACCGGGGCCGGGCACGCCCATGTCCCAGTAGTTGTCCTTGCCGCCCCGGCGCTGGATCCGCTCGTCGGGCAGGCCGGCGATCTTGCGCCACAGCTCGATGGCCTCGTCGTCGGTCTTGTAGACCGTCACCCAGATCCTGGCCGGGTCGAAGCCGTAGCCGCCATCGGCCTGGCTGCCGGTGATGAGCTGCCACGCGTGCTCGATCGCGCCGGCCTTGAAGTAGTCGCCGAAGGAGAAGTTCCCGGCCATCTGGAAGAACGTGTTGTGCCGGGTCGTCCGGCCGACCTCGTCGATGTCGCCGGTGCGCACGCACTTCTGCACGCTGGTCGCGCGCGGGTACGGCGGCGGTTCCTCACCGAGGAAGTACGGCTTGAACTGCACCATCCCCGCGTTGACGAACAACAGGTTGGGGTCGTCGAGGATGAGCGAGGCACTCGGCACCGCCGTGTGCCCGGCGTTCTTGAAGTGCTCGAGGAAGCGCTGACTGATCTCGTGTGTCTGCACGGTTGGTCCTAAGAAGTGGAAGCGACGGAGGTCCGGTCACGGCGGACAGCAACGCGCCACCCAGGCGCGGGTCAGCTGCCCGCCCGGCGAGCTCGCGCGTCAGCCGCGCCGCGGTACCGCGCCGGAGAGGTGTCCGAGCGCGACTCGTCCCGCGCGGGCAGCGCGTGCCGGGCCCGGGACCTGATCCCCGACCGCTCCTCGACCACGTCCGACAACTCCCCTTCTCGTTCCACCATCCCGGCCCGGACATCGGCCCCGAACGAGCCGATCGCCCCGGCCAGCTCGCGCATGGCGTCCCCGACATTGCCGGCGATGCCGGCGGGGGTGGCCGCACGAGCGGTTTCCTTGGCCTTCTTGGACAACGCTACGCCGGTGGCGACACCGACTCCAAGCCAGAAAAGGCGCCTCACTTACGGCCTCCCCGCCTGCGCCCGCGCCGCGCGTGCTTGCCTTCGACGGAGTCCTTGGACCTGCGCCGTGCCTTGAGCGCCTTGTTCACCCCGTAGGAGAACGCGGCCGCCTTCACCAGCGGGCCACCCAGGGTCGCGGTGAACACCGAGGTCAGCGCGGAGACGTTGCCGGTGACGGCCTGGGTGTTCGCGGTGATGCCGTCGACCCGCTCGAGCTGGGCGTTGACGTGGGTCAAGGCCGTGTTGGCCTCGTCGAACAGCGGATCGGTGTTCGTGTGGGCCTTGCGGATCGCGATCGTGGCCTCGTCGAGCGTGCGCCCGAGTTTGATCAACGGGATCGCCAACAGCAGAACGAGCAGTACGAACGCGCCGGCCGCGATCAGCGCGGCGACCTGCCCTGCTGACACGAGCCCTCCTAGGGTGCCAAACGTCGTGGAATTGCGCGTCAGGTTACCGCGCGGCTACGACACGGGCCTTCCCGGATCACCGGGTGCGCGCGGACTGTCGATCATGAGCACTCACCGTCCGCCACGGATGGCTCGGCGCAGCTTGGGCAGCCGTTCGGCCAGTGCCCGCTCGGCGCCGCGCTGGGTCGGCTCGTAGTAGTCGCGCCCGACCAGTTCGTCCGGCGGGTACTGCTGGGCCAGCACGCCCTCCGCGACATCGTGCGGGTAGCGGTAGCCGGCGGCGTTGCCCAGCTTCTTCGCGCCGGCGTAGTGGCCGTCGCGCAAGTGGGCGGGCACCGTGCCGGCGGCCCCGCCACGCACGTCGGCCATCGCCTGCGAGATCGCCGTGGTGACCGCGTTGGACTTCGGTGCGGTGGCCAGGTGGACCGTGGCGTGGGCCAGGTTGAGCGCGCACTCCGGCAGGCCGATCAGCGCCACGGCCTGCGCCGCGGCGGTGGCGGTCTGCAGTGCGGTCGGGTCGGCCATGCCGACGTCCTCGCTCGCGTGGATGACCAGCCTGCGCGCGATGAACCTCGGGTCCTCCCCCGCCTCGATCATCCTGGCCAGGTAGTGCAGCGCGGCGTCCACGTCGGAGCCGCGGATCGACTTGATGAACGCGCTGGTGACGTCGTAGTGCTGGTCGCCCTGACGGTCGTAGCGCACCGCCGCCTTGTCGACGGTCGACTCCACGGTGGCCAGGTCGATCAGGCCGTCCGTGGTGGCCAGCGCGGAGTCGGCGGCGGCCTCGAGCGCGGTGAGCGCCCGGCGGGCGTCGCCGCCGGCGAGGCGGACGACGTGGTCCTCGGCGTCGGGGGCCAACGTGACCGCGCCGGCCAGGCCGCGCTCGTCCGCGATCGCGCGCCGCACCAGCGCCCGGACGTCGTCGTCGGTCAGCGAGCGCAGTTGCAGCACCAGTGACCGGGACAGCAGCGGGGACACCACGGAGAAGAACGGGTTCTCCGTGGTCGCCGCCACCAGCAGCACGATCCGGTCCTCGACCGCGCCGAGCAGGGCGTCCTGCTGGGTGCGGGAGAACCGGTGGACCTCGTCGATGAACAGCACCGTGGACTCGCCGGAGTGCGTCAGCCGCCGCCTGGCCTCCTCGATGACGCCGCGGACCTCCTTGACCCCGGCCGACAGCGCAGACAGCGCGACGAACCGGCGGCCGATGGCGCTGGACACGAGCATCGCGAGGGTCGTCTTGCCGGTGCCGGGCGGGCCGTAGAGCAGCAGCGAGGCCGGCGCCGCGCCCTCGACCAGCCTGCGCAGCGGGGCGCCTCGGCCGAGCAGGTGGTCCTGGCCGATGACCTCGTCGAGGGTCGCCGGCCGCATGCGCACCGCCAGCGGCGCGTTCGCGGCGATCCGCGCGCTGCCCCCCGGATGCGACTGCTCCTGGGGGTTGTCGAACAGTTGGAGGTCGGGCCCGTCGTCCACGGGTTCGACGCTACCCGGCGGCCCCGACAACCCTCGGGCGCGGAGGCCGCCGGATCGGCGTGCTCGCTCCCGCTACGCTGCCGCCGTGCAGCGAACGACCCGGATCCCCGAGGACCGCACCCTGGTGGTACGCCCGGAGCGGCGCGCGGCGATCCGCGGGCAGTTACCGACACTGGTGATGTTCGCGGTGACCACGGTGATCGCCGTACTCGGCATGGTCGCCACCGGCACCGCGTTCGGCGTGTGGGGCGTGATCGGCGCGCTCTGCCTGCTCGGCTGTGTGCTCGAGGTGCTCGGCCTGCGGTCGGAGATCGCGTTCGGGCCCGCGCTCGCGGCCGACGACACGCATGTCTGGGTGCGCACCGGTGGTTTCCTGCGGCCGGCGTCGGTGCGGCTGGACTGGTCGGAGATCAAGGGCATCGCGCTGACCACCTGGCACGGCCGGCGCAAGTCGACCGCCCGCTATCTGACCTTCGACCTTCCCGAGCAGGTCCGCACCGAGCTCGCCGGCTCGCTGGACGGCGCGCAGGACCGCCGGATGCGGCGGCTGGCCATCACCTTCGGCTCGCCGATCGCGATCTCCGAGCAGTACAAGGACATCACGCTCGACGAGACGGTGCGTGACCTGCGCGCGCTCGCCGGAGACGGCGTGCGGTTCACCAAGAACTGAGGCGGCTAGACCCAGTCGAGGATGCCGTCGTCGCGAGCCGTCGCCCGGACGCCAGCGATCTCCGTGCCGTGCTCCAGCGCGTCGGCGATCTCCGTGAGCATGGTGGCGACATCGGGCCATTTCGGCTCCAACGACGCGCCCTCGGTCTCGATCCAGTCCATGACGCAGCCGCGCTCCGCGCCGGGACGTAAGTCGACGAACAGGCAGTCGCCACCGCTGTCGTGGGCGATGGGCACCCACATCGGCAGCCAGTTCCAGCTGGGGGTGCCCGCGGGTTCGGCCGACAGCTCGGACAGGTCCGCGTCGTCCAGGCCCCCGATGTCCAGCATCATCGCGCGGCACTCGACGGCCTCGGCGATCGAGTACGGGGCGTGTCCGAGCAGCAGGCGACCGGCGATGAAGTTGGTCGTCCCGCACGAGCGACGCCACCACGCGACCAGCTCATCGGGCAGCGGCTCGTCGACCAGGGTCGCGACGGGCGGGATCTCGTCCCGGCGCGCCGGGATGCCGAGATGCTCGTCGCTGGTGGGGGCGTTGGTCCGCAACCAGGCCTCGATCCGGTCCCAGCTGCCGTCGACGTCGTGGGGCATCGCGACATCATGCCAACCGGTGGTGCGCCGGTTTCGCTGGGTCAGTCAGCGAAAGGCGGGGTAGAGCGGCAACGGCTGGTCGTTGTCGTAGCGCCGCCGCAGGGCCTCGTGCACCCTGGTCGCGTGTTCGGCGACCGGATCGACCCCGGCCGCGACGGCCGCGTCGACGAGCCTGCGCCAGCGGTCGGTGAGCACCTGGCTCTCCCTCGGCGTGTGCGCGAGGTTCGTCGAGTGGGTCTGGGCCGCCTCCGGGCTGGTGAAGTACTGCCAGGTGGTCAGCCACACCCAGAACAGCTGGGCGTCCAGCAGACGCGGGACGAGCACGGAGTCCTCGTCGAGGTCCGGCCACACCACCCGCACCTCGGCGCGCCAACCGGCCAGCATCGCGTCGGTCATCCCGGCCGGCAACGCGAACGGGCACCAGCACGACGGGAACGGCACCCGCAGGTACGCCGCGTCGAAGATCGCGTTGCGCACGCAGCCGCCCTCGAAGTCGAGGAACCGCACGCCCTTGGTGGTGATCAGGTTGTTGTCCGGACAGGAGTCCGACGGGCTGAACGCCCGGTGCCGCCCGTTGTCCAGCAGCAGGCGACTGCGTTCGGCGCATTCGAGGGTGGCCGAGGAGATCGGCAGCCCGATCTCGTCGGCGAGCAGGCCCGGCAGCTCGGCCAGCGCGGTGGCGCCGTCGACGGCCAGCGGGTCCTTGAGGTCGGGCGGGGTCAGCCTGCGCTGCAGCGCGTCGAAGTCCGCCTCCCGGCCGGCGGTGGTGGCGTGCAGCCGGCCGAGTGAGCGCGCGTAGGACAGCAGCGCGCGCTCGGCGGCCCGCGCGTCGTTGCCGAGCAGCTTGTCGGCCAGGGTGGGCGCGCCACCGAGATCCTCGAGGACGACCAGCCTGCTGTCCGCGCCGTGCGCGAACAGCTCGGGGCACATCCGGTCCTCGGAGGCCAGCGCGGTGAACAGCTGGTAGCTGGCCGCCTCACGGGTGAAGCTGTCGCAGTGGTTCTCGAGCGGCTCGACGTACCGTTTCAGCACCATCGTGCGGGGCAACGAAAACGGGCTTGTCGAGACCCGGACCCGCACCACCACCGATCGCTCACTGCCACCGAGGTCCTCCGCCTCGGTCAACTTGATCTTCGCGCCGAACCGGCGGCTGAGCACAGACTCCGCCGCGACCACGGTCGCCAACACTTCTGGATCCGCTTCGCCACCGATTGCCGGTGGGTCCGCGGCGGTTTCCACACTCATCTCCTCAGACCCTACTCCCGCTCCTGGCACCGACCGTAGTCATGTCCATCGATCAAGTAGCCAGCATTCCGGGGACAAATAACGGAAACGGGTTCATCTCGAGTACGTTGCGGCTGGTTGGCCAGGCTCTGGTCACCCGGTCGGGAGCGGCCGGCCCGCGTCCCGCGACGTCCAGGTCGCCCGGCGCACCAGCAGCACCACCGCGGCGGCGACCACGATGCCGATCAGGTTCACCCCGAGCTGTCTGGTGGACTCGAAGAACCGGGACCACTCGCCGAGAATGGCCGCGACGCTCGCGTAGCCCGCGGCGGGCACGGTGGTGACCGAGATGAACACGCCGACCAGCGCGGCCGACTTGGCCGAGGTCATCGCCAGCATCCCGGCCGCCCCGGCGAGCACCGCGACGATCAGCGACCACGGGCCGACCTCGTAGACGAAGTCCACATCGTGCTCGCCGGTCAACGCGCTCGCGTCGAACAGCCCGGCCGCGCTGCCGACGAACGTGCCCAACGCGGTGATCGCCATGGCGACCGGGAAGCCGATCGCGAGCGCGATCGACGCCCGGCGGACCAGGTCCCAGCGCCCGCGCACGATCCCGACCGCGAGCGCGGCGAGCGGCCCGAACTCCGGGCCGAGAACCATCGCCCCGACGATCGTGACCGGTGAGTTGATGATCACACCCACGGCCGAGAGCAGACAGGCGATCGACAGGAACGCGACGTAGACGCCGTTGAGCCGGGACTCCTCCCCCGTGCGGGCGAGCAGTTCCTCCCACACCACCGCGTCGGCCGCGTCGCCGGGCGCGTTGCTCTCGGCCCGGTCGGCCGCGTCGGACAGGGCGGTGTCGATCTGCTCCAGGGTGATGCCGCCGGTGTGGTCCAGGCCGAGCGCGCACAGCGAGCTGAGCACCTCGTCGGCGGCCTCGCGGGCGATGTCGGCCTCGATCAGGTCGCCCGGCGGCGCGACCGCGGCACCGCGCAGCACGATCAGATGCGCGGTGCCCGGGTGCGCGGTCAGTCGTTCGAGGACGTCGTCGGTCTGCGCCGGCGGGCTGATCACCCGGAGGTGCAGCACGTGTCTAGCCCTTGGCCGGGGCCGGTTTCGCGTCCACGCCGGCCTCCTTGCGCTGCTCCGGCGTGATCGGGGCCGGGGCACTGGTCAGCGGGTCGTAGCCGCCGCCGGTCTTGGGGAAGGCGATGACCTCGCGCAGGGACGGCTCGTCGGCCAGCAGCATGACGATGCGGTCCCAGCCGAACGCGATGCCGCCGTGCGGGGGCGGGCCGAACTTGAACGCCTCGAGCAGGAAGCCGAACTTCTCCTCGGCGTCCTGCGCGGCGATGCCCATCACCTCGAAGATCCGCTTCTGCACGTCGGCCTGGTGGATACGGATGGACCCGCCGCCGATCTCGTTGCCGTTGCAGACGATGTCGTAGGCGTAGGCCAGCGCGTTGGCCGGATCCTGTTCGAAGCCGTCGATCCAGTCGGCGTTCGGCGAGGTGAACGCGTGGTGCACGGCCGTCCACCGACCGCCGCCGACCGCGACGTCGCCCGCGCTGCGGGCCGCCTCCGCCTCCTCGAACAGCGGGGCGTCGACCACCCAGACGAACGACCAGGCCGACTCGTCGATCAGACCCAGCCGCTTGCCGATCTCCAGCCGGGCCGCGCCGAGCAGCGCACGGGCGTCCGACGGCGTGCCGGCGGCGAAGAACACGCAGTCGCCAGGCTGGGCGCCGGTCACCTTGGCCAGGCCATCGCGCTCGGTGTCGGACAGGTTCTTGGCGACCGGGCCGCCGAGGGTGCCGTCCGCGCCGACCAGGACGTAGGCCAGGCCCTTGGCGCCGCGCTGCTTGGCCCACTCCTGCCAGGCGTCGAGCTGGCGGCGGGGCTGGTCGGCGCCGCCGGGCATGACGACCGAGCCGACGTAGGGCGCCTGGAACACCCGGAACGGCGTGTCGGCGAAGTAGTCGGTCAGCTCGGTGAGCTCGAGGTCGAAGCGCAGGTCCGGCTTGTCGGTGCCGTAGCGGGACATGGCGTCGGCGTAGGTCATCCGCCTGATCGGCAGCGGGATCTCGTGGTCGGCGAGGTCGCGCCACAGCGCGGCGACGATCCGCTCGCCGAGCGCGATCACGTCGTCCTGCTCGACGAAGCTCATCTCGATGTCGAGCTGGGTGAACTCGGGCTGGCGGTCGGCGCGGAAGTCCTCGTCGCGGTAGCAGCGGGCGATCTGGTAGTACCGCTCGAGACCGCCGACCATGAGTAGCTGCTTGAACAGCTGGGGGGACTGCGGCAGCGCGTACCAGGAGCCCGGCCGCAGCCGGGCGGGGACGAGGAAGTCGCGGGCGCCCTCGGGGGTGGAGCGGGTCAGCGTCGGGGTCTCGACCTCGACGAAGTCGTCGTCGTGCAGCACCTGACGGGCGATGCGGTTGGCCTCGCTGCGCATCCGCATGGCGCGGGCGGGGCCGGCGCGGCGCAGGTCCAGGTAGCGGTAGCGCAGCCGGACCTCCTCGCCGACGGTCAGGTGCTCGTCGAGCTGGAAGGGCAGCGCGGCGGCCTCGCTGAGCACCTCGAGTTCGGTGACCAGCACCTCGACGTCACCGGTGGCGATCTCCGGGTTCTCGTTGCCCGCCGGCCGGCGGGACACCTCACCGACGACCCTGATGCAGAACTCGGAACGCAGCTGGTGGGCGCGCTCGGCCATCTCCCCTTCGCGGAAGACGACCTGGGCGACCCCGGAGGCGTCACGAAGGTCGACGAAGATGACCCCACCGTGATCACGCCTGCGGGCGACCCAACCGCTCAAGGTGACGGTCTGACCAGCGCTTTCGGCGCGAAGCGTGCCAGCCTCGTGCGTGCGGATCACGGCGTGCTCTCTCCTGTCGGGTTTTCGTGGGAACGAGAGCAGGCTAGCCAACGCCACGGCGGTTCCGCCCAGCAGGTTTGCGGGTTTACCATCACCCTACGCAGCAAGGTGATCACTCGCGGATTTAACGTGACGGCTACCAAGCCTTGCGGTCACCCCGTAGGGTGTTGGTTACCAGGTGGTAGGAATCGCTGGGGGGCGAACGCAGGGAGACCACGATGGCTGGCGGCGCGACCCGCGAACCAGTTCGGGAATTGCACCGAGCGGCGGCAGGCGACATTCGGCGCGCACTCACCAACCAGCCAACGGACAGCCTGGCGGCCGACGCGTTTCCCACCGCGCTGCGGACCGCGATCCAGGCCAGTGGGCTCAGCCTGGACCGGATCCAGTACCGGTTACGGGCGCGCGGGGTGTCGGTCAGTGTCACCGCGCTGAGCTACTGGCAGTCCGGCAGACGACGGCCGGAACGCGCCGAGTCCCTGGCCGCCTTGGGCCATCTGGAGTCGGTCCTCGGGGTGGCGCCCGGCTCGTTGATCGCGTTGCTGGGGCCGCCTCGGCCGCGGGGGCGCGTGCAGCGCGAGTCGTCGAGGCTGCCGATCGAGGCGATGTGGCCGGAGCGCGAACCGGTGACCAAGCTGCTCAAGCGGATCGACTTCACCACCGAGACCGCGCTGACCAAACTCAGCCAGCACGACCGGATCGATGTCGGCGTCGACCGGGGCGACAAGCGGATCGGTGTGCGGCAGGTGCTGCGCGCCGAACGTGACGGTGTCGACCGGACGCTGATGGTCTACGACCTCGAGCGCATCGGCCGCCCGTTCCCCGAGATCACCGCGCACCAGTCGTGCCGCATCGGCCGCATCGCCCGCGACGAGGCCGCCGGCCTGATCGCGGCCGAGATCCTGCTCAACGCCCCACTCGCCCGAGGCGAGACGACGATCGTCGAGTACGCGCTCAACCACCCCGGGCCGCCGTACTCGCGGGGCGATGACACCTACTGCCGCAAGTTCACCACCCCGGTGCGCGAGTTCGTGCTGGAGTTGCGGTTCGACCCCCGCGCCCTGCCGGCCTACTGCGAGCAGTACACGGTGGATCCCGAGGAGCAGACCACCACGCGCCGCAAGGTGGAGGTCAACGCGGCGGGCGAGGCGCACGCCGTCGCCCTCGACTTCGGCCCGGGGACGTTCTGCATCCGCTGGGACTGGCCGCACGACCGCGCCTAGTTCCACTCGCTAGTTCCACTCCGCCATCTCGTCCTCGAACGAGGTGGGATCGATTCCTCGAGCGCGGACCCACTCCGGGTCGAGGTGGGTGCCGCGGTAGGCCTCCCCACCGTCGCCGTTGATCGTCACGACGCTGCCGGTCCTACTCTCCGTACGCATCAGTTCGGCCAGATACCGCGCACCCCACAGATTGGCCCCGGTCGCCGGCCCCGCGTCGATGCCGGCCCGGCCGCGCAGCCACCGCATGCCCGCCACCGAGGCGGCGTCGGCCACCGGGATCACCAGGTCGATGAGGTCCGGCTGGAACCCGGGCTCGACCCGCGGCCGACCGATTCCCGGAATGCGGGACGGCATGCCCGTGCCGTAGTCCGCCGCGCCGGTCACCCACGCCGGGAAGTACGCCGAGTTCTCCGGATCCACCACCGCGAGCCGGGTCGACAGCCCGAGCCGCCGCAGGTGCCGGCCGATGGCCGCCGAGGTGGCACCGGTGCCCACACCGACCACGATCCACTCCGGCGTCACCTCCTCGAGCACCTCGTCGGCGATCGTCGGCCCGCTCTCGGACATCGCGGCGTCCACGTCGGCGAAGTGGTCGAGGAAGTAGCCACCGAGCTGTTGTGCGAACGCGGCGGCCTCCTCCTGGATCGACACCGGCGGCAACTCGCCGAACCGCCAACGCCCGCCGTGCCGCTCGATCCGCGCCAGCACATCCGCACCGGTCCTGGCCGGAACGACCGCGGTGAACGGGAGTTCCAGCAGTTGGGCGAAGTACGCCCCGGCGACCGCGACCGACCCTCCGGTCGCCACGACGACGTGCGTGCCGGCGGTGATGTGCCCGTTGGCGATGGCATGGCAGAACATGGCCCGCAGGTGGCGGTACTTGAGACTCCCGGTTGGCAGGACGGATTCGTCCTTGAGCAGGATCTCAACTCCGCCACCCGAGGCCGGTGCCAACCGTCGCAACGGTGTGGCCCGAAGCTCCGCCCGCACCCGCCGGATCGCGTCCTCCGCCCACGGCTCAGTGTTGCCCGCTCCCATGGCGCGGACCCTATCCGGCAGCCCACCGGTCGATCCGTACGCGACACGACCCCTTTCCGGTACGACATGGCGCAGAGTCATGGCCAAGAAACAGTGGCCAGGAAACAGTGTTCAGAGCAGTTCCAGTTGCTCCTGCCGCACGGGTGTGGCCTGCTCCGGGATGGACACCAGGCTGCCCTTCGGCCAGGTCGGTTCCTCCTCTCGTGGTGATCGGCTCTCTTTCCCAGCCAGGCCGTGTTTGCGCAACAGCGGTCCGACCCGCCGCCCCAGCCAGCGGCGGTAGCGGATGTCCGCGTTGGCGCCCCGCGCGTAGATCTGGCGATAGCTCGGCACCAGTTCGGGATGTTCGCCGGCCAGCCACGTGGCGAACCATTCCCGCGCCCCGGTGCGCAGATGCAGCGGGAGCACCGTGACCCCGGTCGCGCCCGTCGCCGCGATCGCCGCCAGCAGCGAGTCCAACTGTTCGATCGAGTCGGTCAGCCCGGGTAACACCGGACCGACGAACACCCCACACGGCAGGCCCGCGTCGACGATCTTGCGAACCAGCTCCAGCCTTGCCTGCGGGCTCGCGGTGCCCGGTTCGAGGCTGCGTTGGAGTTCTCGGTCGACCAGCGCGATCGAGACACCCAAGCCGACCGGGACGTCGGCGCTCACTTCCCGCAGCAACGGGAGATCCCGGGACAACACCGTGCCCTTGGTCAGGATGTTGAACGGGGTGCCACTGTTGGCCAACGCGCGGATGATCCCCGGCATCAGCTTGTACCGGCCCTCCGCCCGTTGGTACGGGTCGGTGTTCGTCCCCATGGCAACGTGTTCGTGGGTCCAGCGCGGTGAGCGGAGCTGCGCGGTCAGCACCTCGACCGCGTTCACCTTCACCACGACCTGGGTGTCGAAATCCTTGCCAGAGTCCAGATCGAGGTAGGTATGGCTGTTTCGCGCGAAACAGTTGTGGCTCACCACGCCGTTCGCGATGAAGTCGCCGGTGCCGGTGGTGATGTCGAACAGCGGCAGCTCCAGATCGAGCGCCTCGACCGTCTCGATGCCTAATCGCTCGGCCGCCTTGATCGCCGTGCCGGTCAACTCGCCGTCGCCGGTGCGGACCGGATCGACGGTGTGCAGGAACCGGAGATGTTCGGCCAGGCCGCCGCTGAGCCGGATCCGCTGGACGCCGCTGCGATGGCCCGAGTCGTCCAGCACGAACCGGAAGTCCAGACGCAGCAACGCATCGCAGAGCGTGCTGACGTTGGCCCTGGCCGTGCGGGCCACTCGCAGACGCCCGTCGACGAACTCGCCGTCGACATCGAACGCGCCGGCCAGCAGGCCCTTGTGCCACTCCTCGCTTGGCACGAGCGGCCGTTCGACCGGCAGGCTGATCGACTCGGCGCCGGTCAGATACTCCTGCGCCCGCGCGAGGACCTGCGGGTCGGTGGGTTGGGCCAACCCGCCGGCGATGCCGGACAGGTAGCCGCACCGGTACTCGATCCGGCCCTTGGGCGCGGCGGCGAACCCACCGGTGCCGACCAGCTTGTCGCCCGTGCTGAGCACCGCTCGTCGCCGGCGTTCGGTGTTGGGCGCCACGTGCCGCCAGCCGCGGTCGGTGAGAAACCGGTGGTCGCCGCTGGCGATCAGTTGGGTGCCGTCGCGCAGGGTCAACCGGTAGGCGGGCTTGACCGTCGACCAGTGCGCGAGCACGGTCGTGGTCACATACCGGCGGCGACCGCCCTGACGCTCGGTGCCGTAGATCTCGTCGCCCACTCTGAGCTCGGCCAGCGCGCGGGTGCGCCCGTCGGCGAGCAGAATGGGCGTGTCACCGGCCAGGCAGTACCGGCACGCGTGACTGCATCCTCGGTATGGGTTGATCGTCCACTGAAACGGCATGGCCGACTTGCCAGGCACCTTGTTAAGCACCGATCTGGCCCGCACCTCGTGGAAGACCATGCCGGCGAACTCCGGCGTCTCCACGCTGCGCACCAGGCCGGGCAGGCCCGGCAGGGCCTGCTGTCCTTGTTGGTCTACCCGTTGGCTGTCCCATCGCACGATCACAGTCGAACACACGTTCGAGACGGTGTCAATCAAGGTCACCCGGTCGGGTCGGCGGCGCCGAGCGGACCGATTCCCGGCCGCCGAGCACACCCAGCCGCACCGGCCCCCGCGACCGGCCCACGGACGCCAATAACACTCCTACCTGCGGAAACACCCTCCATTCCACAATTGTCGGACCCACTGTCTAACGTGTTCGTCATGACATTGCGGCCGAGAACCGACACCCCAACCGACCAGCGCACGGTCGGCTGGGTCGAGGTGCGCGTTCCGGCCGCCGACGCCTGCCGATTACCGGTGTCCCGTCGGCTCGTCGCGTAGCCAGCCAGCCGGCGCCAGCACACCGACGACCCCCGAGGTGGTCGTCGACGGCGGTTCGGCCGACCACACCTGAACCGCCAGGACCCACCTCGGCCATGCGGGCGGCGGTGGTCGGCCCGCTCGCCCCGGCGTCGACCACCACCGCCCGCACCACCCGATCAGTCAGCCGGGTTCGCTCGCCTGATCACGTTGGCCTCGTACCAGCGTTCGCTGTTTGACAACCCAAGAAAGTCGACTCGCCCTAGTCGGCGGCGGCCGGCGGCAGTTCCGCGTCGTCGGCGACCGGCCAACCCAACGGGTCGTCGCCGAGGGCCACCAGTTGCTCGACCTGTTCGCGACACCACGGCGAAACGGCGAGCTCGCCGCCGGTCACCAGGCTGACGAACAGCGGCCACGACACCCAGCCGTACTCGTCCACCTCCGCCGGGGCGAGCCGCGGCCGGGCGTCGCTGACCGCGCGGAACACCGGGCACAGCTCGTTCTCGACCAGACCGTTGGCCATGACGGCGCGATAGCGGAACCTGGGCAGCAGCAGGTCGACCGTGAGCGCCGGCAGGCCCAACTCGTCGCGGAGCCTTCTGGTGATCGCGCCGGTGAACGGCTCACCCGGTGCGGGGTGGCCGCAGCAGGAATTGGTCACCACACCCGGCCAGGTCATCTTCGACCGTGCCCGCCGAGTCACCAGCAACTCGCCGGACCGGTTGAACAGATAACACGAGAACGCCAGGTGTAATGGGGTGTCCCGGTGGTGCACCGTGGCCTTGTCCTCGGTACCGATACCCCGCCCCTGCTCATCGAGCAGGACGACCTGTTCCATGCACATCTCCTCGTTCGGCGACCTGCTCAAGCATGCCTGGCCCGGCAACCGGGACGCCTCACAGGTCCAGGGACGTCCCATCGACCGGCACCTCGACCCCGGCGGCCACCACCTGTCGGTACTCGGGGGTGCCGCGGTCGAGTACCGGGTTGGTGTTGTTCAGGTGGGTGTACAGCCAGCGAGTTCCCGGCGACGCGAGCGACCGGATCCGGGCGAGGCTGCCGTCCGGACCGTCGATCGGGACGTGGCCCATCGCGTGCTGGGCCGCGGCACTCGTGCCGGTACCGGTCATCTCGCGGGCGGAGTGGAACGTCCCGTCCAGCAGGACGCAGTCCGCTCCGGCGACGAACTCGTCGAAGCCGACGGGCCAGGTCGCCAGACACGGCGCGTACACCAGGGATCCGCCGGTGGCCGGGTCCTCGATGCGGTACGCCACCACCCACGGGCCGGCCACCGTGGAGTCCCTGGCGTACTTGGGGCGCTTGTCGCTCACCGCGAACGACGACACGGTGAGACCGCCGATCGCCGCGCCCACCGGCTGCCACCGCCAGTCGCCGTAGCGGGCGACGGTGTCGCGGATCGGGAACCGGTCGGCGAGCGCGTGCAGCACCGCCGGCGGCGCCCACACCGGCAGGCCGCCGCTCTCGCGGAGCAGCATCAGGCCAAGGGTGTGGTCCAACTCGGCGTCGGTGAGCAGCGCGCCGCGCAGTGGGGTGTCCCGAGGACCAGGGCCGGGGGTGAGCGCCGGCTCGGCGAGGAGCTGCGCGCGGATGTCGGGCGAGGCGTTGACCAGGTACCAGTCCTGACCGTCCTGGCTGACGGCCAGGCAGTCCTGGGCGCGCGGCGGCACGTCGGGCGAGCCGGCGCGGCAGGCGGCACACCGGGGGCAGGCGCAGTTCCACTGTGGGAAACCGCCGCCGGCGGCGGTGCCGAGCAGTCGGACCTTCACCGCACCACCGTCGGCGCGCGCATGACGAACTCCGGAGTGCCGGCCGACCGGACGGTCTCGGCCTCGCTGGCGAGGATCCCGTCCACCAGCTGGCGGTTCGGCGACCGGGAGCACACCGGGTCGGTCGCCGAGGCGTCACCGGTCAGCATGAACGCCTGGCACCGGCAGCCGCCGAAGTCGAGCGCGCGACGGTCGCAGGTCCGGCACGGGTCGCGCATCCACCCCTCGCCACGGAAGGCGTTGAACGACTCCGACTCGTACCAGATCTCGGCCAGCGGCCTGCGGGTCACGTTCTCCACCGGCAACGTAGTGATCACCGACGCCGCCGGGCACGGGAGCACGTCGCCGTTGGGCGCGACGGTCAACTGGCGGGCGCCCCAGCCGTACATACACGGCTTGGGGAACTTCTCGTAGTAGTCGGCGACGACGTAGACGATCTGCATCCGGCCGCGGAGTCGTTCGGTGGCGGCGCGCACGATCGGTTCCGCGGCGGCGAGCTGCGCCGGCGTCGGCATCAACGCCGTGCGGTTACGCAGCGCCCAGCCGTAGTACTGGGTGTTGGCGAGTTCGAGGCGGTCGGCGCCGAGCTGTTCTGCCAGCTCGATGAGCGCGCCTACCTGGTCGTGGTTGGCCCGGTGCAGGACAACGTTCACGCTCAACGGCAACCCGACCTCGTGCACCACCGCGGCCGCGTCGATCTTGCGGGCATGGGCCCGGGCGCCGGCGATGAGGTCGGCGCGGGCCGCGTCGGCGCCCTGCACCGACAACTGCACGTGGGCCAGGCCGCGCTCGGCCAGGTCGGCCAGCCTGGGCTGGGTGAGGCCGAGGCCGCTGGTGACGAGGTTGACGTAGCAGCCGAGGTCCGAGGCGCGACCGACCAGTTCTGGCAGGTCCGGGCGCAACAGCGGTTCGCCACCGGACATGTGCACCTGCAGCACCCCGAGGTCCCTGGCCGCGTCGATCACCTCGAGCCACCGCTCGGTGGGCAGCTCGTCGCGCTTGGCGGCCAGCTCGACCGGGTTGGAACAGTACGGGCAGTGCAGCGGGCAGCGATGGGTCAGTTCGGCCAGCATTCCGAGCGGTGGTTCGACGGTCACGTCCACTCCACGACCCTCCTGTCCTCGAGCCGGGTGAGCACGTCGGTCACGTCCTGGGCACGGACGCCGCGAAACCGCGTGCCGAGTTTCGCGGCGATCTGGTCGACATCGCTGGTGCCGTCGCAGAGCGCGAGCACCGCGGCCGCGGTCGCGTTGGGCACCAGCACGCCCTCGGGGAACAGCAGCACGTGCGTGTCCCTGGTCTTGTCGAACGTGAGCCGGACCCCGCGGCGCAACCGCGGCTTTCCCGACATGACTACTCCTTCGCCGCCGCGCGCTCGATCGCGTCCAACATCGACCACAACACGTCACACTTGAACGACAGCGCCGCGATCGCCAGGTCCTGCTGCTCGCGCGTGACGCAGTGGCGGACCACGATGTCCAGGGTGGATTTGCCCTCCTCGGACACCGCGTCGATCCGGTTGGTGAAGTAGACGAGGTCCTCGCGGCGGATCCAGGAGTAGTTGGCGAGCATGTCGCCGACCCGGCGTTGCATCAGGTGGCCGGAGAACATCTCGGTGAGCCCGGAGGCGACCGCCTCGACCCACGGTCTGGTGCGCGCGAAGGTCACGTAGGCGTCGACGGCGAACCGGACGCCGGGCGCCACATGCCGCTCGTCGAGGACCTCGGCCCGGTCGAGACCGACCGCCTCACACAGGCGCAGCCACCGCTCACGGCCGCTGCCGCCATCGCCCTCAGCGGTGCCGTCGTGGTACACGATGCGATCGAGCCATCCCCGGCGCACCTCGGGCACCGGGCAGTTGCTGATGATCGCCGCGTCCTTCCTCGGCAGCACACACTGGTAGTACCACCGGTTCGCCGCCCACACCCGTAACTCGTGCTCGGTGAGCTCGCCGGCGTGCATGCGGACGTGGAACGGATGGGTTCCCCAGTAACGGTGCGAAAGGCCACGCAACGCGGCGACGAACTCCTCGGCGTTGCGCGCGGGACTCGACGTGGACACGCTGACACCTCCGATGTGTGTCCCCGCGGTCCGGGACCGGGCGCACCCGACCCGGACCGCTGGACTGGATGTTCTGGTCAGTCCATCCGCGCCGCGTAGGCGGTGACCTCCATCGGCGTCTCGTACTCGACGAAGTCGGGAGTGGTCCAGACCTCCAGCTCGGGGGTGTCCTGCATCTTCCCTCCAAAGGATCGATGACGTGACCTTGCGTTTTCAGGGTATCCGCAATGTGCGGAAATCCCAGGTGAAGAAGTCGTACCGCACTCACGACTGACTCGAATGCCCGCAAGATCACGGTCATTCACCGTCCATTGTTGACCCGGAGGGATCCGAGGTCCCGGCCGTCTGGCGGAACACCGGCCGCCGGTCGCCGAGGAGCGGCGTGACCACCGAAAAGCCTGGTCCGGTGTGGACGGTCACCGGTCGCCGCACCACCGCCGCCAGCCGGATCGATGATCCACCGTTCGCGGCGGCGCGCACCACCACCTCACGTGGTCGAACACCCCGACCTGAGACACTGCGCCGGTGTACGAGGGCGAGACGGAACGGATTCCGCGGGTCACTGACCCCGGCAAATCCGACCTGCGCGACAAACCCGGCTCGTCCGCTCATCACCATCACCACGGTCCCCCGCCGCCGGCGTCCCGGCGGGTGCGCACGCTGGTGGCGATGCTGCTCGTGCCGTTCGCGCTGGCCGCGGTGGTCGGCACGGTGCTGCTGTTCCCGTTCGGCGACGGGCCGGAGACCGACGGGGGCGCCGGGCGCCCGGTCGACGGGGTGGTCACCGCCACCGAGACCGGCCCGTGCAACAGCGAGGTTCAGGTCGGCGAGGAGCAGCCGGACGCGCCGCAGTGCCTGGTCGTCCGGGTCCGGATGACCGACGGCGAGGCGCCTGGCCAGGAGATCAGCGCGATCGTGCCGCAGGAGCCGAGCACGCCCCGCTTCGCGGTGGACGATGACGTCGTCCTGTCCTACGGGGGCAGCGACCCACGCGAGAGCAGCTCCTACCAGCTCGTCGACTTCCAGCGCGACCTGCCGTTGGCGCTGCTCGCCGGGTGGTTCGCGGTCGCGGTCCTGGTGATGGGCCGGTGGCAGGGGCTCCGGGCGTTGCTCGGGCTCGGGTTGAGCATGTTGGTGCTGGTGTTCTTCGTGCTGCCGGCGATCATCGCGGGGGAGAACCCGCTGCTGGTCGCGGTCTGTGGCGCCGGCGTGATCATGTTCGCGGTGCTGTACCTGACCCACGGGTTCTCGGCGCGAACATCGACGGCCGTGCTCGGCACGATGGTGGCCCTGACGATGATCGGGGTGCTCAGCACGCTGTGGGCCTCGCTCACGAAGCTGACCGGCCTCGACGACGAGACCGCGACGCTGGTCGGCTTGCTGGACGCGCCCATCGACACCCGTGGGCTGCTGCTCGCCGGAGTGGTGATCGGCGCGCTCGGCGTGCTCGACGACGTCACGGTGACGCAGACGAGCGCGGTGTGGGAACTACGGGCGGCGAACCCGTCGCTCACCAAACGCCAGCTGTACGCGTCGGCGTTGCGGATCGGCCGGGACCACGTCGCCTCGGCGGTGAACACCCTGGTGATGGCCTATGCCGGCGCGGCGCTGCCGCTGCTGCTGTACTCGTCGATCTCCGGGGTCGGCCTGGGCAGCATCCTGACGTCGCAGTCGATCGCCCAGGAGTTGGTGCGGACGCTCGTGGGCAGCATCGGTCTGGTGGCCGCGGTGCCGATCACCACGGCCCTGGCGACGGCGGTCGCCACACAGGAACAGGTGGCGGGGTCGGACCAGCCACGACGCGACCGCGCTACCAAGGGACAACCGGGGCGGGCTACCGCCCACCCGGACCGGATCGACGACCGGCCGGGCATGCCCGGCGCGGTACGCAACGGCCACGGACCCCGACCCGCGCCAGGCGACGCCTCGGCTGATGCCCCGACCGAACGGCGGCGGCGAGTCACGCCCGCCGGCCAGCCGGTTGGTCAGAGCGCCGTGGACCCGGGACGGACGGCGGGTCGACAGGCTCCGGCGGAGGCGGCCAACGGGGACCGGACGCGCGCGGGTCGCGGCCTGCCAGGCGGTGCCGGCCGCCCGGTGCACGCCGCGCGCGGCCAGGAGCCTGGCCTACCGAACGGCGCGGCCAGCCACGCGGTCCAAGCTGGGCGTGGCCAGGAAAACGGTCTACCAAGCCATGGCGGGAGTGCTGGACCCGCGGCCCAACCGGCCGACGGCCAGGTGGGCGGCTTACCGAGACGCGGCGGAAACCCCAACCCCGCCGTACACGCCGCGCACAGCCAAGGGGGCGCCCTGCCACGACGCGGAGCCGCCAACGCGGCACAAGCCGCTCGTGGCCAGGAAAGCGCCCTGCCACAGCGCGGCGGGGGCGCCAACAACCCCGCGCGCCCGGACGGGCGAGCCAATGGCGGGGGGCAACCTGGCGGCATCCCGGGCCCGCCGGCCAGGACCGACGGCCCAGCGCCGAACCCGCCAACGCGATCGGCATGGTTCGACGACGACCTGGAATAGCCGGGAGCCGGCATAACCGGCTGCCTCAGGGACGCGTGGCTAGTCCAGGCTGGCGACGAACCGGGTGATCGCCTCTGGCTTGAGTCGTTGGGCCAGCCGGCCACCCGGCGCGAGGGACGCCAGCCGGTACAGCGGACGGTCCGCGGCCGCGTCGCCCTTGGCCTCCGCGCGGAGTTGGGCGACCAGCAGCTGCGAGAAGATCAGCCCACTCGTGTTGTCACTGCCCGCCAGGATGTCGGCCAGCCGCCGCAGCACCAGGATGCCCAGCTCGCGCCCACCGGTCCCGGCGTACACCGCCAACGACAGGTTGACCGTCTTCTTCTTGGCGCCCACGAGCAGCCCGACGGTCCTGGTCCCCCGAATATCAGTGACCAGCAGCTCGATCCGCTCCGCGTGCCGCAGGTCGACCGACTTGCGGCCGACCGCCTTGGCCACGACCTGGTCGCCCTCCAGCCACAGATGCCGCCGACCGGACACCCAGAAGAACCCGGTCAGCACCACGATCACCACCGCCACGGTCACCAGCGCCGCGGTCTGGGACGACAGCAGGCCGACCAGCCCGCCGATCGCCGCGCCGAACAACACCGCCACCCCCAGCGCGGCACACCCCCGTCGGCGGGCGCTGGACACTTCGGTGAGGTTGAGGGGGATTCGCTCCGGCTCGGTCAAGTCAGAGTCCTCTACTCGGTCCGGCGCCGCGCGGGTCGCCCATACCTGACAGGAACGGGTTGCTCGCGCGCTCCCGACCGATTGTCGTGCTGGGACCGTGGCCGGGCAGCACCACCGTGTCGTCGGGGAGGGGCAGCATCTTCGTGCGCAGGGTCTCGGTCATGGTCGTCATGCTGCCGCCGGGCAGATCCGTGCGGCCGATCGAACCGGCGAACAGCGTGTCACCGGCGAACATCACCCGACCGCCCTCCGCCAACTCCGAGCGGAAGACCACCGAACCCCGGGTATGGCCAGGGGTGTGGTCCACCGTCAGCTTCAGCCCGGCCAGGTCCAGTTCGACACCGTCGGCCAGCGCCAGCACCTCGGCCGGCTCCCGCATCTCCAGCCGGCCACCGAAGAACGCCGCGCTCTCCTTGCCGAGCCCCTTGAGCGGATCGCTGAGCAGCTCGCGGTCCTCGGGATGGATCCACGCCGGGATGTCGTTGCCGTCGCAGACCGGCGTCACCGAGAAGACGTGGTCGAAATGCCCGTGGGTCAGCAGCGCGGCCACCGGCGTGAGGCGATGTTTCCGCAGCGCCTCAGCGATCGGCTCCTCCGCGTCCTGACCAGGATCCACGATCACACACGGCTCACCTTCGCCTGCCGCGACCAGGTAACAGTTGGCCTGGAACGCCCCGGTGGGAAATCCGACAACGAGCACGAAGGCAACTTACACGCGGCCCGACAAGACGGAACCCGCGAGCCCTGCGCGTAGGGCTCGCGGGTTCCTCCGGTGTATCCGTACTACGTCAACCTGAAGCCGGCCTAAACCGACCGCAGGCGACGGAACCGCGACCAGCTCGCCAGCCGCCGGTCCGCCTGGGTGTTCTTGACCTGCTCACCGGTCACGTCCACGTTGGCCACGCAGACCCGGTCCCGGCCGTGCCGTTTGGCCGCCCGCAGCGACACGTCGGCGTCCAACATCAGATCCTCGAGGTCGAGCTCGGCGAGATCCCCCAAACAGTAGGTCGCCACCCCGATCGACACCGTCTGGCCCTCGATCGCGGCGGACATGTCCCTGGTGACCTTCGCGGTCACCGACATCGCCGTGATCCCGAACCGAAGACGCTCGGCCACGGCCAACGCCTCCTCCAGTCCGGATCTCGGCAACAGCACCATGAACTCGTCGCCGGCCGAGCCGCCGTAGCGGCACGCCAGGTCGCCGTCGCGGGTGGTCTCGCGGATCACGTCCGCCACCCCCCGCAGCACGGCGTCGCCCGCGAGGTGGCCGTAGTTGTCGTTCACATCCTTGAAGCGGTCGAGGTCGAGCATGATCAGCGCGATCGCGTGGCCATTCCCCCTCGCTCGGGCCACCTCCTCGGCGGCGACCTCGTCCCAGTGCCAGCGCTCGATCAGCCCGGTGGGCGGATCGGTGAGCAACTGACCGCACGACCCGCAGCGCCGCCCCCCGGCGGCCGGGCTCGGCGTGCACACCGACTGCAGCGGCCGGTCCCCTGACGACCTCGGCGCCACAATCTCCGGCTCACGTTGCGCGGTGACCGGCTCAGCTCCCTCTCCGGTTCCCGCCCTAGCGGTGTTCATCGACATCTCCCCTGGTCAAAACACCTGTGGATAGATCACTCCTGACCGGATCCCCCGATCACGCCCAATCAAACGGCGCATTCACCGGCCGTATACAGCTAACTATCCGGAGTCACAGGGGCGCTGAACAGTGTTGACGTGTTGACCGTTTGAGGAAACACCGAATGGGTGAGTCACGCTGGACACATTTTGGTCACTCTTCGTGTTTGGAAGCCCACTTGGCGCGCGCGGGTGAGTAACTCGCATAACGATCGAGCACCCGTTCCACGTCCGTCTCGACGATGAGCAACTCCCGGAACTCCCGGCCGAGGAAACCCTCGTCGACCATGTGGTCGAGGAACCGCGACAGCGGCTGGTAGTACCCGTCGACGTCGAGCAGCGCGATGGGTTTGGCGTGCAGCCCGAGCTGGGCCCAGGTGTACACCTCGAACAGCTCCTCGAGGGTCCCCGCACCGCCGGGCAACGCCAGGAACGCGTCCGCCGACGAGGCCATCAGCGCCTTGCGTTCGTGCAGGTCAGCGACCACGCGAAGGTCCGTAAGACCCCGGTGGGCGACCTCCTGGTCGACCAGTGACCTCGGGATCACCCCGAGCACCTCGCCACCGGCCGCCATGGCCGCGTCGGCGACCGCGCCCATGGTCCCGACGGCGGCCCCGCCGTAGACCAGCCCGATGCCCCGCCCGGCCAGCGTGCGACCGACCTCGGTCGCCGCGGCCAGGTAGCCGGAGCCCTTCCCAGCGGAAGATCCGCAGAAAACACATACCCGCATGCCGAGGATCAGATCATGTGCACCCGGTCTGGCACGAGGACCGGGTCGTCTGGTTGAGTGCCACAGCGTGCGCATCATTCTCGACACCGATCCGGGGGTTGACGACGCCCTCGCGATCATGTATTTGGCGGCCCAGGAGGACGCCGAAATCGTCGCCGTGGGTAGCGTCCACGGCAACGTGCCGGCCCCGCTCGGGGCACTCAACGCGCTCCGGGTGCTCGAGCTGGTCGGGCTCACGCCACCGGTCACCGTCGGTGCCGCCCGGCCGCTTGCCCAGCCGTTGCAGACCGCGGAGTTCGTCCACGGCGACGACGGGCTCGGCGGACACGCCGGCCCGCCGCCGGCCGGCACCATCGCGCCCGGCTCGGCCGCCGAACAGCTCGTGCGGCTGGCCCGCGCGCACCCGGGCGAGCTGACCCTGCTCGCGCTCGGCCCGCTGACCAACATCGCGCTCGCGGTCCTGCTCGAACCCGAGTTACCTGATCTGCTGCGTTCGGTCGTCGTCATGGGCGGTGCGGTAAACGTTCCGGGAAACATCACCCCGTATGCCGACGCGAACTTCTTCCACGATCCGGAAGCCGCCGACCTGGTGCTCGGTGCGGGTTTTCCGGAACTAATTCTTGTCGGTTTGGACGCCACCGAACAAGCCCGGGTCGGCGGGGACTGGCTGACCGCATTGAATTCCCTCGACAGCCCCCGGGCACGGTTCGCCAGCCTGCTGCTCGACCATTACGGCCGGTTCTATTCGAATATGTTCGGCGAGCACACCTGCACGCTGCACGACCCGCTGGCGGCGGCCATCATGCTGAACCAGAAACTGGCCAGCTACAAGGAGATCGCGCTCGGTGTCGAGCTGACCGGGACGCACACCCGGGGCCAGGTCGTGTCCGACCGGCGGCTGATCTCCAGCGACGACCACATTCCCACCGGCGCGGGCTCGGGACGAGTTCCGGTAAAGGTCGCCGACACCGTGGATGTGCCGCTGTTCCTCGACCAGATGTTCAAGGCACTACAGGGCTGATCCCTGACTGGCCAGCAGTTCACGCAAATCCGCCGCCCGCGGATCGCCTAACTCGTCGAAAATCGCGTACGCCGCGCGGAACGACGCCACCGCGAGTTCGCGTTGCCCACTGTCGTGCAGCACCAGACCGCGTTTGTGCAGGGTCTCCCCCTCGCCCCAGCGGTCACCGAGCTCCCGGCGGGCTTCGAGCGCGCGCTCGAAGCAGTCCAGCGCGTCCGACGCCCGGTTCAGCTCCGAGTACGCGTCCCCGAGCTTGACCAACGTGTAGCCCTCGCCGTAGCGGTCCTGCATCTCGCGGAAGATGTCCAGCGCCTGGCCCAGCGCCTCGGCCGCCCGGTCGTACTCACACAGCGCCCGGTAGGCGTCACCGACGTTGGCCAGCGCGATGCCCTCGCCGTGCCGGTCGCCCACCTCGCGGAAGATGTCCAGCGCCTCACCGAAGTACAGCGCGGCGTCGTCGAACCGCCGCTCGTCGAAGCCGATGAAACCGATGCCGGTCAGGCTCCAGGCCTGCCCGACCCGGTCACCGAGCTCGATCCGCAGCGCCCGCGCCTGCTGGAAGCACTCCTTGGCCTCGTCGGTACGGCGCAGCTCCCGGTAGGCGATGGCCAGGTTGTTGAGCACCCAGGCCTCGCCGTAGCGGTCGCCAACCCGGCGCGCGCCGGTCACCCCGATCTCGTGCGACGCCACCCACGGCGTCCACCGTTTCCGCAGGTTTAAAAAGTTGAACGAGCCAGCGGGCAGCTTCCACGCGGCGACGTCCTCACCGACCTCGATCGCGGTCCGGGTGGCCATCGCGATGTTGTGCATCTCCAGCTCGCACCACTCCAGCGCGGAGCCGTAGTCGAAGTCGGCCACTTCGACGGCGAACTCGGACTTCTCCAGCTCCGGGTCGTGGCGCTGCGGGGCGAGGGCGTGGTTGGCCGCGTAGGCGTTGTGCAGGTACCAGTCGACCATCCGGCGCAGCGCCAGCCGCCGCTGTTCGGCCGGCTCCTCCAGCACGGCCTGCTCGGCGGCGTAGACCCGCAGCAGGTCGTGCATCCGGTACCGGTCGTTGCCAAGGCCCTCCAGCAGGTGCACGCCGGTGAGCCGGTCGAGCAGCCGGCGCGCCTTGGTCAGCCGTTGGTCGGCGAGCGCGGCCGCGGCGCCGGTGCTGACGTGCGAGCCCACGTGCAACCCGATCAGCCGGAACATCCGCGCGGCGTCGGCCGACAGGTCGCGGTAGGACCAGGAGAAGACCGTCTTCACCGCCACCGAGTCGTCGGTCGACAGCGCCTCCAGCCGCTCGTCCTCGGTGTCCAGCTCCTCCACCAGCAGGCTCACCGCATGGTGGGGATGGGTGGCCACCCGTTCGGCGGCGATGCGCAGCGCCAACGGCAGGTTGCCGCAGCGGTTGGCCAGCCCGCGCACCGCGTCGGGCTCGGCGGCGGCCCGCTCGTCGCCGATCACCTTGCGCAGCAACGTGATCGCCTCGTCGTCGGCCATCGGCCCGAGGGTGACCCTGCGGTCGCCGCGGATGGTCAGCCCGCCGAGGCGCTTGCGGCTGGTGACCACGACCCCGCAGCCGGCCGAGGCCGGCATCAGGTGGTGCAGCTGGGAGGAGTCGGCGGCGTTGTCGAGCACCACCATCACCCGCCGGTCGGCGAGCACCGAACGGAACAGCTTGGCCCGTGCCTCCAGGCCCGCCGGGATCACGTCGATCTGCACGCCGAGCGCGGTGAGGAACTCCTCGAGCACCTCGTCGACGATCCGGGGCTGGCCGTCGGGAGAGTATCCGCGCAGGTCGACGTAGAGCTGGCCGTCCGAGTAGTGGTCGACCACCGCGTGCGCCACCCGCAACGCCAGCGCGGTCTTGCCGGCACCCGGCGGGCCGTCGATGGCGACGGTCTGCGGAATGCCCGGCTCACCCTCGCCGGTCAGGATCTCGGAGAGCTCGTACTGCTCGGCCGCCCGGCCGACGAAGGTCGCCGCCGCCGCCGGCAGCTGCGCGAGGCGGACCGGGCCGCCGGTGGACGCGGCCAGCGCGATCAGCTGTCCCTCGGCCTCCAGCACCTGGTCGCACTTGCGCGCCAGCTCAGCCGATGGCGGGGCACCGTGCTTGATCTTGGACAGCCAACTCGGCGTGTAGCCGATCAGGTCGGAGAGGCGACGCCAGGACAGCCCACGCTTGCGCAGCAGGCGTTCCAGTTCATCGGCGAACGGCGAGGTCCCGTCGTCACGCCTGTCTTGCATGGAGTCCACCTTGTCAGTACCCGCTGGCATGGTCCATGGGTCACCACCCTGCCACGCCCAGTATCCAGGTTCCCACTCTCCCACCGGAACCTGGCAATCCCCTGAGTTTCCCGGGACCTCCACACAGTTCTTACGCCCCCTACCCATAGACTGCCGCTCGGTCAGGGACACAGACGTCAGGGAGGGTGCCCGGTGCCGAGCAACGAGCAGCGTCGGCAGGCAGCCAAGCGCAAGCTGGAACGACAGCTCGCCAGGCGGGCGGAGCGCGCCAAGCGCCGCCGGATCTGGGGCGTCAGCCTGACCGTGATCGTCGTAGTGGCCGTTGTCGGACTGGTGTACTGGCTGGCCAACCTGGGTCCGGAGGACTCGGAGGCGGCCACCAACCCCACCGACGAGCCATCGACCAACACCACCGACGGCTCGTGCGCCTACGCGGAGAACAGCGCCGAGCAGCCGCCCAAGGACGTCGGTCTGCCAGAGGACCCGGACCAGACGCCGTCGTCGGGCACGGTCAAGGTCACGGTCACCACCGACCAGGGCGTGATCCCGCTGACCCTGGACCGGGCGAAGGCCCCGTGCACCGTGCAGAGCATGGAGCACCTGGCCAAGTCGAAGTTCTTCGACGGCACCATCTGCCACCGGCTGACCAGCTCGGCCGGCCTGAAGGTCCTGCAGTGCGGTGACCCCAACGGCGACGGCACCGGCGGCCCCGGCTACTCGATTCCCGACGAGCTGCCCACCGATCTGGCCGACGCGCAGGACCCGGGCGGACAGCCGGTGAAGACCTACCCGCGCGGCACCCTGGCGATGGCCAACAGCGGCCCGGACACCGGCGGCAGCCAGTTCTTCATGGTCTACGGCGACTCCACCCTGCCGCCGGACTACGCCGTCTTCGGCACGGTGGACGCGCCGGGGCTCACCGTGCTGGACAAGATCGCGCAGGGCGGCATCACGCCGGGCAACAGCCCGGAGGACGGTTCCCCGAAAATGCCGGTGAACATCAAGACGGCCACGGTCGAGGGCTGAGTTTCTCGCGACCGTACGTCATAACCGGTCAATGATCGACACCTCTGAGTGGTTGTCGCCGACTGGCGAGTGACTGCGTTCGCTCCCGCCCGCACACGGCTTTAGGTTCCTCTGCGAAAAGCCGTGTGTGGGAGGGGAGCAACAGAACGTGTCCACAGTCGACAAATCCAGCGAGAATTCCGGGGTGCCAGCCGATCCCCGGCTGCCGTCGCGTCGTCGTTTTCTGAGCGTGATCGGGGCAGCGACCGCTGGCTCGGCATTGTTGCAGTCGATGACCGGTGCGCTGCCGGCCACGGCCGCGCCCGCCGGGGAGAATTCCCGGAAAGCACCGAACGGTGGCCGGGCCGAGTCCGTGCTGATCATCGGCGCGGGGGTCGCCGGGCTGCGGGCCGCGCGGCTGCTGCTCGACCAGGGCTACTCCGTCGAGGTCATCGAGGCGCTCGACCGGCCGGGCGGCCGCAACTTCACCGCCCGCGCGGGCGACAAGGTGATCGAGCAGGCCAGCGGCGCGCAGACCACCAGCCAGACCTGCACCTTCGACGATGGCCTCTACCTCAACCTCGGGCCGGGCCGGATCCCGTACCACCACCGGCGCGTGCTCGACCTGTGCCAGCGGCTGAACGTCGACCTCGAGCCCTACATCATGGAGACCACCGCCAACCGGTTCGCCGGCATCGCCGGCCGGTCCCAGCCCAACCGGCAGATCGCCAACGACACCCGAGGCCACCTCGCCGCGCTGCTGCACCAGGCGGTCAAGAAGGGCGCGCTGAGCGCCGAGCTCGCCGCGCTCTCCCCCGCCCAGCAGGACAACCTGCTGGACCTGCTCGCCGTCTTCGGCGACCTCGACGCGACCAAGGACTTCGGCTACACCGGCACGACCCGCAGCGGCTACCGGGTGCCGCTGAGCGTCACCGACCTGATGCAGCCGCCGACCCCGGTGGGTCTTGGTGACCTGGTCGACGCCAGGTTCTGGCAGCACCAGTTCTACCACCCGCTCGGCCACCTGTGGCAGGCCACGATGTTCCAGCCGATCGGCGGCATGGACATGGTCGTCAGGGCACTCGTCGCCGACCTGCCCGCGGACGTGATCACCTACAGCGACCCGGTCACCAGCGTCGAGATCCTGCCCGACGGGGTGCGGGTGCGCACGAGCACGGGCGAGCGGATCGTCAACTACTGCCTGAGCAACATGCCCCTGCCGGTGCTGCACAACCAGGTGTCGAAGGTCGGTTTCTCCGACGAATTCCAGAAGGCCGCCGGCACCCTCACCTTCGACCCGGCGTGCAAGGTCGGCTGGCAGGCCAACAAACGATTCTGGGAAACCGACAAATACCAGATCTACGGTGGCATCAGCTGGACCGATGACATCATCCAGCAGGTCTGGTACCCGTCGAACGACTACTTCTCCGAAAAGGGCACCATGACCGGTGCCTACAACTTCGACGAGGACGCCATCAAGCTCGGTGAAATGCCGCTCCAGGAACGGCTGGACACCGCGCGCCAGTCGGCGACCAGGCTGCACCCCGAGTTCGGCGACACCAGCATCGTGCCGGACAACGGGATGTCCATCGCCTGGCACAAGGTGCCCTACCAGTCTGGCGTGAGCGCCCACTGGAGCCCCAGCGACGTCAACGCGGCCTTCGCCTACAGCCGGTTGCTCGCGCCGGACACCCCGAGCAACCGCCGCTTCTTCGTCATCGGCGACCAGGTCTCCCCGCTGCCAGGGTGGCAGGAGGGCGCGCTGATGTCGGCCGAGTACGTGGTCGGCCAGCTGCTCGGCACGGAGCGGTCCGAGCCCCCGGTGATCCACCAGGTGCCCGACTCACGGGCCATCCGGCCCTGACGGCCGGCCGAGGCTGTCGGGGGTCGGTGGCAGACTGCCGGACGTGGACCGGTACGCCGAACGACCCCCGCCAGCCCCGGCCAGGCAGCTGCTGACCAGGGTGTGGTCCCGACAGACCAGCGCGCCCGCTGCCGTGGCGGCGCGCATCGTGCCGGACGCCTGCGCGGACCTCATCTGGCACCGGCAGACCGGCAGGCTGTTCGTCGCCGGCCCGGACACCCGCGCACACCTGACCCGGCTGGTGCCCGGGGAGCTCGTTGGCGCGCGGTTCCGCTCCGGACACTCGGCCGCCGGGCTCGGTGTCCCGGCCGACGCGGTGCGTGACGAGCGCGTCGACCTCACCGAGCTGTGGGCGGGCCCGCGGGTCCGACGCCTGTCCGACCAGCTCGACCGCACCACCTCGACGGCCCAGGCCCAGGACGTGCTCGCCATGGCGATGCTCGACGGCGTGCGCCAGGGTCCCGACCCGGCCGTGCCGACGCTGCTGGACCTGGCGGGCGGCGGGCAGCGGGTCAGCGCCATGGCCGACGCCGTCGGGCTCACCGAACGGCAGCTGCACCGGCGCTGCCTGGCCGCGTTCGGCTACGGGCCCAAGGTGCTGGCGCGGGTGCTGCGCTTCGACGGCGCGGTGCGGCTGGCCAGGGCGGGCACCGGCCTGGCCGAGGTCGCCTACCGGTCCGGTTACGCCGACCAGGCCCACCTGTCCAGGGAGGTGCGGGCGCTCGCCGGCGTCCCGCTGACAGCCCTCGTCGGCTGAGCTCGTCGGCTGAGCGAGCTCAGGACGCGGAGGTCACCCGGTACACGTCGTAGACGCCCTCGACACTGCGCACGACCTTCAGCACGTGGCCGAGGTGTTTCGGGTCGCCCATCTCGAAGCTGAACCGGCTCACCGCCACCCGGTCGCGCGAGGTGGTCACCGACGCCGACAGGATGTTCACCTTCTCGTCGGCGAGCACCTTCGTCACGTCCGAGAGCAGCCGATGCCGGTCCAGCGCCTCGACCTGGATGGTCACCAGGAACACCGAGGACTCCGACGGCGCCCACTCGACGTCGAGCAGCCGCTCCGGCGTGGCCAGCAGCTCGCCGGCGTTGGTGCAGTCGGTCCGGTGCACCGACACCCCGCCACCCCGGGTGACGAAGCCGAGGATGTCGTCGCCGGGCACCGGGGTGCAGCACCTGGCCAGCTTGACCCAGATGTCGCTGGCGCCCTTGACGATCACGCCGGCGTCGCCGGTGGAGCGGCGGCGGGTGATGGTCGAGGGGGTGGCCCGCTCGGCCAGCTCGTCCTCGGCGTGCTCGACCCCGCCGAGCAGCGCGACCAGCCGCTGGACGACGTGCCGCGCGGAGATGTGGCCCTCGCCGACGGCCGCGTACAGCGAGCTCATCTCGGTGTAGCGCAGCTCGCGGGCCAGCGCGGCCATCGAGTCGGCCGACACCAGCCGCTGCATCGGCAGGCCGACCCGGCGCACCTCCTTGGTGATCGACTCCTTGCCGGCCTCGATCGCCTCTTCCTTGCGCTCCTTGGCGAACCACTGCTTGATCTTGGCCCGCGCCCTCGGCGACGCGGCGAAGGCGAGCCAGTCGCGGGAGGGGCCGGCGCCCTCGGCCTTGGAGGTGAAGATCTCGACCACGTCGCCGTTCTCGAGCTTGCGCTCCAGCGCCACCAGCCTGCCGTTGACCCGCGCGCCGATGCAGCGGTGCCCGACCTCGGTGTGCACGGCGTAGGCGAAGTCGACCGGCGTCGAGCCGGCGGGCAGCGTGTGCACGTCGCCCTTGGGGGTGAACACGAAGATCTCGCGGGCGGCCAGGTCGTAGCGCAGCGACTCCAGGAACTCGCCGGGGTCGGCGGCCTCCCGCTGCCAGTCGAGGAGCTGGCGCATCCAGGCCATCTCGTCGACCTCGACCGCGTGGCCCTCGTGGGTGCCTCTGGTCTCCTTGTACCGCCAGTGCGCCGCGATGCCGAACTCGGCGGTGTTGTGCATGTCGTAGGTGCGGATCTGCACCTCGAGCGGCTTGCCCTCCGGGCCGATCACCGTGGTGTGCAGCGACTGGTACACGCCGAACCTCGGCTGGGCGATGTAGTCCTTGAACCGGCCGGGCATCGGCTGCCACAGCGCGTGCACCACGCCCATCGCCGCGTAGCAGTCACGCACGTCCTGCACCAGCAGCCGCACGCCGACCAGGTCGTGGATGTCGTCGAAGTCGCGGCCGCGGACGATCATCTTCTGGTTGATCGAGTAGTAGTGCTTCGGCCTGCCCTCGACCTTGGCGTTGATCCGGGACTGCTCCAGGTGCGCGGCCAGCTCCTCGGTCACCTTGTGCAGGTAGATGTCCCGCGACGGCGCCCTGGTGGCCACCAGGCGCACGATCTCGTCGTACTTCTTGGGCTGCAGGATGGCGAACGCGAGGTCCTCGAGCTCCCACTTGACGGTCGCCATGCCGAGCCGGTGGGCCAGCGGGGCGAGCACCTCCAGGGTCTCCCTGGCCTTCTTGGCCTGCTTCTCCGGCGGCAGGAAGCGCATCGTGCGCATGTTGTGCAGCCGGTCGGCGAGCTTGATGACCAGCACCCGGGGGTCGCGGGCCATGGCGATGACCATCTTGCGGATGGTCTCGGCCTCGGCGGCCGAGCCGAGCTGCACCTTGTCGAGCTTGGTCACGCCGTCGACCAGCCGGGCGACCTCCTCGCCGAAGTCGTCGTGCAGGTTCTTCAGCGAGTACTCGGTGTCCTCGATCGTGTCGTGCAGCAGCGCGGCGACCAGCGTGATGGTGTCCATGCCCAGCTCGGCGAGGATGGTCGCGACGGCGAGCGGGTGGGTGATGTACGGGTCGCCGGACTTGCGCCGCTGCTCGCGGTGGGCCTCCTCGGCCACGTCGTAGGCGTGCTGGAGTAACGCCAGGTCGGCCTTGGGGTGCAGTTCCCGGTGGACCGTGGCCAGCGGCTCCAGCACCTGCTTGACCGGCGCCGACCGCTGGGCGGTGATCCTTCTGGCCAGGCGGGCGCGCACCCTGCGGGTCGCCGATGGCGCGCGCGCGACGTTCGGCTGGGCGGCGCCGTCCTGCGCCGCACCGGTCTCAATGTTCTGGCTCACTCGCGGCTCCCGGGACTCCAAGCCCTGAGAATAGCCTGCTACCATATAGTTGAAGTTTCAACCTCAGGAGCGGCCATGTCGATGCCGGTGATCTACCTCAGCCACGGTGCCCCGCCGCTGGCCGACGACCAGGTCTGGACCAGGCAACTCGCCTCGTGGTCGGCCGAGTTGCCGGCGCCGACGGCGATCCTCATCGTCTCCGCGCACTGGGAGAACGCGCCGCTGACGATCGGCGCCACGACCACGGTGCCGCTGGTCTACGACTTCTGGGGCTTCCCCGAGCGCTACTACCAGGTCACCTATGCCGCGCCGGGCGCGCCGGAGCTGGCCGCGCGGGTGCGTGGGCTGCTCGGGCCGGCCGTGCACGACGACCCGGCCCGTGGCCTGGACCACGGCGCCTACGTGCCGCTCAAGGAGATGTACCCGGACGCCTCGGTGCCGGTGCTGCAGGTCTCGATGCCCTCGCTCGACCCGGCCGAGCTGCTCACCGTCGGCCAGAAGCTGGCTCCGCTGCGTGACGAGGGCGTGCTGATCATCGGCTCCGGGTTCTTCACCCACAACCTGTCCGCGATCACGATGAGCGACCCGGGCGTCGCGCCGCCGTCCTGGTCGGCGGAGTTCGACGACTGGGGTTCGCGGGCGCTGGCCGAGCAGGACCTCGACGCCCTGCTCGACTTCCCGCACAAGGCGCCCGCCGGCCGGCTGGCCCACCCGCGCACCGAGCACTTCGCGCCGCTGTTCGTCTCACTTGGCGCCGGCCTGGCCACCTCGGCGCCGCCGCGGTCGGTGATCGACGGCTACTGGTACGGCCTGTCGAAGCGGTCCGTTCAGTTCCCCTAGCACCAGGAACGGGTCAACTGCCCTGAATGCCCCATTCGGGACGCTGAACGTCGCCAATGCCTCATTCAGGGCGGTAGTGCTAGACCGTGCCGAGGGTCTCGATCTTTCGGTCGGGGAGCAGGGCCCGGCCGCCGAGCGCGGTCAGCTCGAGCACCACCGACACCACGGCCACCTCCGCGCCCGCGCGCTCGACCAGCTCGCACACGGCCGCCGCCGTGCCGCCGGTGGCCAGCACGTCGTCCACCACCGCCACCCGCTGACCCGGTCGCAGCACCCCGGCCGGCAGCTCGAGGGAGGCCGTGCCGTACTCGAGCGTGTAGTCGACCCGGTCGGCGACCAGCGGGAGCTTGCCCGGTTTGCGGATCGGCACCATGCCAAGGCCCAGCGCGATCGCGATCGGGCCGCCGAGCAGGAAGCCCCTGGCCTCCACCGGGGCGACCACGTCCACGTCGGACGGCAGTCCGGCGGCCATCGCGGCGATGACCGTCCGGACCGCCCCCGCGTCCGCGAACATCGGGTTCAGGTCGCGGAACAGCACGCCCGGCTCCGGGAAGTCCGGGACCGTGCGCACCAGCTCCAGCGCCCGAGCTACCGCCGCCACCGCCGCCACCGTCAGTGGCGCTTCCGGCCGCCGTGCTTGCCGGCCGGGCGGCCGCCCTGCTTACCGGCCGGCCGGCCACGACGCGGGCCCTCGGCCGTCTTCGGGTTGCGGGCCGGCACGCTCGACGCCGCCGCCATCGCCTTCTCCTTGCGCAGCTCGGCGGCCAGCGCGTCGTCGTCGCTCGCGTCGAAGTCGTCCTCGGCCTCGGCGACCACCTCGTCGCGCTCGGCGGCCTTGCGGGCCAGGTTCTCCCGGCGGGCGTGCACCCGGCGGGCCTGGTCCCTGAACTTCGGATCGGTCATCTTGAGATCGACCAGGATCGGCGTGGCCAGGGCGATCGAGGACAGCGCGCCGGCCAGGATGCCGGTCAGCTGCACGAGCGCCAGGTCCTGCAGGGTGCCGACACCGAGCAGGCCGACGCCGACCACGAGCAGCCCGATGATCGGCAGCACCGCGATCAACGAGGTGTTGATCGAGCGCATCAGCGTCTGGTTCAGCGCCAGGTTGGCCGCCTCGCCGTAGGTCCGTCTGGTCAGCCCGAGCAGGCCCCGGGTGTTCTCCCGGACCTTGTCGAACACCACGACCGTGTCGTACAGCGAGAAGCCGAGAATCGTCAGCAGGCCGATCACCGTCGCCGGCGTGACCTCGAAGCCGATGATCGAGTACACCCCGGCGGTCACCACGACGTCGTGGATCAACGCGGCCAGCGCGCCGACCGCCATCCACTTCTCGAAGTAGACCGCGAGGAAGATCGTCACCAGCACCAGGAACACACCGAGCGCGATCAGGGCCTGTTGGGAGATCTCCCCGCCCCACGACGCGCTCACCGCGCTGTCGGAGATCGCCTGCTCGCTGGGCTGGCCGCTCGCGTTCAGCGTGCGGAAGTCGTTGAACAGCGCCTCGCGCAAGTCCGAGACCTCGCGGGAGTTCAGCGTCTCCGAGCGGATCTGGATGGTCGCGCTGTCGCCGGCGCCGACCGACTGCACGGTCGCCGGCTCCTTGCCGAGGGTGTCGGTGAAGACGTCGGTGACCTGCTCGGTGGAGATGTTGCCGGACTCGCCCTGCGCGGGCATCGAGATCCGGGTGCCACCCTCGAAGTCGATGCCGAGGTTGAACCCCTTGAACACGATCGAGGCGATACAACCCAGCATCAGCAGCGCGAAGAACACGTACCACCGCTTGCGCGCGCCGACCACGTCGAACGCGCCGTTGCCGACATAGAGCCGCTCGCGGAGCTTGCCGCGCGGCTTGGACGCCGGCCGGGGGGATTCGTCGATCGCCACCGTCACGCCTCCTTCGTCGCGGTGCGCGCGCGACCGTTGGCGGTCCGGTCGGACACTCGCTGCACGTTGCCGAGGCCGGACAGTTTCGGACTGGAGAGGGTCTTCGACTTGGAGGCGAGGATGACCAGCGGGTGGGTCACGAAGAACACCACGATCAGGTCAAGCACGGTCGACATGCCCAGGGTGAACGCGAAGCCCTTGACCTGGCCGACCGCGAGCACGTAGAGCACGGCGGCGGCGAGGAACATGACCGCGTCCGCGGACAGGATGGTCCGCCGGGCGCGCACCCACGCCCTGGGCACCGCCGATCTGAACGTGCGGCCCTCGCGCATCTCGTCTTTCAGTCGTTCGAAGAACACGATGAACGAGTCGGCCGTGATGCCGATGGCGACGATGAACCCGGCCACCCCGGCGAGGTCGAGGGTGAACCCGATCCACCGGCCGAGCAGCACCAGCACCGCGAACACGATCACACCCGAGAGCACGATCGACAGTCCGGTCAGCAGGCCGAGCATCCGGTAGTAGAACAGGCAGTAGAGGAACACCAGCGCGATGCCGACGGCCCCGGCGATCAGCCCGGCCTCCAGCGAGGCGAGCCCGAGGGTCGCGGAGACGGTCTCGGCCTCGGAGGTGTCGAACGACAGCGGCAGCGAACCGTACTTGAGCACCTCGGCGAGGCTCTTGGCCTCCTCGGCGTTGAACCCGCCGCCCGCGCCACCGCTGATCTGGGTCTGCCCACCGGAGATCGGCTCCCGGATCTCCGGGGCGGACACCACCTGGGTGTCGAGCACGAACGCGGCCTGCTTGCCGACGTTGGCGGTGGTGTAGTCGGCCCAGATCCGGGTGCCCTCGCTCTTGAAGTTGAGCGTCACCACGTGGCCGACGCCCTCGGGGTTGACCGCGGAGTTGGCGTCGGAGATCTCGGTGCCCTGCAGGAAGGTCGGGCCGAGGATGTACTTGGCGGTGCCCTCCTGGTCGCAGGCGACCAGCGGCAGGGCCGGGTCGTCGTTGCCCACCAGCGGGTCGGTCTTGGCGCAGTCGAGCGCGGCGACCGCCGCCTGCTGGGCGGCCTCGTCGGCCGGGGTGCCGTCCGCGCCCGCGATCAGGGTCGGCGCCTGGCGGAGTGCCTTGGCCTCCTGGATCTGCTTGGCGGTCTCCGGGTCGACCGCGTCGTCCCCCTCGGCCGGCGGTGCGGACTCCGGGGGCGCGCTGGCCGGTGGCCCGGTGCGGTGCTCGCCGACCGGCTGGCCGGCCTGCGCCGGGGCCGGACGTCCCTGCGGCGCGCCCGAGGCGCTTGGCGGGGACGACGCGCCGGTCGGCGGCGGCTCGGAGGCGGGCGGCTCGGAGGGCTGGGTGCCCGGCGCCGGCTCCTCGGTGGGCACCGGCTCGGCCGGGACCGTGCCGTAGACCTGCCGGAAGCGCAGCTGGGCGGTCTGGCCGAGGTCCTTGGCCTGGTCGCCCTCCTCGCCGGGCACGGTGATGACCAGGTTGCTGCCGTCGAGCACGACCTCGGTGCCGGAGACACCGATACCGTTGACCCGGTTCTCGATGATCTGCCGCGCCTGCTCGAGCGCCTCGCGCCCGGGGGCGCTGCCGTCCTCGGTCCTGGCGGTCAGGGTGACTCGGGTACCGCCCTGCAGGTCGATGCCCAGCTTGGGTTTCGCCTGATGATCCGGCGTGGCGAACACCAAGGTGTAGAGCAGGACCACGATGAACAGGAAGAACGCGAGATAGCGCCCTGGGCGGATCTGCCCTGCGGGTGGTGCCACGGTCGGTCGGTCTCCTCGGGCTGGCGTCGGTCGGACGCGTCTGGTCACACACGACTGCGCCCGCACCCGTTACAACGTGTTGGGTGAAGGCGCAGCGTACCTGGCGTGATGTGAGGCCGATGTCACACGGTCACGTCACGCTCACAGCCTATGGCTACTTCTGCTTGGAGTCAGCCTTCTCGTCGTCCTTGACGTCGATGTCCTCGACCTCGTCGACCACGGTCTCGTCCTCGGCCACGTCGACGTCCTCGTCGTCATCGACGACGTCCTCGTCCTCGACGACCGGACCGACCTTCTCGCGGACCGCCGCACGCAGCCATTCGGTCTCCAGACCGGGCGCGATCTCGATGCCGATGGTGGTGTCGTCGTCGGTGTCGGTGACGGTGCCGTAGAGACCGGAGGTGGTCATCACCCGGTCACCGACCGCCAGCGAGTTCTGCAGCGCCACTTGCTGCTCCTGCGCCCTGCGCTGGCGCCGGGACATGAAGTACATCATGACGCCGAGCAGCCCGAACAGCAGAAGCATGGGAAGCAGTTCCATTTTTCTCCATCCGTGGAAAGCTGTATTCACTCTGCGACGTGCGCAGGGTCACTGTCGAACAGAGTAGGCGGAATCGGACCTGGAGCGTTAGCCGGGGCCGACAGCCCGAGGTGCGTCCATGCCGACGCGGTCGCCACCCGTCCTCTGGGCGTCCTGGCCAACATGCCTGCTCGAACCAGGTACGGCTCGCACACCTCCTCCACCGTACTTGCCTCCTCGCCGACCGCGACGGCCAGTGTGGACACCCCGACCGGTCCCCCGGCGAACGAGCGCACCAGCGCGTCCAGTACCGCCCGGTCGAGGCGGTCGAGCCCCAGGTCGTCGACGTCGTAGACGCGCAGCGCGGCCATCGCGATCTCGCGGGTGATGATGCCGTCGGCACGCACCTCGGCGAAGTCGCGCACCCGGCGCAGCAGCCGGTTCGCGATCCGGGGCGTGCCGCGGGAGCGGCCGGCGATCTCCCGCGCGCCGTCGTCGCGCAGGTCGATGTCCAGGATCGAGGCCGACCGGCGAAGCACCTGCTCCAGCTCGTCGGCGGTGTAGAACTCCATGTGCGCGGTGAAGCCGAACCGGTCGCGCAGCGGGCCGGTCAGCGAGCCGGACCGGGTGGTCGCGCCGACCAGGGTGAACGGCGCGATCTCCAGCGGGATGCTGGTGGCGCCGGGGCCCTTGCCGACGACCACGTCGACCCGGAAGTCCTCCATCGCGAGGTAGAGCATCTCCTCGGCGGGGCGGGCGATCCGGTGGATCTCGTCGATGAACAGCACGTCGCCCTCGACCAGGTTGGACAGCATCGCGGCGAGGTCACCCGCGCGTTCGAGCGCCGGGCCGGAGGTGATCCGCAGCGCGCTGCCGAGCTCGGCGGCGATGATCATGGCGAGGCTGGTCTTGCCGAGTCCCGGCGGACCGGACAGCAGCACGTGGTCGGGTGCCGCGCCGCGCTGGGTCGCGCCCTGCAGCACCAGCTCGAGCTGCTCGCGGACCCGTGGCTGGCCGACGAACTCGGCGAGCCTGCGTGGCCGCAGTGACGACTCGTCGTCGCGTTCGCCCGGCGTGGCCAGCGGGGACAGCTCGGAGCCGTCCGCGCCGCCGCCGATCTCGTCCTCGGTCACCGGGTCATCGTGCATGACCCGCTACCGCTTGCGGCCGAGGGTGGCCAGTGCCTTGCGCAGCACGGTGGCCTGGTCGCTGTTGGCCGAGCCGTTGGTCGAGCCGGTGGCACCGTTGCCGGTGAGCACGCCGTCGACCGCCTGCTCGGCCTGTTTGGCCGGGAAACCCAGCCCCACCAACGCCTCCACCACCGAGCCGCGGACCGCGCCGGTGGCTGCCGGGGCCGCGGCCGGCAGCGCGCCGACCTTGTCCCGCAGTTCGATGACCATCCGCTCGGCGCCCTTGCGGCCGATGCCCGGCACCTGGGTGAGCACCGAGTGGCTGCCCTCGGCCAGCGCGGCGCGCAACTGGTCGGGGTCGAGCACGGCGAGGGTGGCCAGCGCGATCCTCGGCCCGATGCCGGAGACGGTCTGCAACAGGCCGAACAGGTCGCGGGCCGCCTGGTCGGCGAACCCGAAGAGGGTCAACGAGTCCTCGCGCACCACGAGCGCGGTGGACAGCTGGGTCTCCTCGCCGGTGCGCATGGTGGCCAGGGTCGTCGGGGTGGCCTGCACGGCGAGCCCGACGCCGCCGACCTCGACCACGGCGTGGTCCAGGCCGATGGCGAGCACCCGGCCGCGGACGGAGGAGATCATCGTTTCGTTCCTTTCCCGGTCCCCCGGGTCGCCTCGGCGAGCCGGGCCCGGTGGCGGCGGGCCAGTTCGGCCGCCTTCGCCTCGGCCTCGGCGAGGCGGGTGCGCATCGGTGCGCGCCAGAGGTGACAGATGCCGAGGGCGAGCGCGTCCGCGGCGTCGGCCGGCCGGGGAGCCTCGGTGAGCCCGAGCAGCCGGGTGACCATGGTGGTGACCTGTTCCTTGTCCGCGCGGCCCGATCCGGTGACCGCGGCCTTGACCTCGCTGGGCGTGTGGAAGGCGACCGGCAGCCCTCGGCGGGCGGCGGCCAGCGCGACCACGCCGCCCGCCTGTGCGGTGCCCATGGCGGTGCGCACGTTGTACTGGCTGAACACCCGCTCGACGGCGACCACCGCCGGTTGGTACCGGTCGAGCCAGTCCTCCACCGCGTCGGCGACCGCGAGCAGCCGGATGGCGAGGTCGTCGCCCGGCGGGGTGCGGATCACGTCGACCGCGACGCACCGCACCGCGCGCCCGGTGCCCCCGTCGACCACGGCGATGCCACACCTGGTCAACCCGGGGTCGACGCCCAACACGCGCATGCCGCCACCACTTCCCGTGAACATCAGTTCGAACCCTAGCGAGCGCGCGGGCCGACCACGAGCAGCGACACGGGTAACTCCGGCGACAGCGGTGGTCGTCCCCGCGATACTGGCCGGCGTGGCTGAGGTGGAGGTCGTGGAGGTCGTGGAGGTCGTGGAGGTCGTGGAGGTCGTCGTCGCCCATCACGAGTGCGCGACCCTGCGTGTCGGCGACGTCTTCCTGAAGATCGACGCCGACCAGGCGCGGACCGACGTCGAGGTCGCGGCGATGGCCATGGCGCCGGTCCCGACACCGGAGATCCGGTGGCGCGAGCCGCCCGTGCTCGCGCTCGCCGCCCTCCCCGGCACCGCGCTTGGCCGGCTCGGCGAGCCGTCGACCGCGTCGCCGGTGGCCTCGGCCGCGGCGGGGGCCGCCGTCCGGCGGTTGCACGACGCGCCACTGCCGCCATGGCCCGGTCGCGGTCCTGCCGAGCTCGCCGCCCTGCTCGACGCCGAATGCGCCTGGCTGGTCACCAACGGCGTCCTGCCCACCGACGTGGTCGCCAACAACCATCGGCTCGCGCGGACCGCGCTCCGGCCGTGGCGGCCGGTGTTCATCCACGGCGACCTGCAGGTCTGCCACGTGTTCGTCGACGGTGACGAGGTCACCGGCGTGCTCGACTGGACCGAGGCGGCCAGGGGCGACGCCCTGTTCGACCTCGCCACCCTGACCCTGGGCCACCCCGAGCACCTCGACGACGTGGTCGCCGGCTACGGCGCCGAGGTCGACCTGGACGTGATCCACGCGTGGTGGTCGGCGCGCAGCCTGCTGGGGGTCCGCTGGCTGGTCGAGCACGGCTTCGACCCGGCTTCGCCAGGCTGCGAGTTCGACGTGCTGCGAGCCAGGATGTGAGGCCGCCCGAGCCGGCTTGACATGCGTGCTAGAAACATCCCCAGGCAGGGAATGTAAGCGCTTCCAATCTGGGCGCTCGATTGCGCACCGGTGTCCACGACGGCCGACCCGGAGGTACGCGATGACACCACGACCCACCAGACTTCTCGCGGTCCTCACGGCGGTGACGCTCCTCGCCGCCGCCTGCGGACGGGACGAGGGCGGCGGCGGTGCCGAGGAGGGCGCCGGGGTCGACCAGGGCAAGGCCTCCGGCGAGATCACCGTGTGGGCCATGGGCGCCGAGGGCGAGAAGCTGTCGGTACTGGCCAAGGACTTCATGGCGGAGAACCCGGACGCGCGGGTCACGGTGACCCCGGTGCCCTGGGACGGCGCGCACAGCAAGCTCGCCACCGCGATCGCCGGCCAGGAGACGCCGGACGTGAGCATGCTCGGCACCACCTGGATCGGCGAGTTCGCCGACACCGGCGCGCTGGACGTCGTCCCGTCCGACCTGGTGTCCGAAGAGGACTTCTTCCCCGGCGCCTGGCAGACCGGCGTGGTGGACGGCACCTCGTTCAGCGTGCCCTGGTACGTCGAGACCCGGATGCTGTTCGTGAACAAGGCGGTGGCCGAGAAGGCCGGGATCACCGAGGCGCCGCGCACCTGGGACGAGCTCACCACGGCCGTGACCGACCTGCGCACCAAGGGCGGCGCCACCTGGGGCATCTACCTGCAACCCGGCCAGGCCGGCGCGTGGCAGACGGTGTTGCCGTTCGTGTGGCAGAACGGCGGCGACATCCACGACGGCGAGCAGTTCGTGCTCGACGCGCCGGCGAACGTCGAGGCGCTGGCCTACTACGAGTCCTTCTACACCGCCGGACTGTCCACACGGGACCGGTTACGGGAGGGCGAGATCGAGCCGAAGCTGCTGTCCGGCGAGACCGCGTCCTTCGTGTCCGGGCCGTGGCACATCGGGCTGCTCAACGAGCTCGGCGGCGAGGGGAAGTTCGAGCTGTGGCCGATGCCAAGCGGGGACAGTGAGGTCACCTCGTTCATCGGCGGGTCCAACCTGTCGGTGTTCAAGAACGCCGAGAACCGGGACGGCGCCTGGAAGTTCGTGTCCTACCTGATGCGCCCGGAGGTCCAGGTCAAGTGGTACCAGACGGTCAAGGACCTGCCGTCGGTGCCGGCGGCGTGGGAGGACGAGGCGCTGGCCGGTGATCCGCTGCTGACGACGTTCGGCGACCAGCTGGACAAGGCCAAGGCGCCGCCGCCGATGCCGACCTGGGAGCAGATCGCGGCCGGCGTGGACACCGAGCTGGAGAAGATCGCCAAGGGCGCCGCCTCCCCGGAGGAGGCCGCCAGGGCGATGCAGCAACAGGCGACCTCGATCGGCACGGGCGGCTGAGGCCGTGGAAGCGCCGCGGCGGAGACGGCCGTACGGCGCCGCCCTGTCCCGCGCGCTGACCGGTTGGGCGTTCGCGTTGCCGTTCGCCGGGCTGTTCCTGGTGTTCACCGCGGGGCCGGTGGTGGCGTCGCTGGCGATGAGCGTGACCGACATCCGCAGCGCGGACCTGCTCGACCCGCTCGGCGTCGAGGTCGTGGGGTTCGAGAACTACCTGCGGTTGTTCGAGGATCCCAAGTTCGTGCGGGCCGCGGCGAACACCGCGATCTTCGTCGTGGTCGGCGTTCCGCTGACGATGGCCGCGGCACTGCTGGTCGCGCTCGGGCTGAACTCCGGGTTGATCCGGTTCCGGACGCTGTTCCGGGTCGGCTACTACCTGCCGGTGGTCACCAGCATCGTGGCCATCTCGGTGGTGTGGCGGTTCCTGCTCCAGCCGGAGTCCGGGCTGTTCAACGAACTGCTCTCGCTGGTCGGCGTCGACGGGCCGAACTGGCTCAACGACGAGACCTTCGCGCTGCCGACGCTGATCGTGCTGGCCGCGTGGCGCAACCTCGGCTTCGCCATGGTGATCTTCCTGGCGGGGTTGCAGGCCATCCCGCGTGAGCTGTACGAGGCGGCCACGATCGACGGCGCGCGGCCGGTGGCCCAGCTGCGGTTCCTGACCGTGCCGATGCTGCGGCCGACGATGCTGTTCGTCGCGGTGATCACGACCATCGGCTACGTGCAGTACTTCGAGGAGCCGTTCGTGATGACCCAGGGCGGGCCGCTGGACTCGACCCTGTCGATGGCCTACCACACCTACAACCAGTTCGGCTTCGGCAACTACGGCTACGCGTCGGCGATGGGCTACGTGCTGTTCGTCGTCGTGGTGGTGCTGTCGATCGCCTGGTTCCGGCTGTTGAGGAACAACGTTGACCGGTAACGGCTTACGCGCGAAGGACCGGGTCGCCCGGCTGGTGCTGTACGGGGTGCTCGGCATCGGGCTGGTGGTCATGGTCGGGCCGTTCGTGTGGATGTTGTTGTCCTCGTTCAAGACCGAGCGCGAGATCCGCCAGGTGCCGATGACCTGGCTGCCGGAGAACGTCACCTTCGACAACTACGGCGACCTGTTCGCCCAGCTGGACTTCCCGACCTACTTCACCAACTCGGTGGCCGTCGCGGTGCTCACCACACTGGCCAACCTGCTGTTCGGCTCGGCGGCCGGGTACGCGCTGGCGAAGCTGCCCTTCGCCGGCAAACGGTTGCTGTTCGGGGTCGTGCTCGGCACGATCATGGTGCCCAACATCGTGACGATCGTCCCGCTGTTCGTGCTGTCCAGCAATCTCGGGCTGGTCAACACGCTCGCCGGCCTGGTGCTGCCCTTCGCCGCGCAGGCGTTCGGGGTGTTCCTGATGCGCCAGTTCATCCTGTCGATCCCCGACGACCTGCTCGAGGCGGCGCGGATCGACGGCGCGAGCGAGTTCCGGATCTTCCGCAGGATCGTGCTCCCGCTGTGCCGGCCCGCGTTGGCGACCCTGGGCATCCTGACCTTCCTGGCCTCCTGGAACAACTTCCTCTGGCCGCTGGTCGCCGCGTCCACAGAGGACACGTACACGCTGCCGGTCGCGCTCGCGCTGTACGCCATCGGGCAGAACCGGACCGACTACGACGTGCTGCTGGCCGGCTCGGTCGTGGTCGTGCTGCCCGTGTTGGTCGTGTTCGTCGTGCTGCAACGCCATTTCGTCCGGGGTATCGCGACCACCGGACTCAAGTAGGAGGGTTCCCCGATGGCCCGATCAGCTTTCCGCCTCGCCGTGGCGGCGGTCCTCGCCGGCGCGCTGGCCACACCGCTCGTCCCCGCCGTGGCCGATCCCATGGCCGATCCCGTTTCCTTTGCCACGCCGGGGATCGAGCGGCTCGCAAAGGACACCTGGCGGTCGTTCACCGCGCTGGTCGCGCCGTCGACCGGCCTGCCGGCCGACAACATCGACGGCGACCTGGACCCCGGCTCGCGGTCGGGGTACACCTCGCCGACCAACATCGGCTCGTACCTGTGGTCGGCGGTGGTCGCGGAAAAACTGGACCTGATCGACCGGCGGGAACTGGTCGCGCGCACCACCAGGACCCTGGACTCGATGGCCAGGCTGGAGCGGCACACCGGCTCCGGCCAGTTCTACAACTGGTACGACCCGGTGACGTTGGCCAAGCTGCGGGTGTGGCCGGAGGACGGTTCGGTCGTCCACCCGTTCCTGTCCAGTGTGGACAACGCGTGGCTGGCGACGGCGCTGATGGTGGTGCGCAACGCCGTGCCGGAGGCGCGGACCATGGCCACCGCGCTGCTCGACCCGATGCGCTTCGACGCCTACTACGACCCGGTGGCCCGGGGCGCGGACGTGCCGGCCGGCCTGATGCGCGGCGGGTTCTGGGACGAGGAGCCGCCGGGGTGTTCACTGCCGGACAACTACCTCGGCGTCGGCCAGGACGTCTACTACACCTGCCACACCTACGGGAACTTCGCCAGCGAGGTGCGGATGATCGGCTACGTGGCGATCTCGCTCGGACAGGTGCCGCCGGCGCACTACTTCGCGCCGTGGCGGACGTTCCCGGACACCTGTGACTTCGGCTGGCAGGAACAGAAGCCGGTCGGCGAGTTCGTCGACTACCTCGGGGTGCCGGTGTTCGAGGGCCATTACACCTACCGCGGCCTGAAGTTCGTGCCGACCTGGGGTGGGGACATGTTCGAGGAGCTGATGCCGGACCTGTTCGTGCCGGAGGTCAAGTGGGGCAAGGACTCCTGGGCGCGGCAGCACTCGGTGTACGTGCGCGGCCAGATCGAGCACGGGCTGCGCGACGCCGAGTACGGGTACTGGGGCTTCTCCCCGGCGTCCAATCCCGACGGTGGCTACCGGGAGTACGGCGTCGACGTGATGGGCATCGACTCCGTCGGCTACCCCAGCGACCAGGAGCGCACGGCCGTGGACGTAGGCTTCGACGGCTGCCGCGACGCCCAGCCCGCACCCCCGAGCTACGGCGACGGCGTGGTGACCCCGCACGCGGTGGTGTTGGCACTGCCCTACCAGCCGAAGGCGGCGGCGACCGAGTTGGCGAAGCTGCGCCGGGACTTCGACAGCTACGGTCCCGGCGGGTTCTACGACTCGATCGCGGTGGGCAGCGGGCAGGTCGCCAAGCGGTACCTGGCGCTCGACCAGGGCATGATCATGGGCACGCTGGGCAACCTGCTGGCCGACGACGTGCTGCGGAAGGCGTTCGTCCCCGGTGGCCCGCAGCGCCACCTCCGTCCGGTGATGGCGATGGAGGAGTTCAACCTCCCGCGCCACCAGTGACTCGGTCAGGGACGCGGGATCCGGATCGGCGCCTCGATCAGTTCCGGGCGTAACTCCCCCTTCGGGAGCAGCCACGGATCGGTCGGCGCGCCGGCCGGGTTCACCCGCCAGTCGCGGCAGATCCTGGCCAGCTTGATCGGGTAGACGGTCAGCGTGCCGTCCTGGTCGATGTGCAGCCGCAGGAAGCCCTTGTGGTCCTCGATGCCCTGCCCGGCGAACGCCTCGTTCGAGTTGATCCCGAAGCGGCTGGCGACCAGCAGGTACAGCGCGACCAGCTGCGCGTCCACGAAGCCGAGCACCAGCGGGGTCAGCACGGCCACGAACCCGAACACCAGCCAGTCCCCCACCGCGCCCGCGGGCAGGACGTCCCGGTACAGCCAGCGCACCACCAACGCCCAGCCGACGCTCAACGCCAGGTGCCCGGCGGCGTGCAGGAACCCGGCGAACGCGTTGGTTCTGCCGGTCTTCGGCAGGTCGAACCGCGCGAACGCGACCCCGACCAACACGAGCACGGCCGCGGCGAGCGCCGTCGGCGCCCACGCGACCACCTGACCGAAGACGCCCTGCCGGTCCGGCTGGTCGGACTCGGTCATGCCGAACAGCACGGCCAGCGTCATGGCCGTCTGCAGCACGCCGGTCAACGCCCAGAACCCGGGGTTGCGCCACGGTAACCGGAAGATCCCGGTGGCCAACCACGCCGACTCGGTCCGTCCCGGATACCGTGCGGCGAGGTCGAAGCGCCGTTGCTCGGCGGGCGCGCGCACCCGCGAGCGCGCGGGCGGCAGGGTGAGCGTCTCAGGCAGCGTGTGGGTGCTGGCAAGGTAGGCGCCACCCAGCCCGCAGGTGATCCGCTGCGCGCCGCCGCCGTGTTCGGCGTAGCGCACGTAGTGGTGCTTGTCGCCCGACAGCATCAGCGGGACGCTCGCCCCGCGCGGGCGGATCACCTCCCGCAGGAAGAACTCGACCGTGTCGTACCCCTTGGCCGGGCCACCGGACCCGGCCGGCACCCACGCCGGTTTCGAGGTGCACAGGATGACCGCGTCGCCGTCCTCGAGCGCGGTGGCGGCCTCCCGGAAGTAGGCCAGCTGCGGGGCGTCGACGTAGTCGTCGAACTGGGTGTCCACGGCGTAGAGCCACCATCGGCCGGGTAACTCGACGGCGAAGTAGCTGCGGGTCTGCGCGGTCGCCCAGCCGCCGAAGGGCCGCCCCTGGCCGAACACCCGCAGGAACGAGGTCAGCCCGTCGTACCAGTCGTGGTTGCCCGGCAGGGCGAACAGCGTCGGCGCCTCGGGCGGGGCGACCGGGAGCGCGGCGCGGTAGACGCCCTTGCTGCGGTCCTCGTAGGCGTCGGTCGCGGCCACCGGGTAGACCTCGTCGCCGCCCATGACCAGGACCTGCCCGCGCGGCAGGGTCTGCCCGCCGACGATGAGCTCCGGCGCGGCCAGCAGCGAGGCGATCGAGTAGGTGGCGTCGAACCCGTCGCCGAGGTCGGCGACGAAGTCGAGCCAGTGCCCGTCGCCGTGGTGGTGGACGGTGGCCGGCAGCGTGCCCTGAAGTTCCCGTTTGTCCGCGAAGGACCCGAAGATCGAGGCCATCACCGACTGCGCGCCGGTGGAGATCAGCACTCCGGGGTTGAGCCAGCGGACGGCGGGTTGTGGCTGGAAGCCCAGCTGTTCCTCGGTGATCTCCCGTGGGCGGGGCCTTGGCTCTGCCATGCCGACCAGCCTCGTGCATGATCGGGACTATGTCGAGTGTCCACGAGATCACCGAGCTCCTCGGCCTTGAGCCGCTGCCGATCGAGGGCGGCCTGTTCACCCAGAGCTGGCGCGACGAGACCTGCTCGGCGATCTACTACCTGTTGGCGGCGCCGGAGTTCTCGGCCTTCCACCGGCTGGACCGGATCGAGATCTTCGCCTACCACGCCGGCTCGCCGACACGAATGCTGTTGCTGGACAACGGAAAGGTGACCGAGCACGTGCTCGGTCCCGACCTGGCCGCCGGCCAGCGGCCGCAGGTGACCGTGCCGCCAGGGGTCTGGCAGGCCGCGGAGACCCTCGGCGAGTGGACGCTGCTGGGCACGGTCGTGGTACCGCCCTACACCGACGGCTGCGTGGAGTTCGCCACCGGCGCCGAGCTGGCCGCGGCCTACCCGGACGACGCGCCGCGACTGCGCGCCCTGTGCCGCGATTAGGGTTCCGGCCAGAGCTAACGGTCGACAAAACCCTCGGGCAGGGAGAGAAACGCGACCACGCCCACGATGAGCGCGCCAAGCATGGTCAGGACCATGCCAGGGCCGGGACCGATACGGACGTTCTCCGCGCGAGATACTCGTCGGATCAATGTCATACTTCCGATCCACTGGTACAACGAGAACCCAGCGGGCGCGATCAGAAAACCCAGCAGGTCCTGCAGGTTCTGCTGGATGGACGCGATCACCAGACCAACTGATGCCAATCCCGCCAGCATCGACATGATGCTACCCGGGCTGAACAACTCGTCAATTCCAGGAAAGAGGTCCGGTCTGGACGTGTAGTGCAGGACCGCACCCACCAACAACAGCACGCTGCCGGCGAATGCCGCGATTATGAGCACCATCGCACCTCCGCGGCCGGGGCGGCGTCGATGATACAGCTGGACCCGGCTAGGGCCCGTTGACGCCAGGTACCCAGCTCTCCGGGCGGCCGCTGACGGTCAGGATCGGTTGCCAGCGCGCGAAATCCGGTGGGGCGTGCTCGTCCCACGGCCAGACCAGCGCCGCGGTCGGCACGATCAGCTGCACCGCGGGGAAGTCACCCGCGGGGTGGAGCAGGAACGCGGTGCCGAGATAGGGGAAGTAGTGCCCCTTCGCCACCCGCTCGAACGTGATCGGCACGCCGTCGAAGAAGTCGTGATAGCGCACGCCGGGAATGTACTTCTTGCCCGCCGCCGCCCGGCGGACATAGGTGTTCACCAGATGCCGGCCCGCCTCCGGCGGCAGGCCGACCGTGATCCCCTCCGGCACACCGAAGCGCCGCCACGCGCCGACGGAGAACGTGCACGGCCCCTCGCCGTCCTCGGCGGCGACCTCGACGATCGCGTTGCCCGTCGCGTCGGACTCGGCGATCAGCCGGTCCCGAAGGTCGACTTCCTCGGCGGTCAGGTCCACTGGGCCGCCTCCCCGGGATTAACTGTGTTGGTTGCGTTGGGTAGGTGGGTGGTGGTTGGGGGCGTGCCTGTGGCTGGGTTGCGTCACGTTCCCGGTGGGTGCCGCGCTCAGGCGTCCACTTCGGCCATGATGTCGTCGGAGACGTCGAAGTTGGCGTAGACGTTCTGCACGTCGTCGCTGTCCTCGAGGGTGTCGATCAGCCGGAACACCTTGCGCGCGCCGTCTGCGTCCAGCGGCACGCTGACCGACGGCAGGAAGCTCGCCTCCGCCGACTCGTAGTCGTAGCCGGCCTCCTGCAGCGAGGAGCGCACCGCCACCAGGTCGGTCGCCTCGCTGACCACCTCGAAGCTCTCGCCGAGGTCGTTGACCTCCTCGGCACCCGCCTCGAGCACGGCCAGCAGCACGTCGTCCTCGGTGAGGTCGTGCTTGGGCAGGATCACGACACCCTTGCGGTTGAACAGGTACGACACCGAGCCGGGGTCGGCCATCGAGCCGCCGTTGCGGGTCATCGCGGTGCGGACCTCGCTCGCGGCGCGGTTGCGGTTGTCGGTGAGGCACTCGATCAGCACGGCGACCCCGTTGGGGCCGTAGCCCTCGTACATGATCGTCTGCCAGTCGGCGCCGCCCGCCTCCTCGCCACCGCCGCGTTTGCGGGCGCGCTCGATGTTGTCCTGCGGGACGGAGTTCTTCTTGGCCTTCTGGATGGCGTCGAAGAGCGTCGGGTTGCCTTCGGGATCGCCACCGCCGGTGCGCGCGGCGACCTCGATATTCTTGATCAGCTTGGCGAACAGCTTGCCCCGCTTGGCATCAAGTGCGGCCTTCTTGTGCTTCGTAGTCGCCCACTTTGAGTGGCCGCTCACGACTCCCCCTCGCAGGCTCGGTCGAGCCGCTCGCGGTCGCCCTGTATCAATGATTCGCTCGCAAGCTCGCTCACAAGTCCTCCGTCACCATCTTCACGAACAGTCGATGTACGCGCGTGTCTCCGGTCAGCTCCGGGTGGAACGCCGTGGCCAGTACCGAGCCCTGCCGGACCGCGACGATCCTACCGGCGGCCGCCTTGCCACCCGGGACGTCCGGGGTGTCGCTCACCCGAGCGAGCACCTCGACCTCGGGTGAGGCCGACTCGACCCACGGCGCGCGGATGAACACCGCGTGCACCGAGCCGACCCCGGCGAAGTCCAGATCCTCCTCGAAGGAGTCGACCTGGCGGCCGAAGGCGTTGCGCCGCACGATCACGTCCAGCCCACCGAGTTGGTGCTGGTCCTCCCGACCGTCGAGCACCTTGGTGGCCAGCAGGATCATCCCCGCGCACGAGCCGTAGACCGGCAGGCCGCCGGCGATCCGCTCGCGCAGCGGCTCGAGCAGGCCGAACGTGGTCAGCAGCCGGGAGATCGTGGTCGACTCGCCGCCAGGCAGCACCAGACCATCCACTTCGGACAGCTCGGTCGCCCGCCGGACGGGCTCGGCCCGCGCGCCGCTGGCGCGCAACGCGCCGACGTGCTCCCGCACGTCGCCCTGCAACGCGAGCACCCCGATGAGCGGTTCCCCGCCAAACACCTGCTGACCTCCCGAAATCCCGATTCAAGCCTACGGCACACCCAGTGCCCGAAGTCCGGCCGCCACCCCGGCCGCGACGATCACCACGACCACGAACGGCACCTTGCGCCACGCCAGCACGCCCGCGGTCAGCACCCCCGCCGGCAGCGCCACCCCGGCGAACCCGCCGGCCGAGGTGAGCGACGAGGTCGCCACCAGCGCGACCAGCAGCACGGTCGCCGCGGTCGACATCAGCTCGGTCGCCCGCGCGGGCAGCGCGACCTCGCCACCGGCCGACCCATCCGCCGACCCGCCGACCCGGCGTACCAGCCACTGCCGCACCGCCGGGCCGGCGATGCGGAACGCGTAGGTCCCGGCCGCGAGCACCAGGATCGCCGTGACCGTCACGCCGTCGCCGCCTCGTGGCTCGCCGGCTTCGGGATCAGCGCCACCAGGCCAACCAACGCCGCCAGCACCGGCACCCCCGGCGCCAGGATCGGCGTGGTCACCAACGCGACCACGGCGCCGAGCAACGCGGCCCGCCGGGTGCGGGCATCGCGCAGGGCGGGTAACAGCAACGCGAGCAACGCCGCCGGGAACGCGGCGTCCAGGCCGAACGCGTCCGGGTCGCCGATCACCTGGCCGGCGAGCGCGCCGACGACGGTGCCGACGTTCCACGCGCAGAACAGCGCGATCCCGGCCGCCCAGAACACCGCCGGGCCCCGCCGGGGGTCGCGCTGGGCCATGGCGAACGCGACCGACTCGTCGATCATCAGATGGCTGCCGACCAGCCGCGCGGGCCATGACCGGCCCATGACCGGCCCGATCGCCAGCCCGAACGGCAGGTGCCGCGCGTTGAGCAGCAACGCGCCGAGCACGGCGGTGACCAGCCCGCCGCCCGCGGCCACGACGCCGACCACCATGAACTGGGAGCCGCCGGCGAACACCGCCACGGACATCAGCGAGGCCATCCACCACGGCAGGCCGGCGGCGACCGCGATGGTCCCGAACGACATGCCGACCACGAGGATCGCGCCGGCCAGAGCCAGCAGGTCACGGCGGAGCGCCGGAGTGAGGGTTCGCCATATCGAACGCATAGCCTCATATACTGAACACCTTCGGCGGTGTTCGTCAACGCGAACACTGTGTCCGATATACCGAACGGAGAGTCATGGGTGGCGCACCGCTCGACGTCATCGCCCAGTCACTGCGCCGCGAGCGCGACCGGGCCGGCTTGTCGCTGACCGAACTGGCCAGACGGGCCGGCATCGCCAAGTCCACCCTCTCCCAGCTGGAGGCCGCGAGCGGCAACCCCAGCGTGGAGACGTTGTGGGCGCTGGGAGTCGCGCTCGACGTGCCGTTCAGCAGGCTCGTCGAGCCGGTCAAACCCCGCGTCCAGGTCATCCGGGCGGGCGAGGGCCCAGCGGTGGCCTCCGAGCACGCCGACTGGGTGGTCACCCTGCTGGCGTCCTGCCCGCCCAACGCCCGCCGCGACGTCTATCTGATCACCGCGGAACCCGGCGCCGCCAAGGAGTCCGACCCCCACATGCCCGGGGTGGTCGAGCACGTGGTGGTCGGCGCCGGCTGTGCCAGGATCGGCCCGGCGCAGAGCCCGGTCGACGCGCGCCCCGGCGACTACGTCGCCTATCCCGGCGACGTCGCGCACACCTTCGAGGCGCTCGAGCCCGGCACGGTCGCGGTCATGCTCTCCGAGCACACCTGAGGGGACTACCAGCCGCGATCGGCCAGCCGGTGCGGCTCGGGGACGTCCTCGACGTTGATGCCGACCATGGCCTCGCCGAGACCGCGGGACACCTTGGCGAGCATGTCCGGGTCGTCGTGGAAGGTGGTCGCCTTGACGATCGCGTCGGCGCGCTTGGCCGGGTCGCCGGACTTGAAGATGCCCGAGCCGACGAACACGCCCTCCGCGCCGAGCTGCATCATCATCGCCGCGTCGGCCGGGGTGGCGATACCGCCCGCGGTGAACAGCACGACCGGCAGCTTGCCCAGCGTGGCGACCTCGCGGGCGAGCTCGTATGGCGCCTGCAGCTCCTTGGCCGCGACGAACAGCTCGTCGGGCGGCAGCGAGGTGAGCCGCTTGATCTCGCCGCGGATCTTGCGCATGTGAGTGGTCGCGTTCGACACGTCGCCGGTGCCGGCCTCGCCCTTGGAGCGGATCATCGCCGCGCCCTCGGTGATCCGGCGCAGCGCCTCGCCGAGGTTGGTCGCGCCACACACGAACGGCACGGTGAACTGCCACTTGTCGATGTGGTTGGCGTAGTCGGCCGGGGTGAGCACCTCGGACTCGTCGACGTAGTCCACGCCGAGGGCCTGCAGCACCCGTGCCTCGACGAAGTGGCCGATCCGCGCCTTGGCCATCACCGGGATGGACACCGTGTTGATGATCGCGTCGATCAGGTCGGGGTCGCTCATCCTGGCCACGCCGCCCTGCGCGCGAATGTCGGCCGGCACCCGCTCGAGGGCCATCACCGCGACCGCGCCCGCGTCCTCGGCGATCTTGGCCTGCTCGGCGGTGACCACATCCATGATCACACCGCCCTTGAGCATCTCCGCCATGCCGCGCTTGACGCGGGCGGTGCCCGTCTGCGGTTCGGTGGTCGACACGTCAGTCACCGGTGTTCCTTCCGCTCGTGGTAATCCCGGATGCCAGTCTATGAGCGACGTGGCCCCCTCTTCCGTGCCAATTCGAAGGTATTCCGGCAGGCCACTTTTGTTTCAGTGATCACCTTGTGACGCTCCGTCGAAGACGTCATCGACGGCACTGGTTCAGACTGGTAAACAGGTGTGAGATCGAGCACGTTCGGGCAGACAGTGAGGTCGCACCGAAAGGGTTGAGTGGTATGGCGAGCAAACACGCGGACAACGGCAACGGCGGAGCCGCGGTCGCTGTGGCGGACCCCGCCAAGGTACGGAACATCGTTCTCGTCGGGCCGTCCGGCTCAGGGAAGACCACGCTCACCGAAGCCCTGCTCACCGCGGCGGGGGTGATCAGCAGGGCGGGCACGGTCACCGACGGCACCACCGTGTGCGACCACGATCCGGCCGCGCAACGCCAACAACGGTCCGTCGGGTTGTCGATCGCGCCGCTGGTGCACGGCGACATCAAGATCAACCTGATCGACACCCCCGGCTACGCGGACTTCGTCGGCGAGGTCCGCGCCGGGCTGCGCGCCGCCGACGCCGCGCTGTTCGTGGTGTGTGCCGCCGAGGGCGTCGACCCGGCGACCACCGCGCTGTGGGCGGAGTGCGCGGCCGTCGGCATGCCGCGCGCCGTGGTGATCGCCCGGCTGGACCACCAGCGGGCGGACGCGAACGCGGAGATGTCGGCCTGCCAGGAGGCGTTCGGTGCCGGCGTGCTGCCGCTGTACCTCCCGTCCCCTGGCCGGCCGGGGCTCCTCGGGCTGCTGACCCGCCGGTTCTTCGACTACGCCGATGGCTACCCGCCCAAGCTCGGTGAGCCGACCGAGGACGAGCTCGCACTGATCGACGGCGCCCGCGACGAGCTGATCGAGGGGATCATCGCCGAGAGCGAGGACGAGACCCTCATGGAGCGCTACCTGGAAGGCGAGGACATCGACCAGGCGACACTGATCAACGACCTCGAGACCGCGGTGGCCCGCGGTGCCTTCCACCCGGTCATCCCGGTCTGCTCGACCACCGGCGTCGGCGTCGCGGAGCTGCTGGAGGCGCTGACCGGCGCGTTCCCCTCACCGCTCGAGCACCGCCTGCCCGAGGTGACCGAGGTGCACGGCGACGGCGCCCGGCCGCTGACCGCCGACCCGGACGGCCCACTGGTGGCCGAGGTCGTGCGCACCGCGATCGACTCCTACGTCGGCCGGGTCTCGCTGGTCAGGGTGTTCTCCGGCACGCTGCGCCCGGAGCGGCCGGTGCACATCTCCGGGCACGGCATGGCCGACCGGGGCCACGAGGACCACGACGTCGACGAGCGGGTGGCGCACATCTACTCCCCGCTCGGGTCCAACCTGCGGGAGGTGCCGCACTGCGTGGCCGGCGACATCTGCGCGCTGACCAAGCTCGGCTCAGCCGAGACCGGCGACACGGTGTCCAGCCCGGAGCGACCGTTGCTGATGCGGCCGTGGCAGATGCCGGAACCGCTGCTGCCGGTGGCGGTCGTGGCGAAGACCCGCAGCGACGAGGACGCGTTGTCGCGCAACCTCGCCCGGCTGGTCGCCGGCGACCCGACGCTGCGGCTGGAGCGCAACGCCGAGACCCATCAGCTGGTGTTGTGGTGCATGGGCGAGGCGCACGCGGACGTCGTGCTCGCGCGGCTACGGGCCGGTGGTGCGGACGTGGAGACCGAGCCGGTGCGGGTGGCGCTGCGGGAGACCTTCGCGGTCAAGGCACGCGGGAAGGGCCGGCACGTCAAGCAGTCCGGCGGGCACGGGCAGTACGCGGTGTGCGACCTGGACGTCGAGCCGCTGCCGGTCGGGTCGGGCTTCGAGTTCGTGGACAAGGTGGTCGGCGGCTCGGTGCCCTCGCAGTTCATCAGCTCGGTGGAGAAGGGGGTACGCGTGCAGCTGGAGAAGGGCCTCAGCGGCGGCTACCCGGTGGTCGACATCCGGGTGACGTTGTTCGACGGCAAGGCACACAGCGTCGACTCGTCGGACGCGGCGTTCCAGACCGCGGGCGCGCTCGGCCTCAAGGACGCGGCCGCCAACGGCCGGGTGGCATTGCTCGAGCCGGTGGACGAGGTCCTGGTGCGCCTGCCGGACGAGCACCTCGGCACCGTGCTCGGCGACCTGTCCAGCCGCCGGGGACGCGTGCTGGGCACCGAGGCCGCCGACACCGTCGGCTACAGCCTGGTCCGCGCCGAGGTCCCGGCGACCTCCCTGTTGCGCTACGCCATCGACCTGCGCTCGATGACCTCCGGCTCGGCCACCTTCACCCGCGCCTTCTCCCGCTACGACCCCCTCCCCGAATCCCACCCCGCCCACGTCACCTAGCCCAGCTCACCCGCGAGTCCAACCCTCCGAACACGCGAGTCCAACGCTCCCGACATGGGCAGGAGGGTTGGACTCGCGGGGTCAGCGGACGGGGCGGACGGTGCCGTCCCAGGTGGACTTGAGCAGGTCGGGGAGGAGGGTGGGGAGTTGGACGGGGTAGACGGTCTCCTCGGTGTGACGTAGTTCCTCCGCGCTCCACCAGCGGTGGCCGTCCACGGTGTTCTTCTCCACGTCGGTGAAGCCGGAGGTGTCGATGCGGATCTCCACCTCGTCACCGCCGGACAGGTCGGCGAGGAAGAACCACTCCTCGCCGTCGTAGGTCCGCCCGTCGAAGCTGAACACCACCCGGCGCCGCCACATCGGGCCGACCAGGTCGTCGGCGGCCAGCTGGATACCGGTCTCCTCGGCCAACTCCCGCAGCGCCGCCGACCGCAGGTCCTCCCCCTGCTCGACCCCGCCACCGACGGTGAACCACCACCGGGTGTCCGGCCGCCCCGGGTCGTGGCCGTTGAACAGCAGCACCCGCCGCTCCTGGTCGACCAGCAGCACCCGCGCCGATGGCCGGGGCAGCGGCGCGCCGGCCGCGTCACCGGTCATCGACGGCTCGACGATCTCGAAGTACTCCGGCTGCGGGGCGGTGCCGGCGAGCTTGAGCCAGCGCACCGGCCGGCGCCGCCGCTGACCAAGCGTGTCCCGCACGGCGTCGTTGTGCACCCGCCGGGCGATCACCATCCGCTGCTCGGCGTCCAGTAACTCGGCGGCCAACGCGAGCGGTAACCGGCCCCGGTCCACCGCCGCCAGCTCGAGTGACAGCGCGTTCTCCGCCTCCTCGCGCTCCGAGCGCGGCATGCCCTCCGCCCGCTCGGCGACCGCGCGCAGCTTGTCCGCGCCGACGTCGTCCAGCGCGGTGGCCGCCGCGACCGCCCGCGCCACCACCGCCCGTCTGGCCAGCGCCGCGTCCAGCGCGGCCCACGCCGCGTCGGTCCGGACGTGCAGCCGGTCGAGCCGGTTCGCGGTGGCGGCCAGCCACAACCCGAGCACCAGGGCCACCACGATGCCGATGACCAGCAGGGTCACCAGAAAGCCAACGCTCATCAGAACATCACCCGGATTCGACCACGTGCCGCGGATCCGCGGCGATCGCCTGCTCGTACACCCGCAAGACCTGACCGGCCACCACCGGCCAGTCGAAGGCTCCGACCCGCTGCCGGGCCGCCGCGGCCAGCTCGGCCCGCCGGTGCTGCTCGGTCAGCATGCCGCGCAGCGCCGAGGCCAGCCCGACCGGGTCCCCCACCGGGAACAGCATCCCGGCGCGGCCGTCGTCGAGCACCCGGCGGAACGCGTCGAGGTCGCTGGCCACCACCGCCGCCCCCGCGGCCATCGCCTCGGTGAGGATCATGCCGAAGCTCTCGCCGCCGGTGTTGGGCGCGCAGTAGACGTCGACGCTGCTCAGCATGCTGGCCTTGACCTGGTCATCGGCCTGGCCGATCAGCGAGAGGTGCTCGACGAGCTTGGGCCCGGCCTGGCGGCGCAGCTCGGCCTGGTCTCCCCCACCAACCACCACCAGCCGCAGGTCCGGGAACTCCGGCAGCAGCACACGCAGCGCGTCCAGCAACACCGCCATGCCCTTGCGCGGCTCGCCGAACCGGCCGACGAACCCGACCGTGCCCCCGGTCCGGGGATAGCCGGCCAGTGGCTCGGCAGCGGCGAAGAACTCGACGTCCACCCCGTTCGGGATCTCCACCGCGTCCCCTCCGAGGTGCTCCACCTGCACCCGGCGGGCCAGCGCGGACACCGCGATCCGCGCGGTGATCTTCTCCAGGAACGGCTGCAGCACCATCTGGAACGCGCTCAGCGTCCGCGACCGCGTGGTCGAGGTGTGGAAGGTCGCCACGATCGGCCCGTCGGCGAGCATCAAGGCCAGCATCGACAGGCTCGGCGCGGTCGGCTCGTGCAGGTGCAGCACGTCGAAGTCGTGCTGGCGGATCCACCGCCGCACCCTGGCGTAGGACACCGGCCCGAACGACAGCCGCGCGACCGAGCCGTTGTACGGGATGCCCAGCGCGCGCCCCGCCGGCCGGACGAACTCGGGCAACGGGGTGTCCTCGTCGGCCGGGGCCAGCACGTCGACCTCGTGGCCGAGCTTGCGTAACGCCTTGGCCAGGTCGACGACGTGCCCCTGCACCCCTCCCGGGACGTCGAAGGAGTACGGGCAGACCACACCGATCCTCACGGGCCGATCCTCACCGGGGCTCCGACGCCTCGCCCGCCAGCGAGGCCTGGCGCTGCGGCGGCAGGTCGTCGATCCACAGCTTCTGCATCATGTGCCAGCCGGCTGGTTTGGTGGCGATGTCGGCGGCGAACGCCTCGGCCATCCGCTGGGTCGCGGCCGGCACGTCCTCGCGGCCGTGCACGGTGATCGGCGTGTGGAACCGCACCTGCCAGCCGTCGTCGGTGAACGAGTTCTCCGCGATCAGCAACTGCGCGCCGGTGACCGCCGCGAGCCGCGCCGGACCGGCCGGCATCCGCGCGGCCGCGCCGAAGAAGGTCACCGGGATGCCGCGCATGGACAGGTCCCGGTCGGCCGGCAGGCAGACCACCTTGTTCTGCCGCAACCGGTCCATCAGCAGCCGGTAGGGTCCGACGCCGTCGCCGGAGGCCGGCACGATCTCGAACCCGAGCGCCTCGCGGTAGGCCACGAAGCGCTGGTACACCGACTCCGGGCGCAGCCGCTCGGCGACCGTGGTGAACTGGCCGACGCGGTTGGCCAGCCAGAGGCCGGCGATGTCGTAGTTGCCGGTGTGCGGCAGCGCGATGACCAGGCCCTTGCCCCGGTCCAGGGCGGCGGCCACCAGCGGCCAGCCGCCGATCGTCGCGTCGACCCGCTCGACGATCTCCCGGTGGTCCAGCTTCGGCAGCCGGAAGGTCTCCAGCCAGTACCTGGCGTAGGCGCGCACGCCGTCGCGGACCAGTTCGTCCAGCTCGGCCGGCCCGGCCTGCGGCACGACTCTGGCGTAGTTGCGGCGCAGCTGGGCCACTCCCGCCCGGCCGCGGCGGGTCGACAGGTCGGCCGCGGCCTGGAACGCCCCGCGCGCGACCGACTCCGGCAGCCCGCGCACCAGTCCCCACCCGGCCGCGTAGCCGAGGTCGACGATCCGGTGTCCAAGACTCATTCGCCCGCCTCCGAGGTCGAGATCGCGATGGCCGAGCGTCGCACCGCGACGATCCGCTGCACAACCGTGACGACCGAACCGGCGACCAGCAACCACAGGGCGATGTCCACGGCGTAGGGGACGCCCAGACCCGCCAGCCCGGTGCCGACCAGCGCGGTGATCAACCGCTCCGCCCGCTCCACCAGCCCGACGTTGGCCGACAGTCCGGCCGCCTCGGCCCTGGCCTTGATGTAGGACACGACCTGGCCGAGTACCAGGCAGATCAGCGCCGCCGCGGCCATCGAGTGCCGCTGTTCGACCTCGAAGGCGTACCACGCGATCGCCGCGAGCAGCGCGCCGTCGGCGAGGCGGTCACAGGTGGAGTCCAGCACCGCGCCGAACCGGGTGCCGCCGCCCTGCGCCCGCGCGATCGCGCCGTCGAGCAGGTCGAGCATCATGAAGCCCCACACCACGAAGGTGCCGGCGAGCAGCTGCCCGGTCGGGAACAGCCACAGTGAGAAGCCGATCGCGCCTGCCGTGCCGAACAGGGTCATGGCGTTGGGCGTGACCCCCAGGCGCACCAGCCGTACCCCGATCGGGTCGGTGACGCGCGAGACCGAGTCTCGGGCGAATATGTTCAGCATGTGATCGAGCGCGCCCTTTGTTCTGCGCTGGTGTGCGAGTCACCGCAGCCTAACCGCCCGGCCTACGCCCCAGGGCAGCGCGGCGGGGTCGGCGTGCCGAGGCCGTGCAGAATGGCCCGGCTGATGTCGCCGAGCTGCTCGATCTGCTCGGGGGTGAGCACGTCGAACAGCTTCTCCCGGACCTCGGTGACGTGCCCTGGCGCGGCGTCGGCGAGGGCGGCGAACCCCTTGTCGGTGAGCTCGGCGAACGAGCCGCGCTTGTCGGTCGGGCAGTTTCGCCGACGGACCCAGCCGACCTCCTCCAGGCGCGCGACCGCGTGCGACAGCCGGCTGCGCGACGACTTGCGCGCGCCGGCCAGGTCACTCATCCGCAGCGTGCGACCGGGCGCCTCGGACAGCGCGACGAGGATCTCGTAGTAGGTGTACGGCATGGCCGCGTCGCGCTGGAGCTGGCGGGCGAACTGGTCGGTGAGACTCTCGACGGCCGTCATGAAGGTGCGCCACACCTCCTGCTCGTGGGCGCTCAGCCAGCGGGTCTCGGACATGCCACCAGTGTACTTGGTTGAACTCTCAACCATGGAAGGTGTACGGTGTCGGTTGATCGCTCAACAACTGATCGTTCAACTATCTCTGCTCAGCCATTCCATGGAGGGACCTTCACTATGACCAGCACCACCGTCGTTCCCGGGTACACAGCCGGTACCTGGGAGATCGACCCGGCGCACACCGACGTGGGTTTCGTCGTCCGCCACCTGGTGGTGACCAAGGTCCGCGGCAAGTTCTCCGACGTCAAGGGCACGATCGTGACCGCGGAGGACCCGCTCGACTCGTCGGTCGACATCACCATCGGGCTGGACTCGATCAGCACGCACAACGAGGCCCGCGACAACCACCTGCGGTCCCCCGACTTCTTCGAGGTCGAGACGTTCCCGGAGATGACCTACCGGGCCTCCGGCGCCCGCCAGGACGGCGAGAACTACGTCCTCGACGGTGAGCTGTCACTCAAGGGCGTCACCAAGGTCGTGCCGCTGACCTTCGAGCTCAACGGCTTCAGCGCGGACCCGTGGGGCGGCACCCGAGCCGGCTTCAGCGCCACCGCGCAGATCAACCGCAAGGACTTCAACGTCAACTTCGAGGGCGTGCAGAACGGCCTCGCGGTCGTCGGCGACAAGATCGACATCCAGATCGAGGTCGAGGCGGTCCTGGCCCAGCCCGAGCAGCAGCCAGAAGCCTGACCGGTTTCCACCGACGGCGCCTCCCGACACGTCGGGGAGGCGCCGTCGGTGTCTCAGGCCGGGTCGGCCCACGCCGTGGCGAGCAGCGCCCTGGTCTCGGTCAGCAGTTGGGGCAGCACCTTCGTGTGCCCGATGACCGGCATGAAGTTCGAGTCGCCGCCCCAGCGCGGGACCAGGTGCTGGTGCAGGTGGGCGGCGATCCCGGCGCCGGCGATCACACCCTGGTTCATACCGATGTTGAACCCGTGCGGCGAGGACACCGCCCGCGCGACGGTCATCGCCCGCTGGGTGAACTCGGCCAGCTCGACCGTCTCCGCCTCGGTCAGGTCCGGGTAGTCGGCCACGTGCCGGAACGGCACGATCATCAGGTGGCCCGGGTTGTACGGGTACAGGTTGAGCACCGCGTACACCGACCGACCGCGCGCGATGACCAGCGCGTCGGCGTCGTCCATGTCGACCAGCCGGCAGAACGGGCAGCCGTCGGCGTCGTCGCCGACCGGCTTGTCCTGGCCCCTGATGTAGGCCATGCGGTGCGGCGTCCACAGCCGTTGGAGGGCGTCGGGCACGCCGACACCCTCCTGCGACACCAGCTCGGGCGGGTCGGTGGTCATGCCGCCGATCCTAGTGTTCGGCCCGCAGGCTCTCCGCCGTCGGCGACGCGTTCTCCCGCCGCGCGATCCACTCGGTGATCAGCTCGACGGCCCGGTCCACCGGCACGCCGTTGACCTGGCCGCCGTCGCGGAACCGGAACGACACCGCGCCCGCCTCGACGTCCTTGCCACCCGCCAGCAGCAGGAACGGCACCTTCTGGGTGGTGTGGTTGCGGATCTTCTTCTGCATCCGGTCGTCGGAGGTGTCCACCTCGACCCGGACCTTGCGCGCCCGCAACTGTTTCGCGACCTGCTCGAGGTGCTCGACGTGCTCGTCGGCGATCGGGATGCCGACCACCTGCACCGGCGCCAGCCAGGCCGGGAACGCGCCGGCGTAGTGCTCGGTGAGCACGCCGAAGAACCGCTCCATCGACCCGAACAACGCGCGGTGCAGCACCACCGGCTGCTGACGCGAGCCGTCGGCCGCAGTGTACCGCAGGTCGAACCGCTTGGGGTGGTTGAAGTCCACCTGAATGGTCGACATCTGCCACGACCTGCCGATGGCGTCCTTGGCCTGCACGGAGATCTTCGGCCCGTAGTACGCGGCGCCGCCGGGGTCGGGCACCAGCTCCAGTCCGGAGTCGACGGCGGCCTGCCGCAGGGTCTCGGTCGCCGCCGCCCACTCCTCGTCCGAGCCGATGAACTTGCCGGTGTCGCCCCGGGTGGACAGTTCGAGGTAGAAGTCCGACAGCCCGTAGTCGGCGAGCAGATCGAGCACGAACCGCAGCAGCGACCGCAGCTCGGCCGGGGCCTGCTCCTGGGTGCAGTAGATGTGCGAGTCGTCCATGGTGAACCCGCGCGCCCTGGTCAGCCCGTGTACCACGCCGGACTTCTCGTACCGGTAGACCGCGCCGAACTCGAACAGCCGCAGCGGCAGCTCCCGGTAGGACCGGCCGCGGGAGCGGAAGATCAGGTGGTGCATCGGGCAGTTCATGGCCTTGAGGTAGTAGTCCTCGCCCTCGAACGACAGCGGCGGGAACATCGTCTCCGCGTAGTACGGGAGATGGCCGGAGGTGTGGAACAGCCCGCCCTTGGCGATGTGCGGGGTGTTCACGAACTCGTAGCCGGACTCCTCGTGCCGCTGGCGCGAGTAGTTCTCCATCTCGCGCCGGATGATCCCGCCCTTGGGGTGGAAGACCGGCAGCCCGGAGCCGAGCTCGTCGGGGAAGGAGAACAGGTCGAGCTCGGCGCCCAGCTTGCGGTGGTCGCGCCGCTCGGCCTCGGCCACACGCTCCAGATAGGACTCCAGCGCCTCCTGGGACTCCCACGCGGTGCCGTAGATCCGTTGCAGCTGCGGGTTCTGCTCGCTGCCGCGCCAGTACGCGGCGGCCACGCGGGTGAGCTCGAAGGCCGGGATGTGTTTGGTGGTCGGCACGTGCGGACCCCGGCACAGGTCGCCCCACAGCCGCTCGCCGCTGCGCGGGTCGAGGTTGTCGTAGACGGTCAGCTCGCCGCCGCCGACCTCCATCACCTCTTCGGTGTCCACATCGGACTTGAGGTCGACCAGCTCGAGCTTGAACGGCTCGTCGGCCAGCTCGGTCCTGGCGCCCTCGACCGAGTCCAGCACGCGCCGGGAGAAGCGCTGGGCGGACTTGATGATCTGCTTCATCCGCTTCTCGAGGGACCGCAGGTCCTCGGGGGTGAAGGGGCGTTCGACATCGAAGTCGTAGTAGAAGCCGTCCCGCACCGGCGGGCCGATGCCCAGCTTGGCCTCCGGGAACTGCTGCTGCACGGCCTGGGCGAGCACGTGCGCGCACGAGTGCCGGATCACCGCGCGGCCGTCGGCGGTGTCGGCCGCGACCGGCTCGACCAGCGTGTCGGCGGCCGGGGCCCAGGACAGGTCACGGAGCTGGCCGTCGGCGTCGCGCACCACCACGATCGCATCCGGTCCCTTGCCAGGCAGGCCGGCCTCCCGGACCGCGGTACCCGCCGTGGTGCCCGCCGTGACCGCCACGCGTGGCGTGGGTTCGGCGACTGGTGGGCGTGACTGGGACACGGCTACTCCTCAGGAGGGCTCGACAATCGACAGGCGTTGATGCTAGCGAGCCAGGCCGGGGGTTGGCCTGCGGGTTTACCCGACGGCTCAGAGCATCCCGCGCATCCGGTCGATCTCGTCGAGCTGGGTGACCGCGACGTCGTCAGCGATCTCCTGCACCCGGACGTCCACGCCGGTGGTGCGGACCTGTTCGACCATCGCCAGCGCGCCCTCGTGGTGGGTGACCATCATCTGCAGGAACAGCGTGTCGAACCGCTCGCCCCTGGCGGCGCGCAGCGTGTCGAGCTGGGCGGGCGTGGCCATACCGGGCATCGAGGTGTGACCGCCGTGACCGCCGTGATGGTCGGGGGCACTCGGGTCGACGGTCGGCTGGTCGGCCCGCTCGAGCCAGCGGTTCATCATGTCGATCTCCGGCTGCTGGCTGTCGCCGATCCGGTCGGCGATGCCCCTGACGTCCTTGGCGACCGCGCGCTCCGGCACGAGCTCGGCCATCTCGACGGCCTGGGCGTGGTGGACGATCATGTTCCGCACGAACTCGATGTCGGCGGCGTTTGGCGGCTCCTGCTCGATCGGGGTGGCCTCGCCGGGGGCGATGGTGCTGGCCTCCTCCCCCGGCTTGCCCGGCACGATCACCGGCGCGGAGTTGGCAGGCGCGGCGGGTTCCTCGTCCTCGGCCGTGCATCCGACGACGGCGACGGCCGCGACCAACAGCACCCCCGCGAGCGCCGCCGAGCGTCGTGACCAGATCCGATCCGTACCAACCGTCCGGCATGTCCGAGTCATGGGTAATCGTGTTCCGATCTGCCTTAGCCAAAATGAGATGGAGCTAGTTTATTCCTCACCATGCTGGTCATAATGTGGTCACTCAGCAGACCGGAGAGGGGTAAGTGTGGTGAGATCGACCCTGCGTGGGTGGCGCCGACGCGCGTCAGCCGCGGCGATCGGGGCGGCCGTTACGGCAACCGCGATGGTGGCGGGAGTCCCCTCGGTCGCGGCCCAGGACTTCCCGGAGCCCGACGAGATCGTCAGCAGCTCGAACATGCGGCAGGTCGCAAGCCTGCCACCGACCGCGCCACTGACGGGCGGCACCGGTACCGACATCGCGTTCCAGGGTAGGTATGCCTTCGTCGGCAACTACCTCGGCTTCACCATCTACGACATCAAGCATCCGAAGAAGACCAAGATCGTCAGCCAGGTGCTCTGCCCTGGCTCGCAGAACGACATCACCGTGGTCGACAACCTGCTGTTCCTGTCGACCGACGCGCGACGCAGCGACGACTCGTGCTCCTCGACCGCCCAGAACGACGGCAGCCAGCCGTACTGGGAGGGTATGAAGATCTTCGACGTCAGCGACAAGCGCGCCCCGCGCTACATCAAGTCGGTGGCGACCGACTGCGGGTCGCACACCCACACGCTGGTGCCGGACAAGCGGGGCCGGAGCGTCTACCTCTACGTCTCGTCCTACAGCCCGTCGGCGAGCCTGTCGGACTGCCAGCCGCCGCACGACAAGATCTCGATCATCGAGGTCCCGCTGCGGCACCCGACCAAGGCCAAGATCGTCGCCGAGCCGGTCCTGTTCCCGGACGGCGGCAACCCGGGTGACGGCAACTCGTTCCCGGACGGGACCTCCGCGACCACCGGGTGCCACGACATCACGGTGTACGCGGAGAAGGACCTGGCGGCCGGCGCGTGCATGGGTGACGGCGTGCTGTTCGACATCTCCAACCGGACCGCACCGCGGGAGATCCACCGGGTGCAGGACGACGAGAACTTCGCGTTCTGGCACTCCGCCACGTTCAACAACGCCGGCACGAAGGTGGTCTTCACCGACGAGCTCGGTGGTGGCGGCGCGGCGACCTGCAACGCCGAGATCGGCGACACGCGTGGGGCCGACGGCATCTACGACATCGTCGGGCGGGGCGATCACCGCAAGCTGGTCTTCAAGACCTACTTCAAGATCGACCGGTACCAGACGGACGACGAGAACTGCGTCGCGCACAACGGCTCGCTGATCCCGGTGAAGGGCAAGGACATCATGGTCCAGTCCTGGTACATGGGCGGCGTGCAGGTGTGGGACTTCACCGACTCGGCCAAGCCCAAGCGGATCGGCTTCTGGGAGCGCGGCCCGGCCGCGAACCCGGAGGAGGGCGGCGGCACCTGGTCGGCGTACTACTACAACGGCTACATCTACTCGTCCGACCTCGGCAAGGGCCTGGATGTCCTGGAGATCAACGATCGCCGGACCAACCCCGCCAAGGCGGTCAAGATGGATGAGCTGAACGTGCAGACCCAGGGCCGCTACGGCCGCTGACGCCAGCACGTGTTCTGGGCCCCGCCGGCACACCCCGGCGGGGCCCAGCTTTATGATCACATCAAGTCATCATTCGTGACGCTTCGCGGCGACCTATAGGCCATTCGGGTGCACTTCGCTCCCGCCTGATCGAGAAATCCCGCCCCACCCACCCCCCGAAACGGCAAACGCCCAGCAAGACCGCGTACGGGCCCCCCAGTGAGCCCCACCAGCGGCATCCGGTATCGTTTCCACTCGTTCGCGAAGGGCGATTAGCTCAGCGGGAGAGCGTTCCGCTCACACCGGAAAGGTCACTGGTTCGATCCCAGTATCGCCCACGCAAGGCCCCCAAGCTGCCTGGTAAACCCGGGTGCGAGGGGGCCTTTCGCGTGTTCCGCGCCACCCCGAGGCGCCGAAATGGCGGTCGGCACGGGCCGACCGGGGTTGTCCTGAGGTAAGTTGCCGAGAGCGCGACGAGCAACATTCGGGCCACAACGCTATCGCGAGCCGACTTCCTCTTGCCAGGATGGGAGAGGCCAGGGGTAGGTTCACGGAGTGTCGTCCCCTGGGCGCAGGGTACCGGAGCGCTGACCCATTTGGGTGAAGTACGCCGTGCCAGTGACCGAAAGGGGCCTCCCAACCGTCACAGGGAAGGGACTCAGTCGTTCAACGACTGGGAAGGGAGAGAAGGGTAGCGACGATGCGCAACGACCACGTCACGCTCCGCTCAACGGCGGTGTTCGACCTGCTGGCACCACGAACACCCGCGGTGCCGGTGAAGGTCGAGCTGCGTTACGACACCCGCGACCCGTACGCGGTTGTCGCAGCCTTCCGCACCGGCCGCGCGGGCTGGGTGGAGTGGGTGTTCGCCCGGGACCTGCTGGCCGACGGCCTGATCGCGGAAGCCGGCAACGGCGACGTGCGAATCCGCCCCGCGGTCGACGACCCCGAGGTGGTTGTGATCGAGCTGAGCTCGCCGTCCGGCCACGCGGTGTTCGAGGCGTCGGCCCAGGAGCTCGCGGATTTCCTTGACCGGACCTATGACGTCGTGGTGCCCGGCAACGAGCACCTGTGGGTGGATGTCGACGAGGCGCTGACACATTTGATCTCCACCGACCTGACCTGAGCCTTCACCGCAAGGCAACCCCCGGTTTGATGGTGGCGCAGGGGGTCCGATAGAGTTTCGCTCGCACCACGGGGGACGGGATCTTCCTGGAACAACGTGGGTTTCGCGGACGTGGCGCAGCTGGTAGCGCATCACCTTGCCAAGGTGAGGGTCGCGGGTTCGAATCCCGTCGTCCGCTCGAAGAGGGGTCGGTCTGCCCAGGACCGAATCCTGGCCCCTCGGTCCGAGCCTGGCGCCCTGTAAGGGATACGCTCGGGCAACCGGCGGAGTGGCCGAGTGGCTTAGGCAAGGGCCTGCAAAGCCCTGTACGCGGGTTCGATTCCCGCCTCCGCCTCGGGCGATTAGCTCAGTGGGAGAGCACTACCTTGACACGGTAGGGGTCACTGGTTCAATCCCAGTATCGCCCACCAGGAATATACCCTGGTCAGACAGCCTGTTGGTGATCATCACCAGCGGGCTGTTTCTGCGTTGTGGGAGCAAATTGGGAGCAACTGATCTTGACCACACTTGCGCCCAGGTAGTGGTCACCCAGATCCGTGCGCCCAAACTGCTCCCACCGCCGCTGCAGACCGTCGACCATGGCGGCGACCATGGGTGGGGTGACGTGCGAGTAGATCCCGGACACGCCCTTCAGCCGGTGCCCCATGCGACGATGCCGCAGCACGTCCGGAACATGGTCCTCGATCAACCACGTGTTGTGCGTGTGACGCAGATCATGGAAATGCAGGCCGGGTGCGATCGGCTCCCAGTCGCGCTTCGTGTCGCCGGCGACGGCTGGCAGCCAGACCCGTCGCCGGAAGTTCGCCCGCCGATGCCACCCGCCCTCCGCAGCGGTGAACAGATACCGCGTCCCGGGATGTGACGCGCGCAACTCGAGGAGTAGCTCGACCAGGAATGGCGGCAGGTGCACGGTGCGGACGCTGGCTTTAGTCTTCGGTGGCCCGAGCGACAACGTCCCGCCCACCTCGTGCAGCGCCCCATCCTTGCTGTCGATGCTCAGTTGGCCGCTATCCAGGTCGACCCGGCGCCACTGCAGACCAGCGAGTTCACCCCACCGCATCCCGCCATACGCGGCCATGATCATCATCACCCGGTCCACCAACCTGGCGCGCCCCGCGATCAACGCCACCTGCCCCGCAGTCGCGATAGGGCGCTCATCCCCGGCACCGGTGTTGATCCGCAACCGACGACACGGGTTCGCTCCGATCAGCCCCTCGTCGACGGCTTCGTTCATGATCGTCGAGAACAGGGACACCACGTCCTGCACGGTCGGTTCCGCCAACGACCGACGCAGCGACTTCACCCACGCCTTCACCGTCATCCGCCCGATCTCACCCAACTCGGCCTCGCCGAAACGGGGCAGGATGTGGTTCCGCAGATGCGAGTCATACTTCGCCCACGTCCCCGCACCCACATCGTGCGCATCCGACCACCGCCGAACCCACTCCCCCACACACGTCTGAGCCAACCGCGGATCCACAAACACCCCAGTCCGCTGCTCAGACTCCACATCAGCCGCCCGATCACACGCCACCCGATACGAGCTGAACCCCGTCTCGGACGGCACACTCCCATCCGGCAACCGATACCGGACCCGAAACCCCGACCCATGCTTCTCAACCCACGCCATCCAGCATCACTCCTTCGTCGAAACAGGACACGCCCCGGCCAAACCCACAGGGCACAGCACCATGGACGCTCCGTACACCCCAGAGAGCAAGCCCGTATGTGGTCACACCCGCCCATCAGATGAACCCGACCAGCCGTGATCCCGAGATGGGCGAACGCGTCGAGGCGCTGCACCTCTGGCCGAACGGGCACCGTCAGCCACGATCGCCTCAAGATCCGCCCACGAAAACCGCAAATGCTTACCCACAAAACAACACGGCACCCGACCCTCCCCAGCCCGACGCCGCAACCACGACTCCCGCACCTGCAACACCTCAGCCGCCTGCCCCGGCGTCAACAACAACACCTCGTCCACCACAACACCTCCGAACACCCGCCAACCGGACACACCTGAACTCCGGAAAATCGGGCTCACGGGGACACCGACAAGCAAACTTCCTCAGACAAGGCATCCCGTCGACCCACAACCCCTGGAGGCGGGATCCAGCCAAAGGCGCAGGCGACCTCACCCGACCCACACCCGCCGCGACCATCACCGCCATCAGATAAATCTGACACGGACAGGTCACAATCGTCGCTCATGCCGCGACCGGTCTGTCGGGCGGATGCCACGAGCGTTGATGATGTTGAGTTGCGGTTGGCGGCGTCGGCCTACCTGGGCACGCCGACCGCGTCCTGGTGGTGGCTTCCGAGGATCCGGGCAACCGGGGACGGCAACGGCCCGAACACCATGACCCAGCCGTTTCGGTCCGAAGCCGCGCTCCTGCGGCAACTCGTCGACACCGCGGGGCAGCCGCTACGCCCCGCGGGGCGAGCGCCGGTAACGAGGACCGAAAACTGGGGCCCTGCTGGCGGTATCTTGAAGCAATGTCGACCTGGAGACGCGCCACCGCTGCCGCGATGTCGGTCCTGCTCGCGACCGGTATCGGATTCCTCACTAATGTGCTCACGACGCGATGGAACGTCGCCGTCGCGGTTGCATTGGGTGCGTTGATCGTTCTCGGTTGTGCTACCCAGGTATACCTCACGTTGGAGAATCGGCGAAAAAGCACCGCAGGAAGCAGAACTTCCGGTCAGAAGGCATCGGCCAGGGGTGGCGGCGTCGTGGTCCAGGCAGGCCGCGACGTCTTCAATTCAGGCAATCTGCGGGCGTACTCCAGTCGACCAAACAAGGCGAGAAATGCCGATGGATGAGCCCGGCGCTAGCCAGCGCGCCGTCGCAAAGTCTGGCTCCACGGTTCTCCAGGCCGGGCGCGATGTCATATCCGGCAACGTGTTCGTCGGCCGGTTCGCCCGGCTACGCGACGTCTGGCTTGACCCGGCTCCCGTGTTCGACGAGGTCGACGTCGACCACTTTGTCGGGAGGAAGTGGCTGATCGACGCGATCGAGAAATTCATGCGCGCCCGGGACCGAGGATATGTCATCGTCGAGGCGCCGGCCGGCCTGGGGAAGACTGCGTTCGCCGCGTGGCTGGCCCGCCGACACAGCTGGCCGTGCCACTTCACCAGGCGGCGCAAGGGACGATTGTCGGCTGTGGCGCTGCGCAACCTCGCCGCGCAGCTCATCGCCCGCTACGACCTCGCGGAGCAGTTCGCCCCGGGTGGCATGATGCCGGAGACGGCAGGCGAGCCGGGGTGGTTCGATCATGTGCTGCGCGCGGCCCGCGCCGCTGCGCCCGGGGAGCGGATCGTGCTCGTCGTCGACGGCCTGGACGAGGCGGAAAACGTCGACGGCGACCTCCCGCTGGGCCTACCGAACTCGCTTCCCGCCGGCGTGTTCCTGATCATCACCTGCCGTGTCGGCACCAATCTGTCCGCGCTTCGACAACCGTGGACGGCGCTCTCGATCGAGGCCGAGGACCGCCGCAACACCAACGACCTGCGGCGCTACCTCGTGGCGACGACGCGGGAGCCATCACTGGCCGTGCTGCTTGACGCAAACGGGATGTCCGCCGATCTCTTCGCGAGGCGGTTGGCGGCCCAGTGTGGCGGCGTGTGGGTCTACTTGCGCTATGTGTTGGACGAGTTGCGGCTCGGCCTGCGCTCGGTCAGCGACCTGGACCGCCTCCCGGCCGACCTGGTGCACTACTACCTCGAGAGTCTCAGTGCCTCGTCGGACCGGGCTGGGTGGACTGAACTGCGGCTGCCCGTGCTGGCGACGCTGGCCGCGATCGCCGAGCCGGTTCCGATGGCCGCCCTTACCGGGCTGGCCGGGCTGCTCGACACAAGCGCGGTCGCGGACCTGTGCCACGGCCGCCTGCGCCCCTTCCTCACGACGACCACGGTCGGCAACGATGTGTTGTACGGGATCTACCATGCGAGCCTTCGCGAGTTCATGACGAACGGCCCATCCGAACACCACCTGGACACGCTGCGCACTACAACTCGCGAGCTCGCCACCGCGACCCGCCGGGCTCACGGCAGCATCGCGAACCGGTATCTCGCGGAGTTCGGCGAGCTTGCGAACGACCTGCCCACACTCAGCGATGACCTCGACCTCGCCGCGATGGACAGGCAGTACGCACGCCGGCACCTGGCCTTCCACCTCGAGCACGCGGGCCGCACCGACGACCTGCACCGGTTGCTGGCCATAGAGCACGACACACCCCGGCATGGACCGCGCAACCTCTGGTTCGACGTGCACGACCAAGCCGGACAACTCAGCGAGTACCTCGACGACCTCCGGCGGGCCTGCCGGCTGGCCGCGCAGGACACCGACGCACAGCTCCAGGCCGGTGCGCTGGCCACCGACCTCGGCCGCGAACTGCATTACGCCGTCATCATTGCCACGGTCACAGCCCTGACCGCGCACGTGCCCGTCCCACTGCTCGTGCGCATGGTCGCGACCGGGCAATGGACCGCCGCCCGCGGTGCCGAGCACGCGAGGAACCTCCATGACCCGGGAACGCGTGCGCACGCACTCACCGACTTGCTCGGCCTCCTACCGCCCGCCGAACGACCGGCGGTCGCCGCGGAGGCCCTGGCCGCAGCGCGCGCCTCCGTTGACGGTGCGGAACGGATCTGGCTGCTCCGCCGCCTGCGACCGAACCTCGGCGCCGAGGACCGGCAGCACGTCCTGGCCGAAATGCACGACGCCGCTGACGCGATCCCCGAGGCAGCCGCACGCGCGACCGCCCTGTTCGAGGTGGGCCTGGACCTCCCGGAGCCACATCAGCGACAAGTCCTCTCTCATGCCGTCACCATCGCGACCGGAATCGCCGACACCGCCGCGCGGGCCGAGGTGCTCGCCACGATCGCCCGGCGCACGCCCGACTTCCTCACCGGCCAGGTGCTCGACGCCGTAGCCACCGTCAAAGACGGCGAAGTCAGGGCGTACGTGCTGGTCGTCCTGGCACCCCGACTCCCCCGTTACCGGCTACCGGACGCCCTCGCCGTCGTCAGAGGGATCGAGCAGCCTGACTTCAGGTCGTGGGCCATCGGCGTGCTCGCGGGGACGTGGCCGGCGGAGGAGCACGACCTCGTCGCCGAGGCCGAGCGAGACGCCCGCGCAGCCGAGGAGCCCGGCGACCGCGCGTGGGCACTGTGTCTGGTCGCTGACGTCGTCGACGATCGACAGCACCGGGCGACGCTGCTGGAGAGCGCCCTCGCCGATGCCCGCGAAGTCGACCTCAAAACTTCCCTACGCGCGTGTCGGCTGACCGAGATCGCGAACCGCCTGGACGACGTCGCCGTCCGCGAAGAAGCGCTGAACACGGTGCGTGCCACCACACACGCCCCAACCCGCTGCCGGCTGCTGCACCAGTTGGCGACCATGGTCGACGAGCCGCAAGTCCGGGACGCGATGCTCGTCGAGGTCCTCGGCGAGGTGCGACAGCTGGGCAACGACTACGTCGTCGAACTCCTCGCGGAAATGGCCCCAACCCTGCCGGCCACATTGTTTCCCCAAGTCCTGGAGGTCGTGGGGGCGCTCTCCGACCAGTATCAGCGGGGCTGGATCCTCGGCGTGATCACCGAACACCTCCCGGCCGCACTCGTGACCGAGGCCGTTGCGGCCGCACGTTCGGTCAGCCACGAGTTCGGCAGGGCACAACTCCTCGGCGAGATCGCGGCCCGCCTCCCCCAAGACCCGGGCCAGTACGCTGAGGAGGCACTCGCCTCCGCCGAGGCCATCACGAGCACCTACTTCCGCGCACTCGCGTGCGCCGACCTCGCCATCAACCAACCCAACCGGCGAGAGCATCTCTTCGCACGCGCGTTAGCCATTGCCAGGACAGCGGAGGGCTTCCCACGGATCAGGCTGATGAAGAGGTTGGCTGTGCACGTCGAGCCAGGCGTACTCGTCGAACTCAGGTCGGAAGCACTGACCGCGGCACGCTCGATGCGCGACCCATTGGACCGGGCACAGGCGCTGGCACTGCTCATACCCCACCTATCCGGACAACTGCGTGCCGAGGTCATGTCCGAGGCCGTCGCTGCCACTCTCGACATGACACCCGAGTACCAGCGCGGAGCTATGTTGGGCCTTCTTGCAGGATTGAGCACCGGTGCCCAGCGGACGTCGCTTCTGAACAAGGCATTGACGACGCTCGAGCACATGCCGACCGCTGGTCCGCCGATCGCGAAATTCGCCCGACGGGCTGCCCGCCTCGCGCGCCTCCTGCCCCAGCGCCTGGTGCTGGGCCTCATCACCAGGTTTCTCGAAGCCAACGTCGACGAAGTGGCACGAACCACCGCAACGGCCAAGGCAGCACCGATCATCCGCAGATTCCCGGAGAAACTCATCGCCGACGGCATCGAGGCGCTCCACACCCTGCCCGCCAGCATCAACATCACTGCGGAACTCGCCGCGATCGCCATTTACCTGCCACCGTCCCTTCGCGACCGGGCGCTTACCGAGGCATTGACACTCGCCCGGGAAACCCGGGCTGCCCGCCGCAGGGCGTTGCAACAGGCCCAGCACGTCCGCACCACAGCCCCCGAAGACGATCTCGCGCTCCTGCGCCGGTGCGTCGAGAACGTCGAACTCAACGACTGCCTCAGCATTCTCGCCGCCGCCGTACCCACCGTTCACGAACTCGCCGACGACCGGACACTGCACTCCCTGGTCCAGTCAATCCGGACCGTCGAGCGGTGGTGGTACCAGCGCACGAACACAAACCGCCTCTCGACGGTGCCCTGACTCGGCCTAGCCTCAATGCCACTGAATTAGGCTGTCCTGACTGGTCGCTCAGGGTCTATCCCGTGATCGTTTGACAGACCCCTGGGGTGAGGCTCAGGGCTGCCGGCGTGTGGGGCCCTGACAGATGCCGCGTGGCGATACCGTGTTCGGTGTCTGGTCACTGACGTAGGGGGTCCAGAACAGGCCGTTTCGTCCAGTTGGTACGGGAGGGTATTGGTGACGAGGGTTATCGTGGTTCACCACCCGGAGCGTGTTGTCTTGGACGTGGTGTTCGTCCATGGGCTGGACGGTGATGGACGTGGGACGTGGTCGCGGAAGGACGCGGAGTCCTTCTGGCCGGAGTGGTTGGCCACTGACCTCGCCGAGGTCGCGGTCTTTACCGTTGGCTACGACGCCTGGTCGAGTGGTTGGCGTGGTCGGTCGATGCCGATGCAGGACCGGGCGGTCAACCTGATGGCTCAGCTGCAGAATCACGGGATCGGCCAACGGCCGCTGTGCTTCGTCACGCACAGTATGGGCGGATTGCTGGTCAAGGAGATTCTTCTGCACGCTGCCGAGTGCCGTACCGAGTTCGCCGCGTTCGCGGAGGCCGCCAAGGGCGTCGTTTTCCTTGCCACTCCACACACCGGCGCAGGCCTCGCGAAGGCTGTCAAAGCGCTCGGGGTCCTCTACCGGGGAAGCCCTGCCGTCGACGATCTGGAGCGCAACAAGCCTTACTTGCGGCATCTCAACGACCGCTACCGGAATTGGGTCGACGACGTCAAGATCGGCAATCTGGTGTTCTTCGAGACTCGGGCCACCAAAGGTCTGCGTGTGGTCGACGAGATGTCAGCCAATCCGGGTCTGGCCCGGGTCACCCCCATTGGCGTGGATGCCAACCATGTCGACATCTGCAAACCTGTGGACCCGCAGTCACTCGTCTACGGCCAGGTCAAAAGATTCGTCAGCTCGTTGTGCGACACTCTCGGCCACCCAGGACCAGCCAAGGCGGATACCGATGCCACATCAGTGGCCGGCTGGCGCCAATCACCCGGGTTCTCCCCAGCCATCCGATCACTGATGCACGCTCAGGTCCAGGCGGCACTGGAACTTCCCTACCGGCTGCCGGGGGCTCGGAGGCCGTCCCTGGCGACCGTCTACGTGCGGCAGGACCTGGGCAGCGGGGTGGAGGAGCCCCAGTCGGAGCAGCCCAGACCCACCCCGATCCTCGACGACCGCGGGCGGATCGTGGACCTGCCCGATGCGCCGAAGGTCCGGGTCGCGGTTCGGCCGCCAGCTCGCACCGTGCGTGACGCGCTGGACAGCGACCGGCATCTGGTGGTCGCGGGTGGTCCTGGCCAGGGCAAGTCCACGTTGTCTCTGCGTCTGGCCGCGGACATCGCGAATCGATGGCACGGACCGGCCGACGCGGACGTGCCCCTCACCGAACCAGTGGTCCCGCTGCGGCTCACCGCCCGTGAGCTGGCCACTCGGCTGGAGCTCCCGTTCGCGCAGGCGCTCGCGGAGAGCGCGCGCGTCGAGTACGGCGCGCTACTCCGTGTACCGCTCGACGCGTCCACGCTCAGTGACCGGGTCGATGGTTGTCCTTGGCTCGTGTTGGTGGACGGTCTCGACGAGGTTGCCAACGCCGCGGAACGCGACCGTTTGGTGTCGGTGCTGTCCGCGTGGGCATCGGAATCGCCGGACTCCCCCTACCGGGTCGTGGTGACCACCCGGCCAATCGAGGGTGCCGCGCTCGCTCCCTTGCAGCGCATCGGGGCTGCGCGCTACGAGCTGCAGCCGTTCGACGAGGATGCGCTTCGGCACTTCGCCGAGAGCTGGTTCGGCGACGTCGGGGTAAGCACTGCGGATAGGTTTCTCCGCGAGGTCCGGGAGGCGCACCTCGATGAGCTGGTCAAGGTGCCGCTGCTGGCCACGATCGCAGCGATCGTCTTCGAGCAGTACGGGGACCGGCCGCTGCCGGACAATCAGTACGAGCTCTACGAGGCGTACCTGTCTTACCTGGCTCCAGCGCGTGCCGACGTATCGGAGCTGTTCGGCCATCATCGGACGCCGTTGCTAGAGCACCTGGGACGGGTTCGGCTGGAGTCCGACGCCTCACTCGTGGCGGCGGCCCATGACTGGGTGCTGGTGAACATTCCCTCGCGGGAGCTCGTGATGGGCTGGCAAGACGTGTTGACCACGTTCCTCGCCTCAACGGGCCCGTTGGTGATCCGCAGCGACGACCTGTCGTTCCTGCACCACAGCTTTGCCGAACATCTCGCCGCCACCGCGATAGCCCGGGGTCTGCCGGAACGGTTCTCCCCTGATGACGACGGTTTCGCGACCTACCTGCACACGGGCCAGGTGAAGGAATCTGGCCGGCATGCCAGGGCGGTGCTGCTGCACTACACGCGCCTGCGGCCCAATGAGGCGGACCGGGTGATGCGGTGGATGCACGTCGGCACCCCCGACCAGCACCTGCTCGCGGCGCGGCTGCTCGCACGCCACATCCCGGCAAGCACCGGCGCGGTGGACGAGTTTCTGGAGACGGTCCGCGGCTGGGCCATGACCAGTCAGGACACCGGCAAGGAGATCCTGCGCCAAGCCTGCCGCGCCGCACACCACCCGGGGCTGGACCGCTGGCTGTTCGACCTCATGCGGAACACAGACACGCCTTGGTACTCCAGGATCGAGACCGCCACAGCCTTGGTCACCCGGTTGCGCAGCACCCACACAGTGGCGGCGGCCACCCTACTCCGTACGGTCGTGGACGACATCGAGGTGCCGGTCGGCCATCGGCTCAAGGCCGCCGAGGCCCTCGCTGACAGTCGGGCCGACGAGTGCGGCTCCGCTGAACGGGGTTTGCGGGCAGTTTTGGACGACCCGCTGGCCTCCGGTGCCCACTGCCGGACCGCCGCCGTGGTTCTCTCAGCGCTCGGGCCCCGCGCCCGAGCGAACGCGGTGGAAGCACTGTCACGGCTGGTGTCTGACCCAGCGACCCCCACAGTCGACCTCGTCGAGGCGGCCACCGGACTCGTGGAGATCGACATCGAGTTCCACGAAGGTTGTGCCGAGGTCTTCCTAGGTGTGCTGAACGACCAGGTGGATAGCATAAGAGGCCGGCGGGACGCCGCGCTCGGCCTCTCTTCGCTGGGACCTCAACACCAGGCGGAGGCCGTCACCGCGTTGGTGGCACTGATCACCAATCACCGCTTCGCTCATACCCAACGTGCGGTCATGGCGAGAGCGCTCGGTGAGCTTGGCCCCCAACACCGACTCGCCGCTGGTGAACAGATCATCGACATGCTGGCCACCCCCGGGGTCAGTCCGCTCGAACGTGCCCACTGCGCGACCCACCTCGCCGAACTCGGGACCGAGTTCAAGGAACACGCGATCTACCAGCTGCGATCGGTCTTGAGAGATCCGGACGCCAACGAATACGACGTCCTGTCGGCGGCTCGGTATCTTGCTGGGATCGGTCCGGAGTATCGGACCGAGTCGATGGTTACGATGTGGAAGACACAGTCCAATCCGCTGGCTGGTGCGGTGACTCGTTTCGAGGCGCTTGCTGACATCGTTCGCGTAGGCGACCTGGAGAACCGACAACAAGCCGTAGATCTGCTGCGTGCAGTGCTGGCTGATTGCGCCGCGGACCCGATGAAACGTTGCAAAGCGGCCGAACACCTTGTAGACGCGGGACCTGAGTTCCACACCGAGGCAGCTGTGCACCTGCAGGCCCTGGCGACCAGCCATTACGACCCAGAGGTGGCCGCGCACGCGTGGACGGAGCTGCTCAAACTCGGCTCAGCCTACCGCGAGCAGGCTTTCGCGAACCTGCTCGAGTTTTTGCGGTCAACGGACTTCGGTCGCGGTCTCCCCTACAGCGCCATCGTCGCATTCGCCTCGTCGAACGCCGAACAGACGGAACTAGCCGCAAGTGCGCTGGTTCTCGCTCTGACCGATAAGACACGAACGCTGAGAACCCGGATCACAGCCAGCAACTGCCTGCTTATTCTCGGGCGGAACTTCCACCAATGCGCAGTCGCTGGAATGCGCGACCTCCTCCGCGCGACGGAGTCCGCCGACATGGACTTCCCTTTCGCAGTACAGGCCTTCACCAACGCGGGCACCGGCCCTCGCGCGGAACTCGCCGAACTCCTACGCGACGTCATCCTCGATCCACCTTCTCCTTCCACAAGGAAATGGCAGGCGGTGAAAGGGCTCGGTTTGCTCGGGTTCACACTCGACCCGAACCTGGTCCCGATGCTCTGCGCGATCGTCGCCGATCCATCGGTCAAGCTGAAAACCCGTCACGAGGCCGCGGTCGTCCTGGCAAGAACGTCACCCGAGCACCTCCCAGCAGCCACCGAAGCGATCCTCAGGGTCGACGACAAGCTCGCGTTTCAGGACTGGGTATCCGCTGTCGTCGAACTCATCCACCTCGGGGCGAACGTGGAGCCAAGGCTGCGCGCCATACTCGAGGATCACGACACCATACTTGAAACCCGCAGAGCCGCAGCCACAATGCTCATCGCACTCGACTCCGACTCGACAGAGACCGCCCATGCGGAACTACTGACCCAAGCCGAGGATCAGACCCTGGGATCCTACCAGCGCTCGGAAAGCTGGCAGGGCCTCGACCGCTCTCATCGTACCGACCTTCCACGCAGATCACTCACGTACCACCAGGAGGTGTTCGAGGACGAACACGAGAGCGTCACCAATCGAATAATCGCAGCTGGTCATCTCGCCAGACTCGATACTGCCCGCACAGACCAAACACTTGCCTTTCTATACCGGATCACCGAAGACCAAGGAACACCGACCGATGATCGCCGGTACAGCGCCGAATGGATAGACCATCTGAAGTCACGTATGTTCAACGCCGCCGACCCGCAGCTGCCCGCGCTCCTGCGTGATCCCCGAACCAGGCCGTCCGATCGGCAACGACTAATCACACGACTCCCCCGGCAGCATCGCACCGAGGCCGAACGCGACCTGCTGATGAACCGGTCAATTCCTATCAACGACAGGATGCCTAAGCGCGACATCTGGGACGACCTGCCACTCCAAACCGAGGCCGAAGAGGAAGCCCGCGCAGCCCTCACGGCGATTGAGTCTCCACCAGCGGAGCGAGTCGCCGCCGCAGCAACCCTCGCGACCCTGTCGTGGCGGTTGATCCCCGAGTCGGTCCGTCTGCTGAAGCAATTCGCCCACGACGGGTTCGCCGCACACCGTGCTAGACGGGAGCTGTCAGGCCTGGGGCAGGAGGCCAGACGGTACGTTCTCACCTGGGCTGAGGACCAGGTTCGGGGCGAGACTGCACCACGGCGCGCCCGCTACCGCGCTGCCCGTCTTGCCATGGACCTCACAACGGATCCGCCACCCGTCGTGTCCAGCTATCTCCGGCAGAGGATCCAGGACGAACACACCTCTGACCAGGACAAGGTGGAAGCGCTCTTCGCGCTAAGACGCGTCGCCGGCCTGAATGCCCTCCGTGCCGTACGCGACGACGAACGGCGATCACCGGTCACCCGCTGGCAAGCAGCGGCGAAGCTCCTCAATCGGAGCACCGAGGACCGCACCACCGCAATCCGACTATTCCATGAGATCGCCGCAGACACCACCCTTCGACCAGCTCTACGTTGGCGCGTCGCAGAGTCCCTCTCCCAACTCGGCCGCGCCGGACGCGACCGCGCCGCGATCGTCCTCCGCTCCATGACCCTCGACACCACGCTGCCCACCACCTCACGTGCGCAAGCAGCCCGAGTACTCAGCGACACCATGCCAAGCGCACGCCGTGACATGCTCAAGATGCTGCGCGGTATGGCAGCAGAGACACCACTACACCGCAGACAAGTACTACTCGCCGCCGGAGCTGTCGACACGTCCGCCGCGACCACGGAACTCATCGCCACGGCGGACAAGGACGGCATCAGCGCGCTAGCGCGGCTCCGCTGCGCCGAAGCACTGATCCATCTCAGGAGTGACCATCGCGAAACCGCAGCAAAGGTGGCTCGCTCCGTCGCTCACGACACGTCCGTCGCGACACATATCCGCAGGCACGCCGCATGCGACCTCGCACGCTGGAGCGACCTGTGCCGCGCGGAAGCCCAAGAGCTGATACGCACGCTAACCACAGCGAGCGAGATCAGCCGCACTTGCCACGAGTCCATCCCATACCTAGGGGACTTCACCCCGGACGTTGGACACGGGGTTATGCGGCGTGGGTCAGCTTAGCCGGTGTTGGTAGCAGGCTGTTCTCGTAGTCGATCGGGGACATCCGGCCGGAGGTGTGAGTGGCGTCGTCAGGTGTTGCAGCGGTGCGCCCAACCGAACACCGCAAGCCGTGCTTCCTTGTCACTGCCCCAACTCTTGGGTGCCTTGGAGAGTCTCGCGTTTGAAGGAGGCGTTGAGGCTTTCGGCGGCGGCGTTGTCCGCGGAGCTACCGACCGCGCCCATGGACCGGGTCACTCCGGCGGCGCGGCAGGCGTCGACGAAGGCCCTGGCGCCGTAGTGGGCTCCATGGTCGCTGTGGAAGATCGTCCCGGCCAGGCTGCCGCGTGTCCGCTCGGCCGCGTGCAGGGCGTTGAGGACGAGGTCGACGCGCCTATGGTCAGCCACGGCCCAGCCGACCAGTCGACGCGAGCACAGGTCCATCACCGTGGCCAGGTAGAGGAACGTGCCGTCGGCGATCGGCAAGTAGGTGATGTCGTCGACGTAGTGGGTGTTCGGTGTCTGGGCGGTGAAGTCGCGTCCGAGCAAGTCGGGGGCCTTGACCCCTGCTGGGTCGACGAGGGTGGTGCGGTGCCGGCAGCGCAGCCGCAGCCCGACCAGGCCGATCCCGCGCATGACCCGGGCGACGCGCTTGTGGTTGACCACCTGCCCCATGTCGTGCAGTTCGGCGGTGATCCGCGGGACGCCGTAAGGTGCCCGCCGACTCGCGGTGGATCACCCGGATACGAGCGGCCAAGCGCGCGTCGTCCGCAACACGGGCAGCCCGCTCGGGCGCGGTGGCCTTCCAGTGGTAGTAGCTGGACCGGGCGACACCGATGACCTGGCACATCCGCTTCACGCCATGGTGGCGCTGGTGATCGTCAACGAACTGGAAGCGTTCACCAGCGCGTCTCCCCGGCGAAATACTTGGCCGCCTTGCGCAGGATGTCGCGCTCCTCCTCCAACTCGCGGATCCGCCTGCGCAGCGCGGCGTTCTCGTCCTCCGGCGAGGACGGCGCCGAGGCGCTCACGGTCGGTGCCCCGGTGCGCTGCGCGTCATCAAGGCGGATCCAGTTGCGCAGCGTCTCGAGGTTGATCCTGAGATCGTCGGCCACCGAGCTAACCGTCACGTCGGGGCAGGACCGGTAGAGCGCGACCGCCTCGGTCCGGAACTCCAGCGGGTAGTGCTTCATCACCATCTGAACGGGACTCCTGTCCACCCGGATCGTCCGGATCCACGTGTGTCTGGTGTCCAACATCCAGGGTCAAGTCCCGTCCGTTGTGCGAGATGAATCTGCCCAACACCCCGAACCGTTACTACCGATCACCGCACGTGGCCATACAGAACGCGGAATACTCCGAGCAGGGCCCATTTTTCAAACTGATGATCTAAACCCGGACCTGCGTCCCTGCATTCGGACGACTCTCGGCTCCCCATTCATTGGAGTTTCATTCATAGACGGCCACTGCCTGCCTGGTTCGAGCACCCGGAGCTCGCCCGCGTGGATGGCGGCCAGGTATGCGGTGATCTCGCGACGTTGAGACCAGCCGCGAGTAGTCCGCCGCGCACGTGCCGGATGGTCGCCGCCTCCAGCCGGTCGCAGGCCAGTCCGCCGACCGGGAACGAACCAGCTGCGGCGACCTCCACCAACCAGCCTCGCGCAACCAACGCCCGCGACAGGGTCCAGCCGTAGCGCGGGTGCACGCCCCAGCGGGACAGCTGGGGTCCGTCGTGCCACTCGGGTGTAGCCGTACTTTCAGTGATGCGTGGTGGGCGACGGCGGTCATTTCGATGGTCCAGGCGTCGATGGTGCTCTGGTCGCCTGACGTGTCGAGGACGCGGCCGAGGAACAAGCGAGTGTGCGGGTTTCACTCGATCGGTCGAGCGTGTGTCCCGGGGTCTGTCCCGGTTGCTGTCCCGTGTGCCTGTTGATGCTGGTTGTCATGCGAAATGGTCGATGGGTACTGAGTCCGATCGGGCGTCACGGGGTGCCGTGGCTGACCCGTACGGGGTGCAAGCAGGTGCTGGTCATGATGGATCAGATCGTGGCGGGCACGCGGTTGCTGGATGTGTTGCCGCTGCTGGAGCCGGACCACCGGGTGCAGACGGTGTTTACGGTGCCGGAGCCGCCGGAGTTCTGGAGAGCCAGCCACGATTTCGTGGAGGCGCAGGGTGGTGTGGTGCTTCCGTGGTCGCAGGCGCGGCATGAGCGGTTCGACTTGGCGATCGCGGGTGGCCAGTTCGGCATCGATGAGGTGGATGCGCCGGTCATGTTGGTGCCGCACGGGTACGGGTTCGGTCAGTATCGGCTCCGTCCGCGTACTTGTGGTGATGATCGGGAGTTGGTGATGAACCTGGACCGTGAGCGGTTGATGCGGGACGGGCGGGTTCGCGCCGAGGCGATCGTGTTGATCCACGATGCCGAGCGGGAGGTGCTTGCACGCACGTGCCCGCCGGCGTTGCCGCACGCGGTCGTGGCGGGCAACATCGCCTTCGATCGGCTGCTGACCAGTCGGGGTGAGCGTGCGCGCTACCGCGAGGCGTTGCAGGTAGACGAGCGGCGCAAGCTCGTCGTGGTCAGTTCCACCTGGACTTCGCAGTCGGCGTTTGGTCGTCACCCGGACTTGTTTGAGCGGATCATGCGCGAACTGCCGCCGGAGGACTACCGGGTGGTGGGGCTGCTCCACCCGAATATCTGGTCTCATCACGGTCATCGGCAGGTGCGGGCGTGGTTGCAGGATTGCCTTCGGGCTGGGTTGGGGCTGGTGCCTCCGGAGGAGGGGTGGCAGGCGGCGCTGATCGCCGCGGACTTCGTGATCGGCGACTACGGTTCCGTGACCGGCTACGCTGCGGGGCTGGGCGCGCCGGTGTTGCTGGCCGCAGAGCCGGACGATGCGCCGTTGGAGGGCAGCCCCTCGGCGGCGCTGTTCGACACCGCGCCGCGGTGGGAGCCATGCCGGGCCTTGGTACCGCAGCTGGAGGAGTTGGCGGCGCGCCACACCCTGGACACTCATGCCGAGGTTCGCCGCCGGTTGACTTCGCGTCCTGGCCAGGCAGCGACCCTTCTACGGCGGACGATGTATCGGCTTCTTGGCCTGTCCGAGCCCGCCCAGCCGGCACGGGTGGCCCCGGTCGCGGTGCCGAGGCTGATCCCGTGACCAGCCACAGGCGGGTGTTCCCGCCGCCCCACCAGGGGACAGTGGGGCGGTTCGTGCTGGCCTGCGCGGGCGATCTCCGTGTGGAGTCTGTGGCTGATGTCGTCGTCCATGTCGCGCAACCGCGTCTGGCCGACGCGCGAGCTGTGCTGGTGGCCACCCTGTGTCGGCTGCCCGGCCTGGGGTTGGCCGCGGTCACCTACGGCGGCGATCACTGTCTTCTGGCGACCCCGAGCGGGGAGACGGTGTCGGTGCGAGGCGCGTCGGTGGTGGCGTGGGCCGTGGCGGGCTATCTGCGGATGCTGGCGCGTGGACGGCTGGCCGAGGCCCGCTCAGCCGGAGGTGGCCTGGTCGAGGGCGGCGAGGCGAGCGTGGATGCGTTCCTGCTGCGGGCCGTCGAGATCGCGACACAGCACCAATGCCTCGGACAGATACCGACGGGCGGAGTCGAGGTCGCCGTGGTCGTGACTGATCTCCCCGTAGGCAATCAGCACGTCCGCGTGGAAGATCGCCGAACCTAGCCCGGACAGCACCTCCAGCGCCTGGGCCAGACGGCTTTCCGCTTGGTCGCGGTGTCCGGCGCGGGAATCGACCCGCGCCAGACTGATCAACACCTGCGCTTCGTCTCGGGGGTCGGACTGTGCGGCGAAAACGACACGTGCCTGCTCCAGGTGCGCGGCGGCCTCGGCATCTCGCCCGGCGCCGAGCAGTACCTCGCCGATGCGCCGGTGCCGCAGCGCCACGCCACGGTCGATGCCCAACTCCTGCTCGATCAGCAAACTCCGGGTGAGGTACTCCAGGGCGCCCTCGATGTCCCCGAGTCCTTCGGCAGCAAGCCCCAACTGCTGTAGCGCAACGGACTCGTTGCGACGGTCACTCGCCTGACCGGCAAGCACCCTAGCGTGTTCTGACTCGTGCCGGGCCTCGTCGAAACGGCCCAGGTCCAGATAGGCGCGGCCCAGTTGGCACCGTAGGCGGGATTCGGCCACCGCGTTCCCGCATCGCCGGGCCGCCTCGATCCCCACCGCATGGGAGGCGATCCACTCCCGGTAGTGCCTGCGGAACACGAACAGTTCCCACAGCGCCTCGCACACCTGCCAGGCCAACTCATCCCATCCCCGCTGGGCCGCGTCTGTGAGCACGGCCAAGACGTTGGGCAACTGGGCATCCAGCCACTCCACCGCCTCCTGGCGGCTGGCGAACAGCGCGGGCGCGTCCCGGTACTGCTCGCACACGGTCGCAACCCGCCAGCGGATCGGGATCACCATCATGTTCGCCCTGGTCATCCTGTGCAGGAACCAGTCACCGATCCGCCGCCGTGCCGCCTCACGCTCTCCGTCAGCGTGGGCGCGGGCGTGCAGCCGGACCAAGTCGTGGAACCGGTAGCGATCCGGCCCGATCTCCTCCAACAGGTTGACGTCCACCAGCTCCTGCAGCCCATCCTCGGCCTCATCCTCGCTGGTCAGTGCCGCCGCAGCGGCGACTCCGGCGGCGAAGTCCGGTCCCGGATGCTCGCTGGCCAACCGGTACAGCCGCGCCACCCCACCGGGCAGCGTCTGATACGACAGATCGAAAGCCGCGCTCACCGACACCTCCCCACGACTGGACAAGCGGGCAAGCCGCTGGCGCTCGTCGGTCAACTCGGCCACCACACGCGCCACCGCCCACCGCGGACGCGCCGCCAGCCGTGCACCGGCCACCGACAACGCGATCGGCAACCCCCCGCACAACGACGCCAACTCCCGCAACTCCGACGACTGGTCGGCGGCGCGCTGCCGACCGATCGAGCGGGACAGCAACTCCACCGCCTGCGTCGACGGCAACGGCGCCACCTCCACAAACCGCGAGCCGTCACCGTTGAGCCCTTCCAACCGCACCCGGCTGGTCACCACCACCATGCACCGCGCCGACGCCGGCAGCAGCACCCGCACCTGCGCCGCCGACAGCGCGTTATCCAACACCAACACCAACCGCTTGCCCGCGGTCATCGACCGGAACATCGTGGCCTGCTCGGACAACTCCACCGGAACCCGATCCGGAGCCAGACCCAGCGCACGCAGAAAACGTCCCAGGATCACCTCCGGATGCACGGCCCCTTCGGTCGAATAGCCCTGCAAGTCCGCATAAAGTTGACCATCCGGGTACCGATCAGCATTTCTCGCCGCCCAGGCCACCGCCAAGGCCGTCTTGCCCACACCCCCCGGACCGGTCAACACAGCAAGACCCGCCAACCCGGCCGCACCGGAAACAGCGGCCGCCTCATCCAACACCGCCAATTCCGCCACCCGATTCGTGAAATGCGCAGCCACCGGCGGCAATTGCCGAAGAACAGATGGCACCCACGACTCAGCGGCGCCAAAGCGCACATCACCGTAAATGACCCCAGCCTGCACCACAGGCCCCGACACCGTACCCGCGAGACCATTCGTGACCACCGGGCCCGCACAGCCACTCCTGTCATCGTCGATCCCGATCGTCACCACCTCCTCGCGCCTTCACCAAAGCCAACCTCCTGCCCAGCCAAGCACACATGACCGCCCGCCAACACCAACAACGGCAGCCCCACAAACCGGACAGCGGAAGCAGCACCCGCACGAGTAGGAACGGCAGCACACCACTCGGCACGACGCATCAGGAATCATCGAGACCTGCCAGCAGTTCCCGCACCTCGTCAACCTCCGCGCGCGTCCCAGCATCGGAAAACTGAGCCCACACCGTCAACGCCTCACCCCACCACCGCCGCGCCTCCGCACGTTCACCCCGCGCTACACACACCTCCCCCAACGCCCGCAACACCTTTCCCTCCCAAAACCCGTCCTCAACCTCACCGAACACCACCAACGCCTCGCGGTGAACCTCCATCGCCTCGTCGAACCGCCGCAACGCCCGGTAGACGACGCCGAGGTTGGTCAACGTCTCGCCTTCGCCGTGCCGGTCGCCGACCTCCCGGCGAATCGGTAGGGTTTGGTTGTGGCAGGCGATGGCCTCGTCGAACCGCCGCAACTCGCGGTAGACGACGCCGAGGTTGTTCAACGTCTGGCCTTCGCCGT
>NZ_BAAGXS010000020.1:0-180248 GCF_054779715.1 Actinophytocola sediminis | reverse complement strand
TGGCAGGTGCACGACCAAGTCGACACCCTGGTCTGGGTCTCCCCGGCGGGGTACCGATATCCCCACTGGCCAGAACCCATCGCGGACCCGGATCCGCCGCCATATTGACTCCGACTCCAGTCGTGCGCGGAGTAACGACACTTCGTGCCCTGGGGTGAACCACGCGTGCCACCACCCGAACCCCGCCGCTGTTGTGCGGCCAGGGGTCACTGCGGGGCACAATCCCCGTGTGCGCATCGCCTTGGTAGCCAACACGCTTTCCGGTAGTGGCCGGACCGACGCGGCCAGGATCCGGGAGCTGCTCACCGGCTACGGCGCCGAGATCCGCCCGCTCGACCTCGACGACCTCGACGACCCGCTGCCCGACGGTATCGAGCGGGTCGTGGTCGCCGGTGGGGACGGGTCGGTCGGCGTGGCCGCGCGGGCGGCCAACCGGGCCGGGGTGCCGCTCGCGGTGCTGCCGACCGGCACGGCCAACGACTTCGCCACCGCGCTCGGCCTGCCAACCGAGCTGGACACCGCCTGCCTGCTGGCCGTCGACCGGCACGCGACCAGCCAGCACCGGGAGGTCGGGCTCGTCGGCGACAGTCATCCGTTCGTCAACGCCGCGGCCGCCGGCCTGTCCGCGGTGGCCAGCAGGCTCGCCGCGCCGCACAAGGCCAGGTTCGGCGCGTTCGCCTACGCGCTCGGCGCCGTGCGCGCCGGGCTCACCGCGCCGCACACCCCGTGCGTGGTGCGCTGCGACGGCGACCCGGTCTTCACCGGGGACGCCTGGCAGGTGGTGGTCGCGGTCAGCGGGGCGTTCGGCGGCGGGTCGAACGTCGGCGGCACCCGGACCGACGACCAGCGGCTGGACGTGGCCGTGGTGCCGGCGGGCTCGCGGCTGCGGCTGATCGGCACCGGCTATCACATGCGCCGCGGAATGCTTACCCAGCAGGAGAACGTGCCCCACCACCGGGGCGCGGTGGTGGAGGTGGAGCTGCCAGACGGCCCGGAGTTCAACGTGGACGGTGAGCTGATGCGGTGCGAACCGGCGCGGTTCACGCTGCTGGCCGGCGGGGTCGAGGTGGTTACTCGGTGAGGTCGGCCGGGCGGATCCGGAACACCTGGAGCCGCAGGTTGTAGTACTTCTCGGTCTCGCCGACCCAGGTCATGCCCAGTCGCTTGGCCGTGCCGACGGCTCTGGTGTTCGACGGCCGCGCCACGGCGAACAGCTCGTCGATCTCCTGGGTGAACGCCCACCGGATCAGCGCGCCGCCGGCCTCCGCCGCGTAGCCCTGCCCCCAGGTGTCCGGGCGTAGCTGCCAGCTCAGCTCGAGGTCCTCGTCGTAGGGCGGTAACAGCCGGATGCCGAGCCCGCCGACGACCTCACCGTCCTCGAGTCGCTGGATCGCCCACCGGCCCCGTGGCGGGACCATGTTCGGTTGCGCCTCGACCCAGGCGTGCAGCACCGAGTGCATGGCCTGCTTGTCGGCGACCTGCCCCATGACGGGGGTGAGCCACCGGGTGACCTTCTCCACGCCGTAGATCGCCAGCGCTGCCTCGGCGTCGTCCAGTTCCCACGCCCGCACGACGAGGCGATCGGTGCGCAACTCTCCCATAGCTCGAGCGTACTCACTTGACACCTACCGATTGGTTACAGAACCATCCGGTTATGGATTGGACCATCGAAGTCATCGTCGTGCCCGTGTCCGATGTGGATCGCGCGAAGCGGTTCTACGCGGAGGGCCTGGGTTTCGTGGTGGACCACGACACCACCCTCGGCCAGGACAGGCGGATCGTGCAGCTGACGCCGAAGGGCTCCGGCTGCTCGGTCGTCATCGGCACCGGGATCGGCACGCTGGCGCCCGGCGCGCTGGGCGGGGTGCAGCTGGTGGTCCGCGACCTGCGGGCGGCCCGCGCGGAACTGGTGTCCCGAGGGGTGCCGGTCGGCGAGATCACGTTCATGGGTCCCGGCGGCGCGCGCCAGGCCGTCGACGACGATGACCTGAACAACGCCGGTTTCCTGGACTTCGCCGACCCCGACGGCAACTCTTGGACGATTCAGCAGATCACGGCTCGCTCCTGACCTACTTTCTTCGGGTCGTTGGCCTGGTATTTTGTGTGACACCGAGGCAGCCGAGGAGCAAGTGAGAGGATCATGGACCCCTATCGAAGTACCGACAGCGTCCGCGTGACAGAAACCGGACGCTGCGACCCAGCTCAGGATCCAGATCCACCGTGCTGTAGTCACGTGCCCACTCGTGGTAGCCACTCCGAGGCGGTGGGCACGTGATCGGCAGCCTGCTCGGCGTGCTGCTCGGAGTGGTTGTTGTCATCCTGCTCTCTGTGCTGACGGGGTACTTCGTCGCACAGGAGTTCGGTTATATGGCCGTCGACCGGTCACGGCTGCGCTCGCGCGCGGCCGCCGGTGACGTGGAGGCCGCTCGCGCGCTGGAGATCACCAAACGCACGTCGTTCATGCTCTCCGGCGCCCAGCTGGGCATCACGGCCACCGGCCTGCTCGTCGGCTACGTCGCCGAACCGCTGATCGGCGCCGGCATCGGCGACCTGTTCGGTGGCGTCGGCGTGCCGCACGGCGTCGGTGTGGCGATCGGCACCGTGCTGGCGCTGCTGCTGTCGGCGGTGGTGCAGATGGTCTTCGGCGAGCTGTTCCCGAAGAACCTCGCCATCGCCCGGCCGGAGCCCGTGGCCACCCGGCTCGCTTGGTCCACCGGCGCCTACCTCAGCGTGTTCGGCTGGCTGATCTGGCTGTTCGACCGGGCCGCCGAGCTGCTGCTGCGGGTGGTGCGGATCGAGCCGGTGCACGACGTCGAGCACGCCGCGACGCCGCGCGACCTGGAGCACATCGTGGCCCAGTCGCGCGACCGAGGGGACATCCCGGCGGAGCTGTCGGCCCTGCTCGATCGGGTCCTCGACTTCCAGGAGAGCACCGCGGAGCACGCGATGATCCCCCGGCCGAGGGTGACCACGATCGGCGTGCACGAGCCGGTGGCGCGCGCGCTGACGATGATGGCGTCGGGCCACTCGCGACTGCCGGTGCTCGGCGGTGACGTGGACGACGTGGTCGGCGTGGTGTGCCTGCGGGAGGTGCTCGCGCTGGACGAGCGGGACCTGGACACCACCACGGTCGGCCAGATCGCCCGGCGGCCGGTGATGGTGCCGGCGTCGCTGCCGCTGGCCTCGGTCCTCGACCAGCTGCGCGCGGCCGGCGACGAGTTCGCCTGCGTGGTCGACGAGTACGGCGGCCTGGCCGGCGTGGTCACCGCCGAGGACATCGCCGAGGAGCTGGTCGGCGAGATCACCGACGAGCACGACCCGCAGGACACCGACCGGGTCCGGCCGGGCGAGGACGGCGACTGGCTGGTGCCCGGCGCCATGCACATCGACGAGGCGGAACGCCTCCTCGGCCACGACCTGCCGGCCGGCGACTACCAGACCCTCGCCGGCCTGATCATGGCCGAGCTCCAACGCCTCCCGTACCCGAGCGACACCGTGACCGTCGAGCTCCCCGACCCCCCGGGGGCCGAACCAGGCACCCCCACCTACCTCACCCTCGAGGTCCGCACCGTGGCCCGCCGCGTCCCCGACACCATCCGCCTACTACCCACCCTCGCGAGTCCAACGCTCCCACCCCGCGAGTCCAACATTCCCAACCCGCGAGTACAACGCTCGCGCCCCGCGAGTCCAACCGTCCCGACCCGCGAGTCCAACGCTCCGGACACAGGCGTCCAGCATTCGCGGGTGGGTGAGCAATCATGAGCGAGCTGAGTCCACTGCTGGCGTTGGTGATCACGGTCGCGGTGGTCGCGCTCAGCGCGTTCTTCGTGGCCATCGAGTTCGCGCTGGTCGCGGCTCGTGGGCACCGGCTGGCCGAGGAGGCCGAGCGCAGTGCCTCGGCCAGGGCGGCGCTGCGCAGCGCCCGCGACCTGTCGATGCTGCTCGCAGGGTCCCAGCTGGGGATCACGCTGTGCACCCTGGTGCTCGGCGCGGTCACCAAACCGAGCGTGCATCACATGATGACGCCGCTGATGGGGTCCTGGGGGCTGTCGGAGACCACCGCGGACGTGGTCGCGTTCGTGCTCTCGCTCATCGTGGTCACCTTCATCCACCTGGTGGTCGGGGAGATGGCGCCGAAGTCGTGGGCCATCGCGCATCCCGAGCGCTCCGCCACCATGCTCGCGATCCCGATGCGCGCGTTCATGTGGCTCACCCGCCCGGCGCTGGTCGCGCTCAACGGGCTGGCCAACCGCTGCCTGCGGATGGTCGGCGTGCAGCCGGTCGACGAGCTGGACAGCGGGCACACGCCGGAGGACCTGCGTCACCTGCTCGACCACTCCAGCGAGGTCGGCGCGCTCGACGAACGCCGCCACGACCAGCTCGCGACCGCGCTCGACCTGCACACCCGGCCGGTGCGCGAGATCATGCGGCCGCGTGCCGAGCTGGTCACGGTCGCCCCGACCGACGGCCCGGACGCGGTCCGGGCCGCGGCCAGGGCCAGCGGTCACCTGCGGCTGGTGGTGTGGGACCGCGAGCCGCTCGGCGTGGTGCACGTGCGGGACGCGTTGACCGGCACGAGCACGGCGGGCGAGCTGATGCGCCCGGTGCTCCGGTTGCCCGACGACACGCCCGCGCACACCGCGCTGATGACCATGCGCGACCGCCGCAACCATCTCGCGCTGGTGTACGGGGAGGGGGAGGTGGCCGGCCTGCTGACCCTGCACGACCTGCTCGACCAGCTGCTGCCCCAGGCCACGTCGTAGCCCCGGGGTGATCAGGTCAGCGGGGCGAACAGGTCGACGAAGTAGCTGTGATTCCGGGGTGATCAGGTCAGCGGGGCGAACAGGTCGACGAAGTAGCCGTCCGGGTCCTGGACGGTCGCGTAGCGCTGGCCCCAGAACGCGTCCCACGGCTTGTGGTGGCCGCCGTGTCCGGCGGCCACCAGCTCGGCGTACACCGAGTCCACTTCGGACGGTGAGTCGCACAGGAACGCCAGTCCCATGCCCGCTCCGTCGCTCGGCCGTTGGTAGGACGGGTCGAAGGAGCGGACCGTCTCCTCGGTGTCCCAGGCGAACCGCAGGCCGCCGGGCAGCGTCGCCTCCACGTGCGGTTCGCCGTCGGCGTCGGGTGGGATGTCCAGGCCGAGGCGGCGGTAGAACGCGAGCGAGGCGGCCATGTCCGCCACCACCAGGCCGATCAGGTCGAATCGTGGTGCCATGGCCGCACGCTAGCCCGGGTGCTCAGCTCTCGTCTTGAACGAATCGGACACCCAGCTCGCGCACCACGTCGACGAGCAGCTCGACGTCGGTCGCGGTGGTCCGCCAGTTGACGATCGCCGGGCGGAACGCGGTCTGGCCTCTGTAGACGGTGGTGCCCGCGTAGACCCGGCCGTCGACCAGCAGTGCCTGGCCGAGCTGCGCGTTGAGGTCGTCGAGGGACTCCTCGGCCACCCCCGGCGGGCGGTAGCGGAAGCAGACGATGCACAGCCCGACCGGCGCGAGCAGCTCGAGGTCCGGTGCGGCCTCGACGAGCTTTCCCAGGTGTGCGGCCACATCCAGGTGCCGCTCGACCATGGCGCGGTGGCCGTCGCGGCCGTAGGCGCGCAGGGTCGCCCAGATCGGCAGCGCGCGTGCCCGGCGCGAGGACTCCGGGCCGAGCTGGTTGTAGTCGATCTGCTGGTCGTCCATCGAGGCCAGGTACGGCACACCCCAGGAACCGAACGTGTCGGCCAGTACCCTCGGCTCGCGCACGAACACGAACCCGCTCTCGTAGGGCACGTTGAGCCACTTGTGCCCGTCGGCGGCCACCGAGTTCGCCCGCCGCACGCCGTGCACCAGGTGCGCGGTTCGCGGGGACAGCGCGGCGAACAGGCCGAACGCGCCGTCGACGTGCAGCCAGGCGTCGTGGCGCTCGGCGAGGTCGGCCATGGCGTCGATGGGGTCGAAGTCGCCGGTGTTGACCTCACCGGCGCTGGCCACGATCACCGCCGGGCCGTCGGTCTCGGCCAGCTCGCGCTCCAGGCGCGGCAGGTCCAGCCGGCCGGCGTCGTCCCTGGCGCACACCCGGATCGTGTCCCGGCCGAGGCCGAGGATCTGCAATGCCTTGCGCACGCTGGGATGCACGTATCCGCTGGCGAACACGGGCATCGCCGGCAGCCCGGCCAGCCCGTCCTTGACGACGTCGCGGCCATGCCGGCCCGCCCACCAGTGTCGTGCGGCGGCGAGCCCGGTGAGGTTGGCGAACGTGGCGCTCGGCGTGAGCACCCCGCCCCACTCCGCCGGCAGCCCGAACAGGTCCTTGAGCCAGTCGAGCGTGACCGTCTCCAGGTTGGCGGCCAGCGGCGAGGACGTCCACAGCCCGCCGACCTGGTCGAGCAGCGAGGTCACCCAGTCGCCGGCCATGGCCGCCGGGGTGGACCCGCCGACCACGAAGTGGAAGAAGCGCGGCCCGGAGGAGGTGGTGGCCGTCGCGGTGCCGACCCGTAACAGCTCGGCCACCGAGGCCGCCGCCCCGACCCCCTCGGCCGGCAGGGGTTGGTGCAGTTCGGCCAGCAGCGCGGCCGCGCCAGGATCGGAGACCAGTCGTTCGTCCAACCCGGACAGATAGTCCGGTGCCGCCGAGGCCACGGCCGCCAGCACCTGCCCGGTGACCGGGCGTTCCAGAAGAGGATCCATGTATCGCAGGCTACGTGAGGGTTCGGCCGGCATCACCAGGCGAAGCGGGCGATCGTCAGCTCCAGCTGGTCCGCGGCGGTCTGGTCAACCGACGGGTCGAACGTGGCCCGGTCCGCCCGCCCGGCGACCACGTTCACCAGGGCGTCCCCTTTGGACAGCAGGTAGGCGGCGGTGTAGGACTGTGCGCCCGTCCGCTGGTCGGTGGCCAGGATCGTGTTCAGCACTCCGGTCCAGCCGTCGGAGCGCTCGATCGGCTGGCGGTCGAAGACGTAGTGCACGCCGTCGGCCTGCGCCGGGCAGTCCGATGGCAGCAGGGTCGCCAGGAGCTGGTCGGCCGGGGCGTTGGCCGGGTCGAGCACCACGGTCACCGCCAGCGTGCGGCCGGCGGCGGTCCACGTGCCGAACGCGTGCACCAGCTCGGCCGGCACCGGTGCGGCCAGTGAGGGACACAGGGTCAGCACCGCCTCCGTGGTCGCCTTCGGCGCGAAGCCGGCCACCTCCGTGGGCACCGCCGCGGCGGCGATGTCCCGGTTCTGCCGGGCGAGGTCCGCGACCGGCGTCGGCGGCTCGGTGCTCGCGTACGGCGTGATCGTGCCGGGTGGGGCGACGGCGGCCGCCTCGTCGGCCGGCGTGGCGGTGCAGCCGGTGAGGACGACACAGCAAACCAGTGCGCACAGGAGTTTCACGGCACCTCCAGATCTCATCGGAGCGTCCTCTCCAGTCGCCGCGACAACATCGTCAGCGGCAGGCAGATGACGAAGAACACCACCAGCACCGCACCCAGGATCTCCACCGCGTGCGGCTGACCACCGGTCAGGGTGAGTCGTTCGATCGACCGTTGCGACGCCTCGAGGACGTCGAGCAGGCCGATCACCGCGGCCAGTGAGGTCTGCTGGGTCAGGTTCACCACCAGGCCGACCAGCGGCGGCAGCGCCCGCCGGGTGGCCTGCGGCAGGATCACGTGCCGCATCCGTGGCCGCCAGCCGAACCCGAGTGCGGCCGAGGCCTCGAACTGTCCACGTGGGACGGATTGGACCGCGCCGCGGACCACCTCGGCCACGTTCGCGCTGCCCCACAACGTCAACCCGACCGCGGCCGCGACGAACGTGTCCACGTCGAGGCCGATCACCGGCAGCACGAAGAAGATGAAGAACAGCGTGATGATGATCGGCAGCCCGCGCCACAGCTCGACGTAGAACCGCACCAGCAGCCGGACCAGCACATTCGGCAGGGTCAGCATGGTGCCGAGCACGACGCCGAGCACCACGCTGGCCAGGATGCTGACCAGTGAGAGCAACAACGTGGTGACCAACCCCTGGCCGACGTAGGCGGCGACCGGCGGGACCCAGGCGGGCATCAGTGACCTCCGGGGATCGCGAACCGGCGCTCCAGCGCGCCGCTGCCCACCGACAGCAGCCAGACCAGTCCCAAGTAGACGATGCCGATCGCGAGGAACATCTCGAACACCCGGAAGGACACCGCGACCACGCCGACCGCGGTCTCGGTCAGCTCCGGATAGCTGATCGCCACCATGAACGAGGAGTTCTTGAACACCGAGATGAGGATGTTGGTCACCGACGGCGTCGCGATCCGCGCCCCGATCGGGAAGTTGGTCTGCCGGAAGGCCGCCAGCCGGGAGAACCCGAGTGCCCGGCAGGCCTCGACGTACCCGTGCTCGACCGCCTCGAAGCCGGCGCGGAAGTTCTCCACGTTGTACGCCCCGCCCCACAACAACAGCGACAGCCAGCCGACGGTGAACCCGGACAGCGCGATGCCGGCCTCCGGCAGCGCGAAGTACAGGAAGAAGATCTGCACCAGCAGCGGGGTGTTGCGGAAGACCTCGACATAGCAGCTGACCAGCTGGCGCAGCACCGGTATCCGCAGCGCGGCCACCGCGCCGCCGAGCACGCCGACGACCAGCGAGCCGGCCATGCCGATGGCGCTGATCGCGAGCGTGCGGACCAGGCCGTCGGCCAGTTCGGGAAGATGGTCGAGGACGAAGCCGGGGTCGAACTCGTAGCCCTGCATCGGCTCAGCACTCGATGATCGGGCCGGTCGGGTAGCTCAGCTCGTTGTCCGGGCGCGGCAACACCTTCGCGAACTCCTGCTGTACCGCCTCGTCGGTGATCGCCCCGGTGAACGCGGTCCAGAACTCGTCGCCCGCGCGCATCTTCGCGATCGCCGCGTCGACCCAGGCCAGCATCTCGGCGTCACCCTTGCGCACGCCCATGCCCCACGGGCTGTCGGCCCGCACCTCGCCGACGACCTTGGTACCGCTGGTCTTCTTGGCCAGGTCGACCAGCAGCGTGTCGTCCTGGGCGAAGGCGTCCGCGCGCTCCTGGCGCAACGCGGTCAGCGCCTCGCTGGTCTGCTCGAACGGCACCTGCTCGACCTCGGGCAGGCACTCGGTCAGCCACAGGCTCGCGGTCGAGCCCTTGATGGTGATCACCGAGTGTCCACTGAGGTCGTCCCAGCCGCCGATCGGCGAGTCCGCCGGCACCAGCATCTTGACCCCGCCGGCGAAGTAGGGCGCGGTGAAGTCGATGGTCTCCGCGCGCTCTGGCGTGAAGTTCATCGTCGCCATGATCAGGTCGATCCGGTTGGTGGTCAGGAACGGCACCCGGTTGGAGCCGGTCACGCAGGTCAGCTCGACCTTGCCCTCGTCGCCGAAGGCGTAGCCGGCGAGCCGGCGGGCGATGTCGATCTCGAAGCCGGCGTTCTCCCCGGCCTCGTCGATGTAGCCGAAGGGCGGGTAGTCGCACTTGACGCCGACGGCCAATGCGCCCCGGTCCGCGACGGCGGCCGGCAGCGCCACGCCGAGGTCGGCCTTCTCGGTCACCGGCGGCTGTCGTGGGGGAGCGGCGTCCTCGGTGCCGCCGCAGGCGGTGACGGCCAGCGCGACGGCCAGGACGGGGAGTAGGAGGCGGGCTCTCATCGGGGGACTCCTCGTGGTTATCGCAGGACTTTGCGGAGGAACTGGCGGGTACGGTCTTCCTTCGGCTCGTCCAGCACCGTTGCCGGCCGACCGTGCTCGGCGATCACCCCACCGTCCACAAAGACCAGACGGTCGCCGAGCTCACGGGCGAAGCCCATCTCGTGGGTGACACACAGCATGGTCATGCCCGACCCGGCAAGGTCGCGCATGACGTCGAGCACCTCGCTGACCAGTTCGGGGTCCAGCGCGGAGGTCACCTCGTCGAACAGCATCACGTGTGGGTTCATCATCAGCGCCCGCGCGATGGCGACCCGCTGCTGCTGGCCGCCGGAGAGCTGGCGGGGGTAGCTGCCGGCCTTCTCGGCCAGGCCGACGCGGGCCAGCAACGCGTGCGCCCGCTCGGTGGCCTCGGCCCTTGGCGTGCCGAGCAGCTTGCGTGGCGCGAGCGTCAGGTTGTCCAGTGTGGACAGATGGGGGAACAGGTTGAACTGCTGGAACACCATGCCGATCCGGCGACGGACCTGGTCGAGGTTGACGCCGGGACGGCTGATGTCCTGGCCCTCGAACAACACCTGGCCCGAGGTGACCGGCTCCAGCAGGTTCACACAGCGCAGCAGCGTGCTCTTGCCGCCGCCGGACGGCCCGATGACCACCAGCACCTCGCCGCGCGCGACCGTGAGATCCACGCCGTTGAGCACCCGCAGGTCGCCGAACCGCTTGTGCACGTCCCGCAGTTCGACGATCACGTCGGGTTCGGTCATAGCGGCAGCACCCAGTTCTTGGTCGGGATTGGCTGCTTGTGTGCGTGTCGCAGTTCGACGATCACGCCGGGGCCGGTCATAACGGCAGCACCCCGCCCCTGGCCAGCACCGGCTGCTCGGCCAGCGGCGCGGTGTGCGGGTACTTGAGGGCGCTGCCGGTGTTGAGCACCACGACCTCCTCGCCGCCGTCGAGCCAACCGGTGCCCCGCAACCGTTCCACGGCCGCGAGTGTGGCCGCGCCCTCCGGGCACATCAGCACACCCTCGGCGGCGGCACAGTCGGCCTGGGCCTTGACGATGTCCTCATCGGACACCGCGATCGCGGTGCCGCCGGTGTCCCGGACGGCGTCCAGGATGAGGAAGTCGCCAAGCGCGCTCGGCACGTTGATGCCGAACGCGACGGTGTGCGCGTCCGGCCACGGTTGTGCGGTCCGCGCACCCTCCTCGAACGCGCGCACGATCGGCGCGCAGCCGGTGGCCTGCACGGCCACCAGTCGGGGGAGCTCGCCGGTGAGCCAGCCGAGCGTGCGGAGCTCGTCGAGCGCCTTGCGGATGCCGATCAGCCCGACGCCGCCGCCGGTCGGGTAGACGATCACGTCCGGCATCCGCCAGCCGAGCTGCTCGACGATCTCCAGGCCCATCGTCTTCTTGCCCTCGATCCGGTACGGCTCGCGCAACGTCGAGGTGTTGAACCAGCCGTCGGCCACCGCCTGCGCGGCGAGCTGGCCGGCGTCGCCGATCAGTCCGTCCACTATGTACAGTCGGGCGCCGGCGAGCGCGGACTCCGTCCTGGTGATCGACGGTGCCTCGGCCGGCATCACCACCAGCGAGGACAGCCCGGCCCGAGCCGCGTAGGTGGCCCACGCCGCGCCGGCGTTTCCGTTGGTGGGCATGGTGATCCGGTCGATGCCCAGCTCACGTGCCTTGGACACGCCGACCGCGGCGCCCCTTGCCTTGAAGCTGCCGGTCGGCAGCAGGCCCTCGTCCTTGACCAGCAGGCCGGGCAGGCCGATGCGCTGGCCGAAGGTGGATAGCGGGAGGATCGGCGTCATCCCCTCGCCGAGGGTGACGACATTGTGCTGGTGTACCACCGGAAGCAGTTCCCGGTAGCGCCACAGGTCGGGTGCGCGGGTCGCGATGTCCGCTGTGGACACCGAGGCGCCGACCAACTCCAGGTCGTACCGGACGAGCAGCGGGCTGCCGCAGGCACACACGTTCTGTGGGACCGACGCGTCGTGGCGGGTGCCGCAGCGCGCGCACTCCAGGTGGGTCAGGCCACTGGTCCATGATCCGTCCACGGGACTCCTGTTCGCTCTGCGCCGGGGAGGACGCCCGCGTCGTCGCGGGCGTCCTCCCACGGGCCGGGGTCAGTCCGCGACGGCCGCGAACTGTGCTGGGTCCAGCGTGGTCGCCGGGCCGTTGAACAGGGCGTTGAAGACCATCTTCTGCTCGCCGCGGTTCCAGGTACGGAACGCGGCCTGGTTGCCGAAGGTGACCACCGAGCCCTTGCCCACCTGCCAGGACACGGTGTTCACCGCGTCGCTGAGATACTCGCCGCCGATCAGCCAGCCGCTCTCGAGCTGGTCGTCGCCCGCCGGGTACTTGCCGACCACGGTGTGCGGATACTTGTCCTGGTCGGTGATCCGGTAGGCCCGGTCACCCTCGAACCACACCGGGTTGTCCGCCAGCATGCCCCAGGCCGCCGGGTCGGTGCTGTCGATCTCCTGGCGCAGCAACGAACCTGGACCGTAGAACACCGAGGAACTGGATGGCAGCACCGATTCCAGCGGCAGCTCGAACAGCTCCTGCGCGGTGGCGGCCGCGCTGCCGACGCTCACCAGCGTGCCGCCGCCGGTGACGAAGTCGCGCAGCTGGTTCCAGCCGGTCTCGCCGACGCCGAACGCCCAGCTCCACTCCTTGGGATAGTTGTTGGCGTTCAACCCGTTGACGATGGAGCCGCGGCTGACGCCGTCGGGCATCAGGATCGCGTCGAACTTGCCGGACAGGTTCTGGTAGTCCTTCGCCTTGACGATCTTGTAGTTGACCTTGTACTGGTCGAGCATCCACATCAGCCAGCCCGCCGGCATGTTGTTCGGCGGCTTGAGCAGGCCGATCCTGGTGCCCTCCTTGAGCCGCACGCCCTCGATCGCCGGCACGTCGGCGATCGCGTACACCGGGATGCCGGTCGCCTTCGACTGGTTGGCCAGCACCCGTTGCGCCGGCTCGGTCGGCGGCACGATGAACGTGCCGGCCGGGTGGTCCCGGCCGCTGTCGCTGAAGGCCGCCGCCGCGCGGAAGGTCGGGATGCCCTGCTGCTGGAGCTTGGCCACGATCTGGTAGACGCCGTAGGACTCCGGCCCGAGCACGTAGGCGCCGCCGTCGCCAGGTGCCGGTGGCATGGTCACCGGTGCCGGCTTGATCTCGGTCAACTCCTTGGTGCCGACGGAGAACTGCTCGGTGACCAGGTCGGCCTCGAAGCCGAGCAGCATCGGCAGGGTGTGCGCGGTGACGTCGTACGGCCGCTGTGGCGGGCCGCCGGGGTACTGCAGCAGCTCGGGGTAGTGCTGCACCTCCAGCAACGTCTTGGCCCAGCGCGAGTACGGCTGTTTCATGTAGATCACGTAGGAGCCGGCCGGGTAGGTCTGGTCGCCGGCCGTGAACTCGGTCTTGGCCTGGTGCACCTCGACCGCGCCCCGGAGCATGATCTCCATGGTGTCCCGGACCGCTTGCGGGTCGCGCTGGCCGGCGGGGATCACGTAGGCGAACGCGTCGGTTCGGGTGACCGCGTTGTTGGACACCTTGTAGAAGTCCTTGAGCCAGTTGTAGCCGTCGTTGGCCAGCTCGTCGACCGCGGAGTAGAACGACTGCGAGGTGTAGTCGACGATCTGGCGCAGCCGCCAGGTGTTCGAGTCGTACGGCTCGATGAAGTTGATCTCCGACTCCTGCTGGCCGAGCGGGCCGTCACCGACCTGTGGATAGGCCAGATTGGACACACTGGCCGCCTCGGTCAGCAGCCGGGCCGCGCCGTGGTAGACCTGGTACTGCCGTGACGGGGTCCAGTAGTCGTAGGACTTGGCCCAGCCGACGCCCTTCATGCCGGCCGAGGTCATGCCGCGCTGCATCGCCATGCCGGCGTCGTTGGTCTGCTGCACGGTGATCGGGTCGATGTTCGGGTCGTAGGGCGACAGGTAGGGCGGGGTGAACATCCTCGGCGCGCCGGTGCCCGCCTGGTGCGCGTCCTGGAACGCCTGCGGGTGGTACTTGTTCTGAATCGAGACCATCAGCTTGGACTCGTCCTGGGTGAGCATGAACCAGTCGCGGTTGTCGTCGTGCCCGGTGTACTTCTGGTACAGGTCGGGGTAGACGCGCGCGTAGTTGGTGCCCGCGGTCGCGTTGAAGTAGTCGTTGATGTGCCGCAGGCCGTCCGGGTTCTGCGACGGCACCATCAGGATGACTGCCTTGTCCAGGATGTTGTTGATGTACGGGGAGTTCTCCGTGGCGAGCCGGTGGGCGATCTCCAGCATGGCCTGCGCGTTGCCGACCTCGTTGGCGTGGATGCCGGCCTGCACGTAGTAGAACGGTTTCCCTTCCCTGGCAAGGGACTCGGCCTCGGTGGGGGACAGGCCGCGGGGGTCGGCCAGCCGGGAGTTGATCTCGACCAGCCGGTCGAGGTTGTCCAGGTTCTTCTTGGAGCTGATCGTCAGCATGACGTACGGGTTGTCCTCGGTCGTGCGACCGACTTCCTCGTGGTTCACCCGGTTGCTGCGATCGGCGATGAGCTTGAAGTACGGGAACATGGTGTCGATCGTGGCGAGCTTGCCGTCGGATCCGATGCGGAAGCCGAAGTACTGCTCGGGGTTCGGGATGCTTGGCGCGGCCGACGCGGCTGTCGGCAACACCGGCGCCACCAGAGCGATGACCGCGGTCGTGACCACGGCCATTCTCCGAAGAGGTGCGCGCATGTCCGCTCCTTCGGTGTCATATCCAGTTGTCAATCGCCAGCACGGCCGTACGGGCGACCGTGCGCAGGAGTCAGCGGACGACGGCGACGTCGCCCCGTAGCGGGATGGGTGGGGAGGATGAGTCCGCATCGGACCGTCCTCTGTGGAGGATGGTGGGGTGCGGGCTCTCACTCGTTTCTAACACCCAGGTGACACGGGATGCAATACTCGAGATTAGATCTAATGTTTAATCTGTGAGTCGGCTGCGCCGGTTGGCGTAACACAGCGGGGGCCGAGGACGAGTGGGTAACGTGGGCGTGCGGTGGAAGCAGGGAGTACGACCGGATGTCACTGACGCGAAGCACCCTGAGCAGCATGGCCTACCAGGCGCTGCGCCAGGCGATCCTCAGCGGCCGGCTCGCGCCCGGCGCACACGTGAGCGTGCGGCCGCTGTGCGAGGAGTTCGGGCTCTCGGCCACGCCGGTGAAGGCGGCACTGCACGCGTTGGAGCGGGAGGGCTTCCTGGTGCTGCGTCCGCACCGGGGGTTCTTCGTGCCCGAAGTGGACCGTGCGGACATGCGCGAGCTGTACGAGCTGCGCGAGGTGCTCGACGGCATCGCCGCGCGCCGGGCGGCGGCGTCCACCGAGCGCGACGGTCTGGTCGGCCGGCTGACCGGGTTGCTGGCGCGGCAGACCGCGGAGGTCGCCAAGCCGGACCTGGCCGGCTACGCGGACCTGGATGTGCTGTTCCACCAGGAGATCCTGACCGTGGCCGGCAACGGGCGCCTGCAGCACGTCGCGGAGAACATGATCGGCCAGCTCCGGCTCGGGCGGGCGACCTCGGCCAGGGTGCCCGGCAGGCCCGCGGCCGCGCTGGCGGAGCACGGGGAGATCATCGCCGCCATCGCCGCCGGCCAGGGACATCAGGCCGAGCGCCTGGCCCGCCGACACGTACGCAAGTCCGCTGACGCCCTGGACCGATACCTCTCGCGCACGGCTGGGTAACTGCCCTGAATGCCCCATTCAGGACGTTGAGCGTCGTCAATGCCTCATTCAGGGCATCGCAACTGGCGCCTCGCGTTTGTCCGCGTAGGCGGCCAGGGCTCGGTCGACCAGCAGGCCGCAGATGCCGAGGTAGCCGGCTGGGTCGAGGAGGGCGGGCAGGTCCGGGGCGGTGGCGCCGGCTTTGGCCAGTGCGACCGCGAGCACGTCGGCGAGGTCGGTGCCGGTGCGCTCGGCCTCGACGGTCGCCTCGGCGAGCAGGCGTTTGGCCGCGACCTTGCCCAGCAGCGGCGCCAGCGCCACGTTGACCCGTTCGGACACGATCGCGCCCCGGGTCAGTTCGAGGTTCGCGGCCATCGTCTCGGTCGAGACCCGCAGCGACGCGGTGAGGCTGGCGGCGTTGGCGGCGGCGCCGGCGGAGATCCGCAGGCTTTCCCGCAGCGCCTGCCATTCCGCGTGCCAGCCGCCGGATGACCGCTCGTCCTCGACGATCATCGACTGGAACAGCGTCATGGCGAGCGGCGGCAGTTGGCGGGCGGCGGTGGCCACCATCGTCGCGAACACGGGGTTGTGCTTCTGCGGCATGGCCGAGGACGCGCCCCGGCCGAGCGCCTGCTCCTCGGTGACCTCGCCGATCTCGGTGCGGGCGAGCACGAGGACGTCGGCGGCGAGCTTGCCCAGCGCGCCGGTGGTGACCAGCAGCGCGGCGGCCACATCGGCGATCGGGGTGCGGATGCCGTGCCAGGGCAGCACCTGCTCGACCAGGCCGAGCCTGCCGGCCACCAGCGCCGGCAGGCGCAGCGTCTGGCCGGCCGGGTCGTCGACGTGCAGCGCGTACTCGTGGTAGGCGGACAGGCTGCCGGCCGCGCCGCCGATGGAGACCGGGAGTCCGGCGCGGGTCGCGCGGACCCGGTCCAGCGCGTCGAGCACCAGCTGGAGCCAGGTGGCCGCCTTGACGCCGAAGGTGATCGGCACCGCCTGCTGGGTCAGCGTGCGGCCCGGCATGGCGGTCAGCCGGTGCCGCCGCGCCTGCGCGGCCAGGCTGTCCGCGCACGCCAGCAGGTCGCGCTCGATGTGGTCGAAGGTCGTCGCGCACAACAGCATCAGCGCGGTGTCCAGAATGTCCTGACTGGTCGAGCCGCGGTGGACGTACTCGGCGGCGTCGGGGTCGACCGCGCGCACCGCGGCGGTCAGCTGGCCGACGAAGGCCACCACCGGGTTCGCCGTCTCGCGCACCCCGGCGGCCACCTTGGCCGGGTCGATGTTCGCCGGCACGGCCGCGGTGCGGATGGCCGCCGCCGCTCGCGCCGGCACCACGCCGAGCTCGGCCTGTGCCTCGGCGAGCGCGACCTCGGTGTCGAGCATCGCCCGCAGCAGCGCCTCGTCGTCGACCAGCTCGGCCGCGCCCGTCGCCGCCCAGGCGGGGGCGAGAATGCCATGGTCCACAGTCGTCAACTCGCTCTCCCGAGATCGTCGTGGCCGGTGTTGGCGAACGCGAGCGATGGTACGTGGTCCAGCGCGATCCGCAGGGACGCGCGCGCCATCGCGTCCGCGTCGCCGAGGATCACCGAGTTGACGCCGGGGCGGATGCCGGCCGCGGTCACCCAGTGCACTGCCTCGGTCGGCACCCCGAACGCCAGTCGCCTGGCGTGCGGGCGGTCCTGCGCGTCGAGTAATCGGTAGGGGCGTCTGGAGACCGCCACGCCGCCGGTGAGGTAGTGCCCGCCGCCGCGGATCGGGATGCGGTAGGGCGCGCACTCGCCCCTGGCGAGCAACGAGACCAGCAGCGGATCGGTCGTGGTGCGCAGGTCGGTCTCCGGCAGCCGGGCCTCGATCAGCGTGCTGGCCGCGACCGTCCGGTCAGGACAGACAAGCGAACTGGCCACGAACCGCCCGTCGGCGCAGTCGACCCGCAGGTCCGGGCCGAGCACCTCGAGCAGCCCGGCGTCCATGAGCGCGCCGAACTGCTCGATGCGCTCGGCGGGCGGGCCGATCGACAGGAACGCGTTGAGCGGCATGTACCAGCGCTGCAGATCGTCCCGATAGGCGTCGCCGGACAGTCCACTGTGGTCGACCAGCAGCCGGATCTCGTTGCGCAGGTCGCGCAGCACGTCCAGCGCCGCCTTCAGCGAGCCGGTCACGTTTCCCTTGGCCGACTCCGCCATCTCGGTGTCCACATAGGAGCGCAACCAGCGTTGGAACCGTTCGGTCGAGGTCAGGTCCGCCGCGGTGTACGGCGTCGCGATCCGCGCCCAGTCCCAGGCAGGCTCGAGGTCGAACTTGGCGAGCACCTCGCGCTGGGCCTCGCTCTCCTGGATCGCCATCGGGTCGGCCCCCGGCGGGAGCACCGCGGGCTCGGCCGCGGCGAACGCGGCGCTGAACTCCTCGGCGTCGCAGGTGCAGCCCCGCTCCCGGACCTCGGTCGCGTAGTAGACCGTGCGGACCTCCTGGTCGACCAGCGGCCAGATGTCCCGGCGGAAGTCGGCCGGCGCGCCGTTGTCGGCCTCGGCGCGCATGCGCTCGATCACCTGCTCGGTGATGTAGCGGGGTTCGTGCCGGCCGAACGCGCCCTTCTGGTTGGCCGCGCGCGCCTGGTAGGGCACGCCTCGGCGGGATCCGGTGACCAGCAACGGTTCCTGCCCGGACGGGTGGTACCGCAGCACGCCATCGGCGTCCCGGACGAACCGGCCGCCCCGGCCGAGGGTGAACAGCGCGAGGTAGTCGAAGAAGTTGAGCCCCATGCCGCGCAGGATGACCGGCTCCCCGGCCGGCACGGCCCGCAGCGACACGTCGGCCGGGTTGCTCGGTGCGAGGTAGCGCAGCCCGTGCCGGCCGGCGAAGTCGCTCAGCGCGGCCTCGGTGTCGCCCAGCCGGTGGGGTAGATGGCCGAGCGCGAGCACCACGGCGCCGAGGCCGCCGATCGACTCGCCGTTGTCCAGCCGGATCTCCTGGCGCGTGTCCGCTGTGTCCACCAGGTCGACCGCGGTCGCCTGGTGGGACACGAAACTGACCGACGCTGGCGCGGTGCGCATGATGCGCCCCCTGGTCCAGCGCAGGTAGCTGCCGTAGAAGGCGCGGGACGGGTAGTCGTCCGGGCCGAGCCGGTCGGCCTCGGCGCGTACCGCGCCCGGCACGCTCGGCGTGCCGAGCAGGGTGATCGAGCGGGCCCACTCGTACAGGCTCGGCCCGCTGACCACCGGCCCGGCGCAGTCGACGGTCTCGTCGACGAACATGGTCACCTGGCTCGCGACCGTGTTCATCAGCAGCAGGCGGTTCTGGCTGCTGCGCCAGACCCGGCCACCGTCGAGCAGGTGCGGGTCGACGAGGTGGATGACCAGCTGATGTCCTTGCGGCAACAGCGAATCGGCGTTGGCACACAGGCGTTCCACCACCGAAAGGCCGCGTGGACCAAGGCCGATGACGGCGACCCGGATCACGTCAGTTGACACCGGGCCGCCGCCTGTCTCCCGTTGGTGATCACTTCGACCAGTACTCCCGATCTACGGTGCGGGCCCTCAGCCGGACGTGACCATGGTGAACTCGCGAATGGACTCGGCGAGCTTGGCCGGCTGGTCGAGCGGGATCAGCGTGTAGCTGTCCGCGATCTCCACCAGCTTGCTCTGCGGCAGCAGCTCGTCGAGCTGACGGCCGTGCGCCGGCGGCATGACCTTGTCCTCCGACGCCCACACGATCAACGTCGGCCGGTCGAAGGCGCGCAGGCCATCGACGGTGTCGGTCAGCAGCGTGCGGTTGGCCGAGATGGCGCGCAGCACCCGGACGGTGTCCTTGCGGATCTCCGGCTGGGTCAGGACCGGCCGCATCCAGCTGGCCATCGCGGCGTCGCCGCGCTTGGTCAGCCAGCCGAGCGTGAACGGCATCCGGCGCACCATCTTCAACCGCATCTGCTGCATGAACATGCCGAACACCGCGGGCGCGAGCTTCCCGGTGAGCACCAACGTCTTGCCGCTCAGGCCGGGCGGGAAGTTGTCGAACGCGTCGCAGGATACCAGGACCGCCTTGCCCACCCTCGGGTTCTGGTCGGCCATCAGCAACTGCACGATGACCCCGCCGGTGTCGTTGCCGACCACCGTGACGTCCCGCAGGTTGAGCTTGTCGAGGAACTCGGCGACCAGATCGGTGATGCCGCGCATCGTCAGGTCGGCGTCGGCGCCCAACGCTCTGGTGTGCGAGCCGAGCGGGAGCATCGGTGCCACACACCGGTAGTCCGCGCCCAGTTCCCTGATCACGTCGGCGTACAGGTCCGGGGTCATCAGCAGCCCGTGCAGCAACACGACCACCGGGCCGTCGCCGCCGGTGTCCACGTAGTCGATGGCGCCGGCCGCGAGATCGACCTTCTCCATGGTCATGCGAATTACCTACTTTCCGTCCGCTGGTTCGGTTGTCGCGTCGACGAGCGCGGTGCCGATCACCGGCTCACACCGCACCGGCGCGGGGCTTGTCCCGTACCGGCGCGCCAACCTTATTCTCTTTCGGTCGCATCGAGCTCGCCAGCGGATTGCGGCCGTTCCACAGACCGTCCACTTCGTACGGTCGCAACCGGACGAACACGGTCTCGTGGTGGAACACCTTGTCGTCGTTCTTCTTCATCGCGTCCCGGTGGCCGCCCGGGTAGGTGCCGACGGTGTACTGGCGCATCTCCCGCGCGGTGCGCCACAGGGTGAACGTGCTGATCAGGTTCGGCGGGTGCATCAGGGACGCGCCCTCGATGAACCCGGGGTGGCGCTGCGCCTCCCGCTCGGCCGGGCCGGCCGCCGCGGCGAACGCCCCGAGCTTGGTCAGCCGCATCTTGGCCATGGTGAGCACGGCGACCGGCTCGTCGTCGGTCGGCTTCTCCGTGCGCGGCAGGTCCGGCATGCCCGGCCAGGCGCCGACCGTGCGGACCGGCTCGAACCGGGCCCGCCAGCCCGGCTCGTACAGCTTGGCCAGCGGGTGGTGCAGGAACCGGTCGAGCGAGTCGTCGTCGTCCCAGGCGGCGATCAGCGCGATCCCCTGTACCTGGGTCGATGGCAGCAGCCCGGTGCGGAGCGGACTCACCAGCCAGCTCTCCGCGTAGCGAAGACCCTGGATCGCCCGTGGGTCGGGTTTTGCCCGCAACCCGGCGACCGCCTTGGGAGCCCCGACATTCACGATGTGGGCGGACAGAATCATGGCACTACTCCTACTGCTCCTGATCTCACACGATGACTGCGGACGTCTTCTTGCTCTTCGCTTCGTGCCCGACGATCACAGAATCATGGCGCTGTTCCTACGAGCGGTTTCACGCGATGACTGCGGACGTCTTCTTGCTCTTGGCCTCGTGCCCGGCGATCTCGGCCGCGACTCGCCGCCCGGAATAGATCGCCCCACTCATCGAGCCGTACTCGACGGGCACGGTCTCCGCGCCCGCCCAGTGAATCCGGCCGACCGGTTCCTTGAGCGCCGGGCCGAACTCCGTGTAGAGCCCGGGCGGGGCGTACCCGTGATAGCAGCCCTGGGTGAACTGCTCTGCCATCCAGTTCTGCTCGATGACCTCGTATGGCTTCTCCGCGCGCTTGCCGAAATAGCGGCCGAGCTGGCCGAGCAGCAGCTCCCGTCGGCGGGCCTGCGGCAGCTTGGCGATGGTGTGCGCGGGCGGGCCGGTGACGAAGACGGTGAGCACCCCGGGGGAGCCGTCCGGCGGGCTGCCGTCCAGTACCGCCCGGAACGGGCTGGTGAAGCTGATCGCCATCCCGCTCATCCCGTCGGTGCGCCAGAACGGCTCGTCGTAGAGCACCAGGTACTTGATCGCGGCGCCCATCGTCATCCGCTGGGTGAGCTGGACGCGGCTCTCCGGCAACGCCGGGGCGTAGTCGAGGTGTCCGGCCAGCGGGGTCGGCACGGCGACCACCACCCGCCTGCCGGTGGCCTCGAACCCGGGGCCACTGACCCGGACCCGGTCCTCGGTGTGCTCGATGCGGCGCACGTGCGCGTTGACATAGGTCTCGTCCCGCACGCTCTGCGCGATCCGCAGCGCGACGTTCTGCGAGCCGCCGGCGAAGCGGTTCTCCAACGTGCCGCCGGTGACCGAGGTCGTCGCGCGGAAACCGCCGGTGCCGTTGGAGTAGTTCAGCACGTGCAGCACCGAGACCTCGGTGGGCGAGGCGGCCATGCCGGCCTCGATCAGCAGCCGCATGAGCAGGCGGCCTTCCCTGGTCCTGATGTTGCGCCTGGTCCAGGACCACATGGTCTCGCTGTCCCACTGCGCGGCGTGCGGCGCGGTCCACGGCGACTCCTCCGGGACCTCCTTGCGCATCCGCTCGATCCGCAGCGCGGCCTGCCCGAAGTCCGCCAGCGCGAGCGGGCTGATCTTGGGGATCGAGCCCTTCCAGCGGGTGAGCTTGCTGCCGGTCTCGATCAGCTTGAAGCCGTCGTCGTACACCTTCTGCGAGCCGATGCCCAGCGAGGCCGCCATCCGGGCGCTGACCGCGTTGGGCTGCCCGTGGAACTCACAGCCAAGCTCGACGATCTTGCCCTCACCGATCGGGTGACTCAGCGACCGGCCGCCGAGGCGGTCCCTGGCTTCCAGCAGCGCGACCTGGTAGCCGGCCCGCTTGAGCTCGCTGGCCGCCGTGATGCCGGCGAAGCCCGCGCCGACGACCACGACGTCCACTTCGATCTTCGGGTTCTCCCGTACGTCCTGCACTTCATCCCCTCCAGCTGGTTTCACGCACCGTCACGCAGGACGACGTCTTGACGGATCGGTTCGGACGTCCCGAGCCGGTGGTTCTTGATCATCTCGGTGATCAGGTACCGCCGGGGCTTGACGGTCGCGGTGTGCAGCAGCTGCTCCGGGGTGACCTCGAACGGCTTGCCGAGACCGGCCAGGCCTGCCGAGGCGGTGTCCCAGGTCTGCGGGTCGAGGACCTTGCCGTCGCGCATGCAGACCACCGGGGTCGCCACGCCCTGCTCGTCGGGCACCACCACGATCTCCTCGGCGTCCGGGATCCGGCTCATCAGCACGTCCTCGAGCTGCAGGCAGCTGTCCACGCCGGCGATGCGGTCGGCGACCCGGTCGAGCACCTCGAGCTGGCCCGCCTTGCCCTTGCGGCCCCAGTCGCCGGTGTCGAACCACTTGCCGTGGCGGCGGTCCCAGTACTTCTCCGGCGTGCCGACGAACGACAGCGCCCTGGCCCGTGACTTCACCTGGATCATGCCGGGCTCGCCCTGGTCGGCGCGGCGCCTGCCGGTGTCCGGGTCGGCGATCCGTGCCCTGACCCCGGGGACCATCCAGCCGACGCTGCGGGAGTCCCGGTCGCCCGCCCGCTTGGTGGAGCCGAGCGTGTACGGCCGAACGGTGACCACCTGCACCTCGGTCATCCCGTAGCACTGGTACCAGACCGGGTTGGCCCGTTGCGAGGCCTCCAGCAGCCGCCGGATGGTGCGCGGGTGGATGGCGTCGAAGGTGTTCATGAACAGCCGGACGCTGGCGAAGGGCGACGACGGGTGGTCGATCTGCTTCTCCCAGCCGACATAGGCGTTCGGGTGACCCTCCACGAGGGTCGGCCGGTACCGGCTGAACAGGTCGACGATCGTGGCGTCGTCGTGGCCGCCGATGCCCAAAAGCGGGGTGCCCCGGGAGAAGGCCGCCTGCTGGGTGACCGCCGCGCGCACGTGCACGTGCGAGATCACGCTGGCGAACAGGTCCTCGGGGGAGTGCAGGAACGGGAACACCGACTCCATGAACGCGGAGAACCCGACCCCGGTCGCGGAGGCCTCGGCCAGCTTGGACACCCCGGTCGTGCTCGACGTGTGGGTGATCATCATCGGCTCGTCGTTACGGCCGGGGTTGGCCGCCGGGATCGGGCCGCCCCACAGGTCGGCCACCGGGATCCCGCCGTCGATGGACGCGATGGCCGTGCAGTTCAGCTCCCGCAGCCGCTGCGCGGTCAGCCCGACGCGGGCGGCGACCTCGGGGTCGGTGACGATGAAGCGGGCGTCGATGCGCTCCAGCAGGATCTGCAGGATGTTCGGGTCCAGCCTGGCCGACAGCAGCGCCGGGATGGCGCCGATCCTGGCCGCGGCCCAGGCAAGCGACTGGATGTCGTAGTTGGGCGACTTGAGGATGACCACCCGGTCCCGCTTGGTGACCCCGGCCTGCGCCAGTGCGGCGGACATCTGCTCGACCAGGGTGGCGACCTCGACGTAGTCCAGCTCGATCCGCTGCTGGGGGTCCCAGGTGAACGGCTGGTCGAGATAGATCGGCACCCGGCCGTGCCGGTTCGCCGCCAGCTCGGCCATCAGGCCGACGTTGACCGGCTTGAACAGCGACACCCGCTTGGGCGCGAACTGGGCGCGGAGCATCTTCGGGACGGTGGTGCGCCGGTCGGACAGTGCGACGGCGGACCTGCGTGCCTGTTCGGTCGTGGACATCGTGTCTCACCTTTTCCTGCGCTGCCAGGGACTCGCCCCGGCTCCGTTGGTCGCGCCCGCCGTCGCGAACTTGCGGCGTTCGGCGTCGAGCAGTCGTTCGTACTCTCGGGGGTCCACGAGCAGGTGCCCGGACGAGTCGTAGAAGCGCTTGTCCTGGCGGCGCCGGGAGCGGCGGATCTCCGACCACATGTGGCCGCGCGGCGGCAGGGCGACCCGGCCGGCGAGCAGGTCGCCGATCCACTCCGACTGGTGCTCGGCGACCGGCATGAGCGAGGTCATCGAGTGCAGCAGCCCGACGAAGTACAGTCCCTCGATCTCCGGCGGGACGGCCATCCGGTACAGCGGCGGCGCGTCGTCCCCGTCGCCGACGATCTGGTCGTCGAGGAACGGGTAGGCGATCCGGTAGCCGGTGCCGTGGATGAGCACGTCGGCGTCCACGATCTGGCCGTCGGCGAAGCGCACCTTCGTCCCGTCGACGGACTCGATCACCGGCTTGGGGCTGATCCGGCCGTGCATGATGCTGGGGAGGAACTCGCTGGTGGAGATCAGCGGCCCCTGCCCCGGCTTGTACGGTGGCGACGGCAGGCCGTAGGCCGACATGTCCCCGTGCACCAGCTTGAGCATCAACGTCATCAACGGCCGGCGCTGCTCGACCGAGAGCTTCTTCATGAACGGGGACAGCTTGTCGATCGGCTTGCCCTCGAGGATCTTCGGCACCACGTAGTGGCCGGTGCGCACCGACAGGTGCGTCTCCCCGGCCACCCGCGACACCTCGGTGGCGATGTCGGCCGAGGTGGCGCCGAGCCCGAGGACCACGACGGTCTTGCCGGCGAACTCCTCCGGGCCGTCGTAGTCGAACGAGTGCATCTCCCGGCCGGTGAACGTGCCCTCGTAGCGCGCGTAGGCCGGCACCCCGTGGCGTCCGCCGGAGGCCACCAGCACCGCGCGGTACCAGGTGGTCGTGCCGTCGGCCAGGGTCACCGACCAGCCGCCGCCATCGGCCTGCTCGACCCGGGTCACCTCGGTGTTGAACCGGATGTGCTCGCGCAGCCCGTAGTTGTCCACGTAGTCGTCGAAGTACCGCGCCACGTGCGAGTGATGCGGGTAGGGCGGCATCTCCTCCGGCATCGGGAAGCTGGGGTACTCCATGACCGTCTTGGACGTGTTCGCCGACAGCGAGGCGTAGGCACAGCTGTCGCCGCCGGGCGTGTAGCGCCACAGGCCGCCGACGCCGTCCCCGCGCTCGAAGCAGTCGAACGGGATGTCGCGCAGTACCAGCGAACGGCACATGGCGATGCCCGCCGACCCGGCGCCGATCACACAGACGCGGTCACTCGTGTCAGTTGTCCTGTCTGTCGTCGTGTCTGTCGTGTTAGTTGTCTTGTCATTCGTCTTGTCATTCGTCACTGGCGACCGCACCCCGCTTACGGTCCGCGACCACACCGGCCACCCCGAGCAGGGTCGCGACCAGGGCGATGCCGGTGTCGACGGTCGCCGACTTGGGCGGCTTGCCCTCGCGGTAGGCGATCAGGCCGGCGCCGACGTCGAGCGCGTCGCAGGCGATGCCGGCCTGGTACCACAGCCGGCGGGCCTTGCCCTTGCTCAGCAGCAGACCGGCGATGAAGGCCACGTTGCGGGCGGCGAACAGGCGGACCAGGTACTTGCCCTCGCCGTCGTCCTTGATGCCGAACACCTTGGCGCCGACCGACGGCGCGATGATGGCGCCGCCGCCCGCTGCCCGCAAGGCGCTCAGGAGCAGGGCGGGAACTTTGCTGTTGCTCATCTTGGGCTTACCTCGTTGGTGCCGTGATGGATGGGGTTGCTGTCCGCCGCGAAGCCGCTCTGGCGGACGATCACGCCGGCCGCCCGCAGCGCGGCGAGGTCGGCGCGGGGTTCGGCTGACTGCTCGGGAAACGACAGCCCGGCCGGCAGCCGGTGGCCGGCCAGCCCGAGCACGCGCTCGGCCGCGCAGACCGCGCCGACCGCGCTCAGATGCGCCTGTCCCTGGTGGTCGAGCACGTCGACGCGGGCCGTGCCGGCCGGGCCCTCCGCGGTGACCGTGATGCCGGCGAAGTCGCCGGTGCCCGGCCGCTCCAGCAGGGCCGACCGGGTGCGCCGCAACGCCGGCCGGGTGAGCGCGCGCAGCGCACCGGTCCGCTTGAGCCCGATCAGGGCGTAGAGCGATGCCGGATCCTGCAACGCCAACCGGGTCTCCACGGTCGGCACGCCGAGCGTGCGCGGCAGCGTGATCTGCTCCAGCGTGCCGACCAGCGCGGCCGGTCGTTCGTTGCCGTCGGCACACAGCACCCGGCGCACGCCGGTCAGCGGCTGCGCGGTCTGCCGCCTGCCGTGCCGCATCGGGTAGTACGGCCAGGCCAGTCGCTGGCCGAAGCCCTGGGAGTCCTTGCCGACCTCGTCGTCGGAGGAGGCCAGCGCCGTGATGTCGACCCGCAGCACCTCGCCGAGCTCGCGGATCACGGCGGCGGCCAGCAGCGCGGCCACCCCCGCCATCCAGCTGCCCGACAACAGCACCGGCGCGGTCGGCGCGGTGCCGGCCACCGAGACCGTGGCGTCCAGCACGCTCGCGTGCCCACCACGGTTGATGTCCGCGTAGGGCAGGCCCTGGCGGGCGGCGTCGATCAGCAGCTGGTCGACCGGGTCGCTGACCGCGGCCAGTACCGCGCTCGGCTGGGCCGACAGCGCCGCGAGCGGTTTGTCAGCGCTGGTGTCCACCATGACGGTGGTGGCGTTGATCGACTCGGCCAGCGCCCGCCCCTGTGCCGGCCGGCGGCCGCCGAGCACGATGCCGAGGTCGGGGTGGCGTTGGCGCAACATGCGGGCCGCCTGCGCGCCGACCAGGCCGTAGCCGCCGACGATGAGCAGCGTCGGGGCCTTCTTCGCGCGACTAGCCATGGTGGGTCAGCTCCTCTGCCGGTCTGCTGGCCGGCCGCTCGCCCGCGGCCCTGGCGAGCAGCTCGCCCGCCGCCCGGTTCCCCGAGTCGATGGCGCCGCCCATGGACCCCATCTGGTGGACGCCGGTCTCCGTGCCCGCCCAGTGGATCCGGCCGATCGGCGCGCGCAGCGCCGGGCCGTAGGCGGTCAGCGTGCCCGGCGGGGCGTAGCCGTGGTAGCAGCCGCGGGTGAACTCCTCGTCCAGCCAGTTCTGCTCGACGAAGTCCACGACCCGTGCCGCCTGCGGCCCGAGCCCCTTGACCAGACCGTCGAGCACGGCCGACCGGCGCTCGTCGGGCGGCAGCACGGTCAGCGCCCTGGCCGCCGAGCCGGTGACGAACGCGGACAGCACGCCGGGACTGCCGTCGGCCGGCGAGGTGTCGAACGCCACCCGGAACGGGCCGTCGGTGCTGGTCACCTGGCCGCTACGGCCCTGAGCGCGCCAGAACGGCTCGTCGTAGACCGCGAGGCACTTGATCGCCGACCCGGCGGGCATCCGCTGGGTCAGCTGGTCGCGGAAGCCCGGCAGCGCCGGCTCGTAGGCGATCCGGCCGGCCAGCGTCACCGGCAGCGCGACCACGACGTACCGCGCCCGTGCGGCGAACCCGGGGCCGCTGACCACCACCGAGTCCGACCGCTGCGCGATCGTGCGCACCACGGCGCCGGTGCGCAGCTGGTCGGACAGCGTGGCCGCCAGCTTGTTCGGGATGCTGTGCGCGCCGCCGTCGAACCGGTAGCGCTGGATGCCCTTGGTCACCTCGAGCAGGTAGCGGAACCCGCCGGAGGCGTTGGCGTAGGTGAGCACGTGCAGCAGCGACAGGTCGGCGGGCGAGGCGCAGTAGGCCGCCTCGACCGCCATGGTGAGGAACGCGCGGGCCGGCGCGGTGGCCACGTTGCGCCGCACCCACGACCAGAACGTCTGGCTGTCCAACCACTGCGCGTTGGGCGCGGTCCACGGCTTGTCCGGCGGCACGGTGCGGGCGAGCCGTTCGAGCTTGAGCACCGCCCGACCGAAGTCGGGCAGGGCCACCGCGCCCAGCTTCAACGGGATCAGGCCCGAGTACTCGAACCGTCTCCCGTTGATGAACGCGACCCGCGCGCCGTCGTCGTAGGTGGTGAACCGGTCGACGCCGACCGAGCGCGCGGTCTCGGCGATCGCGGTGCTCTTGTCGCCGAAGTACTCCCCGCCGAGGTCGACGGCCTTGCCGTGCCCGAGGTCGTAGCCCTTGAGCCGGCCGCCGACCCGGTCCCTGGCCTCCAGCAGCCGGACCGTCCAGCCCGCCCTGGTCAGTTCCCGGGTGGCGGTCAGTCCGGCCAGACCGGCGCCGACCACGATGGCGTCGGCTTCCAGGTTCGGCTCGTCGCCAACGTGCGTCGCGTCGATGTCGGGCTCAGCGGGTGCCATTACGCACCGCCTTGGCTGTTTCCTTTACGGCTTCGTCCTTTACCGCTTCCTTGGCTGCTTCCTTGATCACCGCGACCGGTGGCCCGGCCTCTGGGGCCGGGGTGGATTCCGGGGCCGGCGCGGTGTCCTCTGGCGGCCGGCGGCGGTCCAGCGGGGCCGGGGTGACCTCCGGGGACTTGAGCGAGGGCCTGCGGTTGATCCAGCGCCGCCGCGGTTCCCCGGCCAGCAGCGTGATGGCCTCCCGCACCAGCGGCAACCGCTTGCTCCGCCCGTTGAGCAACCGCTTTCCGGTCGCCAGGCCGAGATCGCGCAGCGGCAGCACCTCGTAGTAGTCCGTGCGGTGGCTGAACAGGTCGAGGAACTTGTCGAACTCGCCGCGCTCCTGCAGCCGCCGCACGGCCTCGGGGACCATCGACGGGAACGCGCCCGCCTTGCCGACGTCGGCCGCGAGCCAGTAGTAGCTCTTGAACCGCTCGTCGCGCCAGGAGCCCCACCGCGACAGCACGGTGTCCAGCTCGTCGCCGGATGGGTCGAGGCCCGCGATGATCGCCGGTGCCAACGCCTCGACCTGTAGGAAGGCATCGCCGATGCCCCGGCCGACGGCCGGGTCCTTGAAGTGCCCGGAGTCGCCGACCAGCACCCAGCCCGGCCCGGAGGCCTGCCGGAAGTAGCCGTCGAACTTCCTGATGCCGGAGATCTCGGTGGCGATCCGCGCGTCGGCCAGCGCCTCGGCGGTCGCGTCACAACTGCGCATGTGCGCGAGCAGCCCGAGATCGGTGTGGTGGCGGAAGTAGTCCCGCTCGTGCTGCTCGGGGGACACCCCGACCAGGTAGAGCCCGCCGTCGGCCGGCCCGGCCCACACCATCCGGTCACCCCACCGGTGGAAGACGAACGTGTCGTCGGCCGCCGGGTTCGCGCCCTCGAAGAAGGTGAAGTAGTACGAGCGCTGGCTGGGGTTCACGTTGTACTTGCGTGCCCCGACCATGTAGCCGATGGTCGAGGTCCGCCCGTCCGCGCCGACGACCAGCGGGGCACGGAGCAACGTGTCCTTGTTGTTGCTCCGTACCCGGACGCCGGCCGCCCGCTGGTTCTCCCACAGCACCTCGACGACCTTGGTGTTCATCCGGACGTCGGCGCCCGCCTCGATCGCCGCCTCGGCGAGGATCGAGTCGAGCAGGTGGCGGCGCAGGAACGCCGCCCCGCCGACGTCGTCGAACCGCAACGGCCACTGGGTGTTGATCCGGAACTCGTTGAGTCGCAGATCGACCTGCTTCAGGAACCGCACCCCGGTCTGGGTCACCGGATCGAGGACCCCGAGCCGCTGGAGGAACGACAGCCCGTCGGCCTCCATGAGATGCGAGGACAGCGTCGGTTTGGGGAAGGTCGCCTGCTCGACCACGACGACCTTCAGGCCGGCCCTGGACAGCAGGGTCGCCAGCGAGGAGCCGGCGCAGCGGGCACCCACGATGATCACGTCGAAGTGGGCGCTCGCGGCCGTCCTCCCGACCTCGTTCGTTGCCCGGATTGTTGTCGACATCGCCCACTCCGTCCTAGACCGGAAGCTTTTCCGGCGTGGAGAAGTCCTCGACCTCGACGTCCTGGAGCAGGCCCTCGTTGAAGCGGCCGTAGGCACCGAGGTCGAGCAGGCCGTGGCCGCTGTAGTTGAACACGATGGTGGCCTCGCGGCCGGTCTGCTTGCACTCCCTGGCGATGTCGATGACCGCGCGGATGGCGTGCGCGCTCTCCGGTGCCGGCAGGTAGCCGTGCAGCTGGGCGAAGGTCTTGGCCGCGGCGAAGACCTCGGTCTGCGGGTAGGCCTTGGCGTCGAGCAGGCCCTCGTGCCGCAGCAGACCCACCAGCGGGGCACAACCGTGGTAGCGCAGCCCACCGGCGTGGATCGGCGGCGGCACGAAGTCGTGGCCAAGCGTGTAGGTGTAGGCGGCCGGCGCCTTGCCCTCGGCGTCGGCGTAGTCCAGCCGGTACTCGCCGTTGGTCAGCGTGGCGCAGGCTTCCGGCTCGGCGGCCAGGATCTGGATGTCGGCGCCGTTGAGCTTGTCCTCGACGAACGGGTTGGCGAAGCCGCCGAGGTTGGAGCCACAGCCGACCGAGGCGACCAGGTAGTCGGGGGTCCGACCGATCATCGCCAGCTGCTCGCGCAGCTCGAGCCCGATCACCGTGTGGTGGAGCAGGCAGTGGTTGGAGAACGCGCCAACCGCCAGGCGGCTGTCCGGGTCGTCGTAGACGACCTCGATGGCCTCGCTGACCGCGGTCGCCTCGCTGCCGGGGTGGTCGGGATCCACGGCGAGCAGCTTCTGGCCGAACTCCGTGGTGTTGCTCGGGCTCGGCCGGACCTCCGCGCCGTAGGTCTCGATCAGGTGGCGCCGGTAGGGCTTCTGGTGGTAGCTGGCCCGGATCATGTAGACGACCAGTTCCAGGCCCATGAGCTTGCAGGCGAGGGCGAGCGCGGTGCCCCACTGGCCGGCGCCGGTGTCGGTCACCAGCCGCTTGATGCCGTCGCGCTTGGCGTAGTAGGCCTGTGCGAGCGCGGAGTTGAGCTTGTGGCTCCCGCTGGGCGAGGTGCCCTCGTACTTGAACCAGATCTGCGCGGGAGTGTCGAGTTCCTTCTCCAGCGCGACCGCCCGCACCAGGGGCGTCGGACGCCACATCTGATAGGCGTTGCGCACCGGCTCCGGAATGGCGATCCAGCGCTCGGACGATCTTTCCTGGGCGGACATGGCCGGCGTCAGCAGCCGGTCCATGAACTCCCTGGTAACCGGCTTTCCGGTGGCTGGATCGACATATTCCTCAGGGAGGCGTGGTAAATCCGGAATGACGTTGTACCATCGAGTAGGAATGCGATCCACCGGGAGATCGACTCGCTCAAGAATTCCCTCTGGCTTCATGGTCCCTCCAGAATTGCCGATAACCAGGACGCCATCCTATGGCGGTGGTTAGGGGTGAGTTCGCGTTCTTTGGTATCTCTAAGCCGGATTCGAGTCAGGCTTGAGCATGATCAGCATGCGGTGATCGAGGAATTACCGCACGTGTGCCGGGTCAGCGGGTGACGAGTTCGTCCAGCGGCTGTGGGTCACCGTTTCCCCAGGAGATGCCCTGTACATGGCTGGTGCGCAGGCCGACGAAATTCATCTCGCCGAAGACGCCGCCGGTCTTACCGGTGCCGCCGTGGGTGGAGAGGTAGGACGTGAAGCCGATGTGGGAGTCGTTGATCTTCAGCATGCCGCCGTTGTTGATCGAACTGGCGACCTCGTCCGCGATTTCCCGGGAACCGGTCCACAATGAGTTACGCAGGCCGTACTCGTTGTCATCGAGAAACTCGATGATGGTGGCCAGCAGTTCGGTGTCCTCGGTCGGGTCGCCGGCGTCGGGCACCACTACCGGCAGCAGCGGGAAGAACGTCTCCTCGCGCACCGCCGACAGCTTGCGGGAGTCCGCGAGGCCGTCGACCCGGATCACCGTCGGCTGCACGAACACCCCGTCGGCGGCCTCCTCGCCGTGGACGTCGACCCGCCGGCCGCCGCACAGCATGGTGGCGCCGGACTCGCGTGCCTCGGAGAGGAAGTCGAAGTACTTGTCGGTCTTCAGCACCGGCGACAGCAGCGTCGTCTCGTCTTCCGGGAAGCCCGGCTGCAACGCCTTGACCAGCGGAATCAGCTTGTCCAGGAACTCGTCGGCGACCGAGGGGTGCACCACGGCGTACTTGGGCACCATGCAGATCTGGCTCGACCCGTAGAAGCTCTCGATCAGCGCCCGCGCCGCCGCGTCGAGGTCGGCGTCGCGCCACACCACGAACCCGTCGTTGCCGGCGAGCTCCAGGATCGGCTTCTTGCCCCGGCGCACGCACTCCTCGCCGAGGCGCAGGCCGGAGACGCTGTCGCCGAAGAAGAACACGTCGTCCACGTCGGGGTCGGCCAGCCAGCCGTCGAGAACCTCGTTGGCACCACCGGAGATCACGTTGACGGTGCCGGCGGGAGCGCCGTACTGCTCGACCACCGGGATGACGATCTCGCGGTAGAACCAGGCCACGCTCAGCGGTGAGGACCGCGGCGCCTTGATCACCAGGGTGTTGCCGGCGAGCAGCGCGAGAATTCCCAGACCGGCGTTGGAGCCGGCGGCGTTCTGCGGCGGGTTGATGCAGACCACGCCGTCCGGCTTGCGGACCAGCTCGACCGTGCGGCCCTTGAATTCATAGGTCTGATGTAGTTGTTTCGTGTACCACTCGATCGTGGCCGGGTCGCAGCCGCGCAACACACCGCTGATCTCCCAGCGGGCGAGCCGGCGGGGGTGACCTTCGGCGACCAGCAGGTCCTCGAATTCCCGGACCCGGGCGACCACCGCATTGTGAATATCATTCAGCATTTTGGCGCGCGTGGCGAGCGGCGTGCGCCCGAATTCACGGCTGGCGGCCCGCGCCGCGCGCACGGCAAGACGAGCGTGCTCGGCGTTGCAGCGGGCGACCCGGCCGACGATCTCCTCCGGAATTTCGGCGCTCTTACCCAGTTCGAGCTGGCGCTTCATCCGAAAGGTGCCCCGGGAGTCCCGGAGATAAGCAGACGCTTTCGCGACATACGTCCAGCCGACCCCCTCAGCATCTTTACCGTCGATATACGGCGCATAACTGAGCACGACAATCCTCCTGTCGCATGCAAAATGGTGGATTGAGAGAAGTTCCCCTGCAGAGTAGGCTGCCGAGGCTAGCATGGCGAGCCAACCCGGACAACATCTTCATTTCAGGAGGCAACATGTCGGAGTATTCGCTCGAGCCTTACTCGGAAACCGCTCGTGCCGAATTAACTGGCGGTCGTAAAATCGGTGTTTTGCTCAGTCACGGATTCACTTCAAGCCCACACTGTCTGCGACCAATGGGGGAGGCGCTTGCCGCTCGGGGGTACGCCGTCGAGGTGCCACAGCTTCCTGGTCACGGCACGACTTGGCAGCAGCTCAACCGGACCACGTGGACGGACTGGTACGGCGAGCTCAACCGCGCCTTCGAGAAGCTCGAGCGAACCTGTGATCACGTTCTGGTCGGCGGCCATTCCTTCGGTGGTGGTATGTCGCTGCAGTTGGCCGCCGAGCGCAAGGACCGGGTCGCGGGCGTGATCCTGGTGAACCCGTCGGTGATGAACACGCGCAAGGACGCGACCGCGGTCGCGGTACTGAAAAACGTGCTGTCCTCGGCTCCCGGCATGGTCAACGACATCAAGAAGCCCGGCGTCACCGACTGGCTCTACCCCCGACTGCCGTTGAAGGCCGCCGCGTCACTGATGGCCGGCCGGTCGAAGGTGCGCTCCTACCTGCCGAGGGTGACCGCGCCGATCATCTTCTTCCGGTCCGTCGAGGACCATCTGGTGGATCCGCAGTCCGCGCGCAACATCATCAACCTGGTGTCCTCCGGCGAGGTCATCGAGCGGCGGCTGGAGAACAGCTACCACTTCGCCACGCTGGACAACGACGCCAAGCAGATCTTCGAGGAGAGCATCGCCTTCGTCGACCGGATCACCGGGCCCGCCCGGTAAGGCTCGTGACTCACTCGAGGCCGCCTCGAGCCCGGCGCGGTCGGCTCACGGTCAGTCCACTGTGAGCGGACCGGAGCCGGGCAACTTGGTGACCACGTCCGCGCCGAGCAACTGCGCCGGGGTGAGATAGCCGCCGGCCGGCGGGTTGCCGCGCAGCACGTCCACGGCGGCCAACGCGCCGTCGACGGTGATGCTGTACAGGTTCGCGGTGGTGATGCGCGCGGTGCGGCGTTCGCCCTCGGCATCGGTGACCTCGCCCCACACGCGCACCGGTCGCGCGTCGCGGGCGGCGGTCGCCGGGCCGCGCACGGTCCTGGCGACCAGCCACTTGAGTACCCGCTGCGCGGTCGGCCTGGCCAGCACCGGGCGCAGCAGGTTGCCCAGCCGCACCGCCCCCAGCTGTGTCGGCCGGACCCGCACGTAGACCTCGATATCGGGGATCGCGGTGGTGTGGAAGGCACTGGACACGTCCGCGGCGGGGAAGGTCATGGCCAGTTTCTCCCCGGCGCCGAAATCGATGCGCCGAGTACGCCAGGCCTGGGGCACCGCGATGATCCGGCCGTCGACCCGCACGCGCCCGCCGCTGGACAGGCCTTCGACAATCGTCTTGAAGGTGCCGGGCGACAGCCGGAAAGGCACGTCGAAACCGAGCTTCAACGCGGTGGCGGTCGGCAGTTCCTCGTGCAGTCGTGCCGCGACACAGTCGGTGGGGACGACGTCGAAACCCACTCCGGGGCACAGCACCACGCCGTCGCGCCGCGCCCGCGCGTGCCGGGTGGCAGCGTGCTCGAACACCTCGATCTCCCCGCTGATGTCCAGATAGTGCGTGCCCGTGCGCAGGCACGCCTCGACCATCGGCGCGCTGGTGGCGGAGAACGGTCCGGCGCAGTGCAACACGATGTCGACGTCGGTGAGCCCGCTGGCGATCTCCTCGGGGTCGGCGAGGTCGAACGCGCGGTGTTCCAGGCCGAGTTCGGCGGCCAGGGCGGCGATCCGGGACGCGTTGCGGCCGGCCAGGATCGGGCGCAGGCCACGGTTGGCGGCTTCGCGGGCGATCAGCTCTCCGGTGTAGCCGTTCGCGCCGTAAAGGAGCCAGGCAGTCTCCGTCATGCCGGCCACCTTAACGGTGGGCCACCGTCGCGCGAACGGTTTTGGTCAATCTGCTCCCGATTCATTGGCTGGCCACATTCGAATCACTCATTCCGTTCGGAAATTGTGACTCGAGGCGTCGAGCTGATTCCGCTACCAGGGTTGCTGTGAGTAATGACAGCTGGTCTCGGGAGTGATCGGCACCGCCTCGAGGCCGCCGATCGGCCAGGGACTAACGTCCGTTCGGCTTATATCCGACGCGTTGACGACTGGCTACGGTAACGCCACAAGCCTTCGACAGCTTCGCGTCGGCATTCCAAACACACACCCCAAGGTGAGGTCATGAGATCTGTCCGTATGTCACCCAGAGTCCTGAGTATTGTCTTAGGCTCGATGCTGGCCGCAGGCTCGCTTCTGGTCAGCACACCGGCCGCGGTCGGCGCCGACGACGAGTACGTCATCGCCAAGCCGACCGCCGTCGTCTCGCTTGGCGACAACGGGATCTCCGGGGAGGGCGCAGGCGACTACGTGGCCGGCACCAAGGGGGAGAACGGCAACTTCTGCCACCGCTCGGCGAACGCGCTGGTGCACCACACGGACCTGGCGGAGAAGACGATCAACATCGCCTGCTCCGGCGCGCGGGCCGAGCACGTCGCGTTCAACGGACCCGTGCACTACACCGAGGGCTCGCAGGCGAAGCGCCTCGGCGAGATCGCCCTCGACTACCAGGTGACCACCGTGATCGTGCGGGTCGGTTCCAACGACGACCCGCAGTTCTCCGGCACCGTGGCCGCCTGCATCTCCGCCTACCTGAACCCGGACAAGCCCGAATGCGCCACCGCGCTGCGTTCGGTGTGGCCGTCGCGGATGGCCGCGATGGCGCCGAAGGTCCGGGCCGCCCTCACCGACGTGAAGACCGCGATGAGCAACGCGGGTTACAGCTCCGGTTCCTACAACCTGGTGCTGACCTCCTACGCCTCGCCGATCACCCAGTACATGGTGCCCAGCGACCAGATCGGCGGCTGCCCGTTCCGTCTGCGGGACGCGGCCTGGGCCAAGCGGGAGGCGTTGCCGCAGCTGAACGCGGCGCTGCGGCAGGTCGCCTACGACTCGGGCGCCAACTACCTCGACCTCGGTGAGGCGACCAACGAGCGTGAGGCCTGCGCGGGCTACGACGACCCGTCCATCGAGTGGCAGACCCGGATCAAGGTCGACCCGTACAAGCTGGTGAGCGGCCAGCTGACTCCCGAGGAGAAGATTCTCGCCGCGGAGTCCTTCCACATCAACGCCGACGGGCACAAGCAGCTCGGCAACTGCATGACGGAGTTCGTCGAGGCCAGCGCCTATGACGGCTTCTGCCAGGAAGGTGCCGACGGCATGCTGCACGCGATCATCCCGAACCCGTAGCTGTTCGCTCGTGCGGTCCGCCGGGTCACCGACCTGGCGGACCGCACAGCTGTCTCAGGTGTTTCGCCGGCTGACCGCGTCGCGCACGCGGTCCACCAGCGCCATCCCCGGACCGGTCACCCGGTTGGCCGGCGGCGTGGCCGGCGCGCCGGGGTGCGGCCGGGTCGGGGAGACCTTCCTGGCCAGTTCGAACCGCCGGCCGAGCGCGGTGAGCGCGTCAGGCGCGGACGCGGCATGCAGTCGCGGCAGCACGTCGTGTTCCTCGGCGCGCAGGTGCGCCCGGACGTCGCTGACCAGTCGGATCACCAGCTCGTCGAACCAGGGTGTGGCGGCGTCGGTCTGCTGGAGCCGCTTCATCGTCTGCTCGTTCCTGGCGTGCGCGGCCAGTTCGTGGTCGGCGACCGCGTCGCCGTCGGGCAGCAGGCGGCGCACCGCCGGGTAGAGCACCTGTTCCTCGGCCGCCCAGTGCCCCGCCAGCTCGGCGATGACCTGTTCGACCAGGTCCCGGCGGTTGCGCGCGTCGCCGCTGGCGGCGAGGTCGTCGAGCAGCCGGGCCAGGGTGTGATGGTCGGCGAGTACGGCGTCGACAAGGTCAGTCATGCCTGCAAGGCCTCTTCCCGGGACATCGGCTTGGTTTCCTCGGAGGGTGTCGCCGTGGTGGCCTGTTCGGGTTGCCGCTGGTCGGGCGACTCCTCGTCACACGCGACCATCCGCTCCCGACACTGCCGGGCGAGTTGACGAGCGTGCACAGTCATGGCGTCCTCCTCTTTCCGGCACCCGAGTACCCTCACGCGCTGCTGGCCACACACTGTTCCGCCTCCCCGCGCTTCATAGTTTTGGTTGCGTTGGGGGTGACAGGTTCTGTGGGGACGTGCTCGTGGCTGGGTTGCTAGTCCGCCTCCCCGCGTTTCAAAGTTTTGGTCGCGTTGGGTGTGGCGGGTTCTTTGGGGGACGTGCTCGTGGCTGGGTTGCTTCACGTTCCCCTGAGGTGCGGTTGCGTAGGGCTTGGCTCCGCGCGTGCCGTCGGTTGGCTCCCGCCGAGTGCTGTCTGGACGCCGTCCAGGATGAGTTCCAGGCCGACGCGGAAGGTCTCCTGGGCCTGTGCCTCCAGGTAGGGCTGGTCGTCCGGGACGCGGTAGGTGTCCTCGGTGGCCAGGCCGACGATGGTCGGGTAGCGCTGCGCGAAGTCGGGGGCCACCTCGGGCATCACCGAGGAGCGCGCGGCCCACCAGTCCTCATTGGAGGTTCCGGTGGCGGCGGCGGCCAGCTGGCTGTCGGCGACGGTCTGCGCGGCGCCGCGGACGAAGTGGAACAGCGTGCTGATCGTGCGCAGCAGCAGCCGGGCGGGCAGGCCGCTTTCCCGCAGGATCACCGCGATCGCCTCCACCACGGTGTACTCGTGCGGGCCGAGGACCGGGCGCACCTGGGAGACCTGTAGCAGCCACGGGTGTCGTTGGTAGAAGGTCCACAGATCGCCCGCCCAGTCGACGGCGGCCGGCCGCCAGCCGGCGGTGGTCGGGTAGCTCGCCGGGAGTTCGGCGTGCACCCGGTCGTACATCAGGTCGATCAGCTCGCTCTTGTTCGGCACGTAGGTGTAGAGCGCCATGCCGGTGCGGCCGAGGCGCCGGCCGACCGCGCGCATCGACAGCGCGGCCATGCCGGCCTCGTCGGCGATGGCGACGGCCGCGTCGATGATCGCGTCGACGGTCAGCGCGGGTTTGGGCCCCGGGCGCACCTCGTCGGGCGTTGGGGCGCGCCACAGCAGCGCCATCGAGCGACGGGCGTCACCCTGAGCGGCGAAGACGACCACGGTGACATCCCCTTACCGACATCTCCTTACGGCGTAAAGTATCCTAACGGTACACCGTGGAAGGGGAGAACGCAGTGGGTAACGCACATCCAGCGGACGGTCACGAGCTGATCGAGGTCCGTGGCGCTCGCGGGAACAACCTGGCCGACGTGTCGGTCGACATCCCCAAGCGACGGCTGACCGTGTTCACCGGCGTGTCCGGCTCCGGGAAGTCCTCGCTGGTGTTCGGCACGATCGCGGCCGAGTCCCAGCGGATGATCAACGAGACCTACACCGCGTTCCTGCAGTCCTACATGCCGCGCATCGGCCGCCCGGATGTGGACGCGCTGCGCAACCTGAGTGCGGCGATCGTGGTCGACCAGGAGCGGATGGGTGCGAACGCGCGGTCCACAGTGGGCACCGCGACCGACGCGCACACCATGCTGCGGATCGTGTTGAGCCGCCTCGGTGAGCCGCACGTCGGCACGTCCGGGGCGTTCAGCTTCAACCTGGCCGAGGGCATGTGCCCGACCTGCGATGGCCTCGGTCGAGTGTCCGATGTGGACATCGACGAGCTGGTGGACCGGGACCTGTCGCTCAACGAGGGCGCGATCACCGTGCCGAACTTCGTCGTCGGCGGGTGGTACTGGAAGGGGATGGCCGAGTCCGGGTACTACGACCCGGACACGAAGCTGCGCGACTTCACCGAGCAGGAGTGGGCGGATTTCCTGTACCGGCCGCCGACCAAGGTCAAACTCGCCGACCTGAACACGAACTACGAGGGTCTCGTGGTCAAGGTCAAACGCCTGTACCTGTCCAAGGACCGCGAGTCGATGCAGGGGCACATCCGCGCGTTCGTCGACCGGGCCGTGACGTTCACGGTGTGCGGCGCGTGCCATGGCGCCCGGCTCAACGAGGCCGCGTTGTCGTCGCGGGTCGCCTGCCGCAACATCGCCGAGTGCTCGGCCATGCAGATCAGCGACCTGGCCGACTTCGTCCGCAAGCTCACCGACGAGTCGGTCGCTCCGCTGGTGGCCACCCTGAGCGAGACCCTCGACTCGCTGGTGGAGATCGGCCTTGGCTACCTGAGCCTTGACCGCGAGTCCGGCACGCTGTCCGGTGGCGAGGCGCAGCGGGTGAAGATGGTGCGCCACCTTGGTTCCAGCCTCACGGATGTCACCTACGTATTCGACGAGCCGACCATCGGCCTGCACCCGCACGACATCGCCAGGATGAACGACCTGCTGACCCGCCTGCGGGACAAGGGAAACACCGTGCTCGTGGTCGAGCACAAGCCGGAGACGATCCTGATCGCCGACCACGTGGTCGATCTCGGCCCCGGCGCCGGCACGGCCGGTGGTCAGATCTGCTACACCGGCGACGTGGCCGGCCTGCGCGCGTCGGACACGCTCACCGGCCGCCACCTCGACCACCGGGCGAGGCTGCGGACCACGGTGCGCAAGCCGACCGGCGCGGTGTCCATCACCGGCGCGAACCTGCACAACCTGCGGAACGTGAGCGTCGACATCCCGCTCGGGGTGCTCACCGTGGTGACCGGCGTGGCCGGCTCCGGCAAGAGCTCGCTGATCCACGGCTCACTGTCCACAGCGGAGGGTGTGGTGGTGGTCGACCAGTCGGCGATCCGCGGCTCGCGCCGGAGCAACCCGGCGACCTACTCGGGTCTGCTGGACTCGGTCAGGACCGCGTTCGCCAAGGCCAACGGGGTGAAGGCGGCGTTGTTCAGCGCCAACTCCGAAGGCGCGTGCCCGAAGTGCAAGGGCATCGGCCTGGTGTACACGGACCTGGCGATGATGGCCGGGGTGGCGTCGGTGTGCGAGGAGTGCGCCGGCCGGCGGTTCACCTCGGCGGTGTTGACGCACAAGTTGCGGGGCAAGGACATCGCCGAGGTGTTCGCGATGTCGGTTGCCGAGGCGCGGGAGTTCTTCCCGAGTGGACAGGCGAGGGTGATCCTCAACCGCCTGGCCGACGTCGGCCTTGGCTACCTGCGGCTGGGCCAGCCACTGACCACGTTGTCCGGTGGCGAGCGCCAACGCCTGAAACTGGCGATCCACATGGCGGAGAAGCGCACAACCTACGTTCTCGACGAGCCGACCACCGGCCTGCACCTGGCCGACGTCGACCAGTTACTGGCCCTGCTGGACCGCCTGATCGACGCCGGCAACACGGTGATCGTCATCGAACACCACCAGGCGGTGATGGCCCACGCCGACTGGCTGATCGACCTTGGCCCTGGCGCGGGTCACGACGGTGGCCGGATCGTGTTCACCGGCACCCCGGCCGAGCTGGTGGCGACCGGTGATTCGCTGACCGCGCAACATCTTCGTACGTACGTGGAGGCGTGATGGACCTGGTCGGCCTGCTGGCGGTGTTGTCGGTGAAGCACATGACCCCGAGAATGCGCCGGATCACCTTTGCCGCCCCGGAAGGTCTGACCACCTGGCCGGACCAGCAACTGAAGCTGTACTTCCCCCGCCAGGGCCAGCGGGTGCCAAGCCTCCCGCCCTCCGATGGCGACGACATGCGTTGGTACCAGGCTTTCCTGGCGATACCGGAGCAGGAGCGGCCGTGGATGCGGAGTTTCACCGTCCGCTCGCACGATCCCGCGCGCGGCGAGCTGGAGATCGACTTCGTCCTGCATGGCGCGAGTGGTCCAGCCGCCCGCTGGGCGGCGACGGCCGCGCCGGGTCAGGTCCTCGGTCGCTACGGCCCGTCGGCGGCGTACCGCACGACACTGCCGAAGGCGACGCGGTACCTGTTCGTCGGTGACGAGGCGGCGATCCCGGCGATCGGCTCGTTGCTTTCCGCGCTACCCGAGGATGTGCGGGTGACCGCGGTGCTCGAGGTGCGGGATGAGGCCGAGGAGCAGCCGCTGCCGTCACCGGCGTCCGTGGAGTTCCACTGGCTGCACCGTCATGACCGTGCCGCTGGCGGTGACCTGCTGCCGGCGAAGGTCGCCGAGCTGCCGGTGCCGAGTGGATCGGTGGCGTGGCTGGCCGGTGAGGCGGGGGTGGTGCGTTCCCTGCGGCGAAACCTGGTGGACCGGGGAATCCCGAAGAACATGATCGAGTTCACCGGCTACTGGCGCAGATCCCTGACCCAGGACGACCCGCCAACCACCGAGGACCTGGCGGAAGCCCAGGAACGCCTGACCAGATCGTGACGAGCGGGTCGACTGGCCTAGGCCGAGCCGCGGCGGACCAACGTCGGCGGGAAGATCACCTTGCTGGGTGGGGCATCCGGCTCGGCTATCCGGGCCAGCAGCAGTCGCGCCATCTCCGCGGCCATCTCCGCCACCGGTTGCCGGACGGTGGTGAGCGGGGGGTCGCAGGCCAGCGCCGCGCTGCTGTCGTCGAACCCGACCACCGCGACCTCCGTCGGCACCGACCGGCCGGCCGCCCGCAGCACCGCCAACGCCCCCTGCGCCATCAGGTCAGACGCCGCGAACACCGCGTCCAGCTCCGGATGCGCGGCCAGCAGCTGTGTCATCCCGACCGCACCGCTCTCCCTGGTGAACTCGCCCTCCACCCACGGCAGCTCGACATCGCCCAGCGCGTCCCGGAAACCGGTCAGCCGGTCCTGGCCGGCGGTGGTGTGCTGCGGGCCGGCGATCGTCACGATCCGGTCGCGGTGCAACGACATCAGGTGCCCTGCGGCCAGCGCGGCACCGGCGGACTGGTCGACGTCCACATAGGTCACCGGCAACGGGATGATCGGCCTGGACGACACCACCACCGGGTGGTTGGCCTCGATCAGCTGCCGGGGCAACGGATCCTCGCGGTCGGTGTGGATCAGGATCACCCCGTCCAGCCTGCCCCGCCGCAGATCGCTCACCACCTGCTCGCGGGTGTTGGTGTCCATCGTCATCAGCACCAGGTGCACGCCGCTTGGCCCGATCACGGTCATCACCCCGCGGATCACCGTCTCGAAGAACGGGTCGCCGACCAGGCGGGACTCCTCGGGCAGCACCAGCGCGATCGCGTCCGCGCGCCGGGTCACCAGCGAGCGCGCGGCCAGGTTCGGCACGTACCCGGTCGCCGCGATCGCGCGTTGCACCGCCGCCCGGATCGTCGCGTCCACGGTCGCCACGCCGTTCACCACGCGCGAGGCCGTCGCCCGCGACACCCCGGCCACCTTCGCCACCTCCTCGAGGGTGACGCGTTTCGTCGAGGGACTGCGCGGGTCGGACACCGCTTCTTTATACCTGCGGCCGACTGCCGCGCCGGTCCCGTTCAGCCAAGGCCGTCCAGCGTGGCCAGTTCGGCGTCCCGATCGGCGACCATGGTGGCGGCGACCGACTTCGTCCCGGCATGGGTGACGTTCTCGGCGGCCGAGTGTGCGACCGTTCTCGACTCGGTCAGGTGCGCCCTGGCCAGCCGGGCGAACTCGGTGTCGAACGCCGGTGACGCGCGCAGTGTGCTCAGCTCGTCCTCGGTCGGCATGCCCGGCATGTCGTGTCCGGCGTGGAGGTTCTGGTACTGCACCGACGCCTCGGTCAGCAGGGCGTGCAGTGCGGTGAGCTCCGTCCGCCTGGCCTCGGTGAGGTTCTTCGCGAGGTCGCGCAGCAGCGGCTCGGTCGCCGTGGTGGCGCCCAGTTCGAGCAGTTTCACCGCCTGGTCGTCGGTGGCGATCGCCAGTTGGACGAACGCCTGCTCGGTGACGCCGAAACCGCCGGCCGGCGTGGCCGAGGCCGGCGGCGGCGCGGAGACCGTCGGCGCGGGCGGTGCTGCCGGTGGAACCTGCTGGCCACAGGCGACCACGCCCATGGCCAGCAGGACGATCACGAGCGGACGCAACAACGTCACAGGGGACGCCCGTCGTGACCACACTTGACCACCGGTCGGATGCAGTCCCGCACCCGGCGCTCCATCTCGTCGGCCGGCCAGACGTTGAAGAAGTCGCCGTGCATGGTTCGGCCGTCGCCGGAGGCCAACCGCAGCACGGACGGGTCACCGCTGACCGGGTACCGCAGCACCATTCGCAGCTTCGGCACCTGCACCGGGTGCGACGACGGGCAGTTGCCGCCGACCGGGTAGGACATGTGGCTCTGGTGGTTCGCCGAGTCCAGGCTCGTGCCGTTCCAGCACTGCGGGAAGTCGAGATAGGTCTCCAGCTGGGTGCCGGACGGGCAGTTCACGAAGTTCTTCGACGGTGACACATGCCCGGCGTGCAGGCACGACCACCGGGCGATGCTGTCGTTGTCGCCGGTGGCCTTCGCGTTGCCGGCGACGATCTTGAGCCCGACCGGGGTCGGCTGGGTGGCCGCCGGGTTCTGCACCCCTTCGCCGAGGTAGTAGAAGGTGATTCCGGTCGGCACCACCGGTTGGTTGTTCCGGTAGAGCGTCGGCACCCAGTACGACGAGATGTCCGAGGCCGGGTTGCAGTTGCCGGTCGAGCCGAGCAGGTCCTCGTACTCGGAGAACGCGTCGGTCGCGTGGTTGCCGAAGAAGTCGTGCGAGTGCGACGCCCCCGGCAGGTTGGGTGCCACGATCGGATCGTCGGGCAGGCGGTGGCTCAGTGAACAGTCGGCCGGGAACTCGGCCACCGGGATCACCGCGTCGGCCCGCTTCGCCGCTCCGGTGACCCCACCGCCGATCACCGTGCTCGCGGCGAGCACGAACACCAGGCCGATCTTGGTGAGGGCGCGCCAGTTGGTCATGTTCTTCCCCATCGAAGACAAACTCCCTCGCTCTCAGGATTTGCAGGGCGTCGAGAGAGCGCTCTCACAACTAGAGGATGACCTGGCTCACACCTCTGGGTCAACGATTTTGTTCCGCACGGGAACAAATAGACGCCGTTCGGCCCAGTTCGTTGCGCCATCACGACCAGTGCGCCGCCGAGCTTGACAGCAGGTAGTCCGAAAGGCACTCTCTGTCCGGAGAGAGCGCTCTCACGGTTCCGTCTCTCCGTCTCCCGTCTCGTCTCGCGCCGCCGGCCCGCTGCCGCGGCGTGCAAAGGAGCACGCATGAAACCGGTGCTGTCCCGGCGGCGTGTCCGCCGGTTCCTCTCGATGGGTGTGATCACCGGCCTCGTGGTCACCCTGGTCCAGGTCCTCGCGCCCGCCGGCCCGGCCGTCGCCGCCGGCTCGCTGCTCTCCCAGAACCGCCCGGTCACCGCGTCGTCGACCGAGTCGGCCGCCTTCCCCGTGACCGCGGCCGTCGACGGCGATCTCGGCACCCGGTGGTCCAGCCAGTTCGCTGATCCACAGTGGATCCAGGTGGACCTCGGCCAGACCGCGACCGTTGACGAGGTGCGGCTCGACTGGGAGTCCGCCTTCGGCCGATCCTTCACCGTCGCGTTGTCCGACAACGGATCCACCTGGTCCACTGTGTACTCGACGGCAGCGGGTGTCGGCGGCGCACAGGTGTTGCCGGTCACCGGCACCGGCCGCTACGTCCGGCTGAACCTGACCTCACGGGCCACCCAGTGGGGGTACTCGCTGTGGGAGTTCCAGGTGTTCGGCACGACCGGTGGCGGCGCCGACCCCGGCCCGGAAGGCCTGCTGTCGTACCAGAAACCGGCGACCGCGTCGACCTATCAGGACGACGGCGCCTGTGGCGGCTGCACGCCAGCCAAGGCCACCGACCTCGACCCGGCCACCCGCTGGGCGACCAGCGCGACCAACGGCTGGGTGGACCCCGGCTGGATCACCATCGACCTCGGCGCGACCGCGACCATCGACACCGTTGTCCTGCAATGGGATCCCGCGTACGCGGTGGACTACCAGCTCCAGGTCTCCGACGACAACGCGAACTGGCGCACCATCTACACCACCACCGATGGCGGCGGTTTCAAGGAGACGCTGACGGTCTCGGGCACCGGTCGCTACGTGCGGATGTACGGCACCGAAAGGTCCAACGGCTACGGCTACTCGCTGTGGGAGTTCCAGGTCTACGGCACCGGCGGTGCGCCGACCCCGCCCCCGCCGACGCCCCCGGCACCCGACTTCACCCGGCTGGTGTGGAGCGACGAGTTCAACGGCGCCAACGGCGCCACCCCGGACCCGGCGAAGTGGACCCCGGAGACCGGCCCCGGCGTGAACAACGAGCTGCAGTACTACACGAACAACGACAACGCGCGGATGGACGGCGCGGGCAACCTGGTCATCCAGGCCAGGCGGGAGGTCACCCCCGGCTCGTCGTGCCCGCCGGACCCGAACAGCGGCGGCAGCACGACCTGCCAGTACACCTCCGGCCGGCTGAACACCGCCGGCAAGTTCGAGACGACCTACGGCCGGATCGAGGCGCGGGTCAGGGTGTCCAGCACCCAGGGGCTGTGGCCGGCGTTCTGGATGCTCGGCGGGAACTTCTTCGACGGCGTGCCGTGGCCGGCCAGCGGTGAGATCGACATCCTGGAACACATCGGCCGCGAGCCAACCCTGGTGCACTCGACGTTGCACGCCCCGGCCTACTTCGGCGCGGGCGGGCACGGCGCGCCGCTGGAGCTGGGTACCAACGCGAGCAACGCGTTCCACGTGTTCGCGGTGGAGTGGGACGCCGACCACATGACGTTCATCGTCGACGACAACCGGTTCTTCACCGTGGACAGGGAGACCCTCGAGCGGACCCGCGGCCCGTGGGTCTACGACCACCCGTTCTTCATCATCATGAACAACGCGGTCGGCGGCGACTGGCCGGGCCCGCCGGGACCGGGAACCGTGCTGCCGCAGAACATGATGATCGACTACGTGCGCGTGTACCGGTAGCTGGGGAGGTCACGGGGTGCGTAGGGCGGTGCGGACGCGGTCCATGAGGGTGTGTGACGGGCCGTCCTTGCCGGGCGTGGCGTGGATGACGAGTAGGCCGTCGGCGGCCAGTGCGGTGACGAGCTCGCGGGTGAGGTCCAGGGGGATACCCAGCCGGGCGGCGATCTCGGCCACCGCACTGGACTGGTGGCACAGGTCGCAGAGCGCGCGGTGCTCGGCGGGTAGGGAATCGCGGACAGCGTGGCCCTGCTCGGTGGTCAGGACCAGTGCCTCCAGGGCGAGGCGGTCGGTGGTGCGTGGTGGTGCGGGTGGCGGGTCGGCCAGCGCGTGCCGGGCGTGCCGGCCCCGGCTTGGCAGGCTCAAGTGCGCCAGCACCGCGACGAACCGGTCGGCCGCGTCCTCGAAGTTGTGCGCGGTGGCGCGCTGGAAGCACAGCGCGGCGCCGCGCACATCGCCCCGCTGCTCACACACCAGCCCGAGGGCGTAGTCGCCCTCGGGGTCGTCGTCGGCGGCCGGTGGCAGCGGTCTGGTCAGCTGTTCGTAGGCCGCGTGCAGCAGTTCCACGCCGTGGTCGACCTCGCGGGCCTCCTCGGGCGCGAGGGTGAACCCGCCGGAGTAGTCCGGGTCGCGGTGGCCGAGCGCCAGGTGCATGCGCACCACCGGCGCGCTGATCCGCTGAACCACCGCGATGTGCTCGACCGGTAACTCGACCAGGTCGTGCAGCACGATGGCGGTGGACCGCAGCGGGGTCGCCGAGGCCTGCCCGCGGAAGGCCCGCACCTGCTCGAGCACGATCGCGAACAGCACCACGTGCGGGTCGTCCAGCTCGTCGAGCGCCGCCCACTGCCGGCGGTGCTGGAGCAGGCTCACCCGCAGGATGTCCTCGACCAGATCGGTGCTGTCGTCACAGATCGAGGTCAGGAACGCGCGCAGCCTCGGCCGCCAGGCCGCGTGGAACTCGAGCCAGGCCGCGTCCCACACCTCGCCCGACTCCGGAAGGTCGCCAGCGGCGTTCACGAAGGGCAACTTACAACGTCGGACCCGATCGCCGTGCACAACCTCGCTCGAGTCCTAAAAGGACAGCGACGGTTGGAGAAACACTTGCCTTTTCAACTACATGGTGAAGAATTCGCCAGGTCGACCCCGGATGCCTGGGAGGCTTCATGTTCACGCGCCGATACGGCCACGCCGCCGCCGCACTCACCCTGCTCTGCTCGGCCGTCCTCGGCGCGAGCGTGCTTCCGGCGAACGCCGAGCCGGACCGGTTCACCGTCGCCGACGGCGAGCTGGCGCTCGTGCGGTTCGCCCTGCCGACCGAGACGATGTTGCCCGAGCTGATCGCCGGCGGCGCGGACGTCGCCGCGCACGGCCGGGACGCCGAGGGCCGGGTGCTCGCCGACCTCGTGCTCGACCGCGAGCGGTTCGACCAGCTGGTCGCCGAGGGCGCCCAGCCCCGGCAGCTGATCCAGACCGAGGGCGACGCGGCGGCCACCCTCGAACGCGGCGCGCGAGCGGCCCAGGACACCCTGCACGTCGTGTCCTCGGCCTGGTGGACCACCGGCGGCCAGACCTTCCTCGAGACCAGGGTGGCCACGACCGCGGTCCTCGACCCCGACGTCGAGATCACCGTGACCTGGCTGGCCGAGGACGGCACCACCGGCGCCTTCCCGCTGCGGCGCTTCGAGGACGCGGGCGAGTACCAGTACCACGTCACCGAGCCCCAGCCGCTGCCGGCGAAACCGGTCACGCTGACCGCGACCTCCAGCCTCGGCGGCACCACCCGCCCGACCATCCCGACCCCGTGGCCGGGCGCCACCCCACCGCCCCCGCCGGCGGGCTACCAGCGGGACTTCATCGACGCCTACCTCACCCCGACCGACATCAGGGCCAGGATCGCCCGGCTCGCCCGCCAGTACCCGGACCTGGTGGAGGTGATCGACCTGCCGCACCCCACCCAGGGCTACCGGCGCACCGCCACCGCCTACCTCGGCGACCCGGCGAGCGCCGCGGTCGTGGTCGAGTCGGTGCGCTTCGGCGACCAGGGCGCCAACGGCTGGCAGGTGCGCACGGTCGACCCGGGCGCGCCCAACCGGCCGGCACAGGCGACCTGGCGCGACCGGGTGCTGACCGTGTCGCTGGCCACCGGCGGCGACGGCGCGGTGATCAGCACGACCGACCAGGTCGCCGCGCTGATCACCGCCCGGTTCCCGCAGCTGTTCGGTGCGTTCGTCGAGGACGGCTCGGCCGGCAGGGTCATGCCGGTGGTCACCCCGGTGCGCATGGCCGACGGGCTGGACGCGCCCGCCGGGGTGCCGCACCGGCCGTGGACCGTGCAGGCCCTGCGCATCGGCGCGCACCGGGACGGCTCGAAGGTCGGGGTGCTGGCCTACTCCCAGGAGCACGCGCGGGAGTGGGCGACGCCGCTGGTGACCATGGAGTTCGCCGAGCGGCTGCTGGCCAACCACGCCACCGACGCGGAGACCGCCGCGCTGCTGGCCGACGTGGACGTGTTCGTGCTGCCGGTGGTCAACCCGGACGGGGCGAACTACTCGTTCCACGACGCGAACTTCCAGCGAAAGAACCTGTCCAACCACTGCGCCGGCGCACAGCGCGACCCGAGGTTCGCGGACTCGTGGGGCGTGGACGTCAACCGGAACTACACCGTCGGCTCGGTGTTCGACGGCTACGTCGGCGCGTCCGCGACGAACTGCCTGTCCGGGACCTACGCCGGCACCGACGAGCTGTCCGAGCCGGAGGCGCGCAACGTGATCGCGCTGGCCGCCGCGCACCCGAACATCAGGTTCGGCATGAACGTGCACTCCTACGGCGGGTACTTCATGTGGCCGCCGGGGGCCTACGCGATGCCCGGCCGGATCACCCTGCCGCGGCCGTCGCCCGAGGAGGCGGCGCTGTTCCAGGACTCGGCCAAGCGGATCGTCGGCGCGATCTCGGCGAGCCGGGGCACGGTGACCTGGCCGTCGCGCACCGGCCCGGTGGCCGACGTGCTGTACTCGGCGGCCGGCAACTCCGCCGACCAGCTGTACTACGAGCTCGGCGTCTACGCGTGGGACTTCGAGATCGGCAACGACCGCTGGAACCCGGCGACCGGCCAGTGGGAGGGCGTCGGCTTCCAACCCCCGTTCCCCGAAGCCCACGCCGAGTCCCAGGAGTACGCCGACGGCCTGATCGAGATGCTCCGCGTGGCCCGCGCCCACGCGGACTGACCGACCACGTTTCAGCCACTTTCCAGCGATGCCTCGCTGCCAGCCTCACGGTGACGGTTGGGCGAGACAACTGGAGAGGGAATCATGCGGCACACGACAGGACACGGGACAGGTAGGTCGACAGGCGTAGCAGCGGTACTGGGCGTGGTGATGGCGCTGGTGTTGTCGGGAATCGTGATGGGTTCGGGGACCGCGGCGGCCGCGCAACTGACCCCTGCGACACTCACGGAAAGCCAGGCTGAGGTGATCGCCCAGCAGAGTTGCGATGCCGGCTTCGTGTGTTTCTGGTCGGCTGCCTACTACGGCGGGGTAAGGGGGCAACTCGCGGGCAACAATGCGAACTGGAGCGCGTTCCCGCGACCCGAGTGCGGCGCGATCAGCAACTACACCTGGAACGACTGCGCGTCCTCGGCGTTCAACAACGGCACACAGTGCACCGCTTACCTCTACCGGGCGGGCGGCTATGTCGACCTGGGAGTCATCCTGCCTCGGGGCACAGGCGTGAACTACTTCAACCAGGCCAACAACGACGCGGTGAGCTCGAACGACTGGTGCTGAACTGCCTGTTGGTGAACTGACTGGTGCCCACCCGAATGCGGTGGGCACCAGTCCAGCTGCTCCCGAAGTGGTGATGACGATGAAGAAACGCGCGCACTCGAGCCTGGTCGCCGGATTCGCGGTCATGGCGGCGATGGTCGCGGGCTGTACGGCGTCCCCGACGTCCGCCGCCAGCACGTTGCCGGAGCACGGCGCCGCCCTCGACCTGCTCACCCGATCCGGGTCGTACCCGGCGAGACAGCATTCCCTGGAACGGGCAGAGGAACTTCTGGTTGATCGTTGTATGGACGCCAAGGGGTGGGCGTACCCGGCGCAGCCGCCTCCCATGCCGCAGACCTACGAAGAGCGTCTGCTGGGGCTGGCGGACCGCCGTCGCGTCGGCTATGGGCTCGCCGAGACAGAAAAGCCGGCGCCACCCGCTGACCGTTATCTGCGACAACTCACCCCAACCGACCAGGCGGATTTCAACCGGGCGCTGCTCGGCGACGCCCGCGAACGTAAGGCGATCGCGTTGCCCGAGGTCGGCGAGGTCTCCTTTCCGGGAGACGGTTGCGTGTTCGAGGGCCGGACCCGGTTGTTCCCCGGCATCCTCACCTGGGCGCGCGTCGCTCATCTGCCGGAGGCACTGCACAACCGGCTCGTGGACGAGGTCGGCACGACGCCCGCCTACGCCGACGCGATGCGCGAGTGGCGAGGCTGTATGGTGCGACGCGGTCATCACTACCAGTTACCGGAGGACGCGAAGGACGCCGTGTCCGCTCGCTACCAGGCCGAAGGGCCGAGCGACCGGCTGCGCGAACACGAGATAGCGGTTGCGGTCGCCGACGCCGAATGCGCTGACCAGGTCCGACTTCCCCAGATCATGCTGGACACCACGAAGGACAGGGTCGGCGACCTCTCCGCCGACGAGCAGCAGGCCCTGCTGGAAGTCACCGACGCGTGGTTGGCCGCGGTCACGACAGCGGAAAACGTGTTCGAAGAGTGACCGACGGCACGCTGGGGCGGGAACGGAACGGGACCCGCCGCCGTTGTACTGGTTGGTCGCTGCCTGAGCCAGGACGAATGGGGTGTTCCGGCAGTGTGACTCCCCCCAGAAGCACTGCCGACGTGACCTCAGTTGTCGCTCCGGCGACCACCGCCGGCCGGGTGCGACCCCCCAGCAACCGGCCGGCGGGCTTAAACCTCTACTATGGACAGTCCTTTGTGGACATCAAGTCACCTGGTGGGTGATTTCCGCCCGACACCACCGAGTGCGACCAGGTCCGCCGCGCGGTAACCGGTGATCTGCGGGCCGTCCGGCCACCAGTCACCGAGTTGGGTGACCCCCGGCTCGACCAGGTGGAGCCCGGTGAACATCCGCTCGATCTCCTCGCGGGTGCGGAAGTAGCCAGACCCCATGGCGCCGTTGACGAAGGCGTCCTCGAGCACGGTCGCCAGCAGGCTGCCCTCGCCGCCGTCGCGCGGGTCGTGGAAATGGCTCAGCGCCAGATAGGAACCCCTCGGCAGTAACTCGACGTAACGGCCGATGATCCGCCACGGATCCTCGCTGTCGGCCACGTGCGGCATGGTGGCGCTGTGCAGCAGCCCGACCGGGCGGGTGAGGTCGAGCAGGCTGGTGATCGCCGGATCGCCGAAGATCTCCTCCGGCCGGGTGAGGTCGGCCAACACCAGGCGGGTGCGGTCGTTCTCCTCCAGCAGCGCCCGGCCCCTGGCCGCGACCACCGGGTCGTTGTCCACGTAGACCACGCGTGCCCGGCGGTTCATCCGCTGCGCCGCCTGGTGGGTGTTCTCCTCGGTTGGCAGCCCGGCGCCGAGGTCGAGGAACTGGTCGATGCCCGCGGCTCCGGCGAGGAACCGGGTGACCCGCAGCAGCCAGTAGCGGTTGGCACGGGCGAGCTGGCACATCTCCGGGGCGACCGCGTTGATCTGCCGGAAGACCTGTCGATCGACCTCGTAGTTGTCCTTGCCGCCAAGGAAACAGTCATACACCCGGGCGGCGCTTGGCTTGCCCTGGTCAATCACCGCCACCGGTGGTAGCTGTGCGTCCCGGCTCACTTTCGGTACGTTACCGGAGCATTCAGACGGTGGTCACTCCGCCGTCCAGGCTCACCCGCACAGCCTGATCCAGGAGGGGAAATCCGTGGTCCACCCCATCGATCGACGTACCCTGCTCTCCGGTCTCGGCGTGGCAGGCGCGGCGGCACTCGCCGGCCAGCACCCCGCGTCGGCCACCCCGCCCAGCCCGCCCAACCCGCTCGACCTCCGGTTCACCACCACCCACCAGCACCGCCCGTTCGCGTTGATCGCGCCGGGTTTCGTCCAGTACGACACCGCCGTGGCGCCCCCGGCCGCGCGCGACTCGCTGGTGGTCACCGACCACGGGCCGCGGGCGCCCTACGGCACCGTCGAGGTCGAGGTGGGGTCGCTGTCGGGCACCGTGCTTGCCGGGCTCGCCGGCGACGGGGTGTCGGTGCTCGGCGCCTACGCCGACGGGCAGGCGAGCATCGAGGTCACCGTCGAGGGGACCACCACGACCGTCGCCGCCGCCGCGGCCGGGCTGACCGCGCCGTTCCGGTTCGCGGTCGTGGTCAACGAGAACGCGGTGACCGTGCTCGCCGAGACCGGTGCCGGTTGGCAGCCGCTGCTGTCCGCGCGGGCCGAGGTCCGCGCGCTGATCGACCTGCGCGACCCTCGGGTGCTCGGCCGGCTCGGCTACGCCTACGGCGGCCGGGACTCGGTCACGCTCGGCCGGGTCCGGGCCGGCTACTACGGCCAGGCGGGCGTGCGGGACCCGCACGTGGTGCAGCACGCGGACGGCCGGCCGCTCATCCGCGACGGCAAGCTCTACCTGACGCTCACCAACGCCGGGCTCGGCTTCTTCCAGCAGGCGCACTGGGGCGTGTGGACCGTCGACCTGGCCGACCCGGCCAAGCTGGAGCAGGTCGCGAACCTGTTCTTCGCCCGCGACGACGTGGTGCTCGGCGACCACGCCGGGCAGATCGTCCTGGACGGGGACCGGTTCATCCTCGCGAACTCCTCCTGGGGCGACTTCGACGGCTCCGGGGTGCACATCCGGCACCTCACCACCACCGCCGACGTGCTGTCCGGGGTGCACGTGCTGGCGAGCGAGCCGCTGCCGCTGCCGACCTCGGTCAGCTCCTGGGACCCGGCGCTGACCAGGATCGACGGCCGCTGGCACGTGGCGTTCGTGGAGAGCCCGACCCAGCAGCCGTCGTTCGTGTTCCACCCCGCGCTCGCCGCCGGCCCCCGCGGCGCCGCCCACGACGATGGTCTGGAGCTGGTCGGCGCGGACCTGTCGGTCGGCCAGACGGAGGGCACGATCATCCAGCGGTTCGGGTCACGCTGGTACGTGCTGGCCTCGGACGGGGACGCCCGTGAGTACCCGGTGTACGACCTGGGGATGCGCCTGCTCGGCACGCTGGACGCCCCCTACGGCACGAACATCCCGCATCCGATGATCGTGCCGTACCGCGGCGGCTGGCGGCTGCTCACGTTCGACGGCACGCAGTTCGCCGAGCCGGTGCTCGGCTACGGCGGCCACGGCGACTTCATCGTGCAGTCGGCGCGGTAGCGGCTCAGGTAGCGGGTTCAGGCCGCGAGTACGCCGGTGACCACGAAGTCGAGTCGCTTGGCGACAGACACAGTTTCTCGTGCGGTCTGCGCGGTAGCGGGTTCAGGCTGCGAGTACGCCGGTGACCACGAAGTCGAGTCGCTTGGCGACAGACACGGTCTGGTCGGCGAAGCGCTCGTAGTACCTGGCCAGCAGCGCGAGCGAGGTCGCGCACGGGATGCCGTGCGGCCAGCCGGGATCGGTGATCGCGGCCAGCACGGCGGCGTGCCGGGCGTCGACGGCCTGGTCGGTCTCGTTCAGCTCCGCGAAGCCGCCCTGGCCCGGCTGGCGGATCAGCTCGACGAGCCGGTCGGCCATGCCGGCGGCGATCGTGCCGAGCTCGGTGAACGCGCCGGTCAGCTCGGCGGGCACCGCGCATTCGGGGAATCGGATCCGCGCGGTGTCCGCCACGTGCGCGGCGAGGTCGCCCATCCGTTCGATCTTGTCCGCGCAGTGCACGGCGGTCATCACCAGCCGCAGGTCGCCGGCGACGGGGGCCTGCAGCGCGAGCAGGCGCTGGCCCGTCTCGTCGCAGCGGTCGCGCGCGGCGTCGAGCTCGGCGTCGTCGGCCATCACCGTGGCGGCCAGTTCACCGTCGCTGGTCAGCAGGGCTCTGGTCGCGACGCGGATGGCTCGTGCGGCCTGTTCGCCCATGTCGCCCAGTTGGTCACGGAGCTCGTCCAGGTCAGTCTGAAAGGCCGCTCGCATCTCATTGCCTCCTCGTTCACTTGTTGTTCACCTGTTGGACAGGTCAGGTTACCCTAAAAGCGGCAACCGGCGCTTGCCGTTTCCAGGCTCCCACCAGCGGACGGCGACTCGCGGATGGGGTAGAACCGGGCCATGAACGCGGCGAATGCCCCGACGTCGGGCCGGTCCCCGCTCGGCGTCCGGCTCGGTGAGGCCGGCGGTCTCGGCTTCTGGGTGGCGCGCACGTCCCAGCCGTGGACGCTGGGCATCGACGGGATCGTGGTGTCGGTCGGCACGATCCTTGGCGATCTCGGCCTGGCCGTGCAGCGGCGTTTTCCCGACGCGGACTGGGGTTCCGTGCCGCTTCGGGAGGTCACCCCCGGCACCGCGCGGCTGCTCCCGCTGCCTGGCGACCCGCTGCGGCTCGCGGTGCTGTCCTCGGTGCACAACCCGCTGTCGGCGTCGGCGACCGAGCTGCGCGGGATCGTCACGGCCACCGTGGCCAGCGCCAGGGCGGCCGACCGGGCCGAGGTGTCCGCGCTCGGCATGCCGCTGATGGGCACCGGCGCGCTCGGCTTCCCGGTCGACGAGGCGGCCGAGGCGGTGGTCGGCGAGCTGTCGACGGCCTTTCCCGACCCGCCACGACATCTGCGCGACGTGGTCTTCCTCTGCAACGACGCGCGGACCGAGCGGGCCATCGTCGAGGCCTGGTGGCGGCACGCGGAGGAGCCGCAGCTCGCCGGCGGGGTGTCCAGCGACCTGGTGCCCCCGAACCGGGGCATCCCGCTGTCGGCCGACCGGCTCGGCGTCGCGCCGTACGTGTCGATGCTGGCCACCGTGATCGCCGACCGGAACACCCCGCCGCCGCTGTCGATCGGCGTGTTCGGCGCATGGGGCTCCGGCAAGAGCTACTTCATGGGCCTGCTGCGCCACCGGGTGGCCGAGCTGGCCGGGTCGGGCGCCGACCGGTACTGCGCGACCATCGAACAGATCGGCTTCAACGCCTGGCACTACGCGGACAGCAACCTGTGGGCCAGCCTCGGCGACCACATCTTCGGCCACCTCGCCGGCCCGGACTCCTCGGCGCCCCACCGAAGAGAGCGGTTGCGCGCGGAGCTGACCAAGGTCCTCGACCAGCGCCAGGAGCTGGCCGACGCCGCCGACCGCGCCCGGCGGGAGGCGGTCGAGCTGCGCGCGCGGGCCGACGACGCGGCCGCGAGCCAGCAGGCGGGCGCGAAAGGCCTGTTGCGCTCGCTGCCCGGGGCGGCGGCGCACTGGGCCAGGATGGGCGTCACCGACGAGCACGAGCAGGGCGAGCTGCTCGGCGAGCAGCTGCGGGGCACCCTCGCCGAGGCCGACGCGCTGCGCCGCGCGCCGAAGGACCGGCGCGGCCGGCTGGTGCTGGCGGTGGCGGCGGTGGTCGCGGTCGCGGTGGCCTTCGGCATCGTGGCGCTGCCGGCGTGGCGGGAGTGGCTGGCCGGGATCGGCGCGGTCGCCACGGCGGTGGCCGGTGCCGGGGTGGCCTGGATGGCCGGCGCCAGGGCCGGGCTGCGCGGGCTGCGGGCGTTGGTGGCGCGGCTGCCGGCCGAGCAGCGGGAGCAGGTGGTCGCGCTGCGCCGGACCGAGACCGAGCAGCGGATCGCCGAGGCGGCGCTGGACGAGGCGGTCGTGCGGGTCGGCGAGCTCGGCAGGCGGCTGACCGAGCTCGCGCCGGGACACCGGCTGTACTCGTTCCTCGCCGAGCGCGCGCACGGCGAGGCCTACGCCGGCAACCTCGGGCTGATCTCCACCATCCGCAAGGACTTCGAGCAGCTGGTCACGTTGCTGACCGACTGGCGCGACCATCCGGGGGAGGACGACCAGCCGCCGATCGACCGCATCGTGCTGTACATCGACGACCTCGACCGCTGTAGCCCGCGCCAGGTCGTCGACGTGCTGCAGGCGGTGCACCTGCTGCTGGCGATGGAGTTGTTCGTCGTGGTCGTCGGGGTGGACCCGAGGTGGCTGCTGCGCTCGCTGGCCAGCTGTCACCACGAGATCTTCGAACCGCGGCCGGGCGACTGGCAGGCGACGCCGGCGGACTACCTGGAGAAGATCCTCAACATTCCGTTGGTACTCCCCGGAATGACCCAGGGCAGCCTGAGCGAGCTGTTGCGGTCGATGGTCGACGCGGTCGAGGAGCCGGCGGGTGCGGAGCCGGCGCCCGTTTCCGGGCAGGGCTCGGTTCCGGCGCCGGAGATCCAGATCGAGCCGGGCGCGGAGCTGGCCACCTACCGGCCGACCCCGCCACGGCCGCTGACCGAGCCGGAGCTGGCCTTGCTGTCCACATTGGACTCGATGGTCGACTCGCCGCGCGCGGCCAAGCGGCTGATGAACCTGTATCGCATGGTGCGCGCGACGCGTGACCTGTCACCGGCGTCCCGCTTCCTCGGCACGGCGGAGGAGCCGGGGGAGTACGAGGCGGTGGTCGTGCTGCTCGGCCTGCTGACCGCGCACGCGACCCTGCTGGCGCGGGCGTTGGACACTCCGCCAGACGAGCCGACCGGGCTCGCCGGCGGGCTGCTGCACCGGGACCAGGACAGCGGTCTCGGTGAGTTCGTCGCCGATCTGGAGCCCCGGTGGCTGGCCGACGGCTGGCACAACCGGGTGGTCGGCGCGCTGGCCGCCGGGGAGGTCGCACGCTGGCGTCGGCTGCACGCGGCGCTTGGCGAGGTCCTGCCCCGGCTGGGCACGACCTCGTTACGGACCTTTCACCTGTGGGTGCCGAGAGTTCGGCGGTTCTCCTACGTGTTGTCCGGCTGACGGTTGTCCCGGTCAGGCCGCCCGGTTCTGGTCCCCGGGCGGGGCGATGTTGAGCACGGCGGTCAGCGGGATCAGGCTCAGCGCGCGGTCCGGCGCGGCGTGCCCGATCCGCACGCCGATCCAGGTCTCGCCGGTCTGGGGGTCCTGCTCGACCGGGCCGATGACCTCCCCGACGCTGAATCGCTCGCCGTCTCCGTCGCGGAGCAGGAAAGTGACCATCGACCCGCTCGCCGGACCGCCGTCGGGTTCACGGTTCATCGCACTCGACCTCGCCTACGTTTCGGGGGACCAGACGATCAGCTGGATACCCCCGGCAGACGTCGAGCACACCTCCAGTGCTGGACTACGTAGGGTGATTGTCGCCGGGCCCGGTCAGGGACAGCGCGTACGCGCTGGCGGTGATCAGCACCTGGCGGGTGGAGGCGGGGGAACGCGCGTCGCAGTCGACCACGGCGATCTCGTCCGGCAACGCGAGCGCGTCGCGGATGTCCTCCTCCCGGAAGCGGTGCGCGCCGTCGAAGTTGTTCACCGCGACCAGGAACGGGACCCGGCGAGCCTCGAAGAAGTCGATCGCGGCGAAGCAGTCGGCCAGTCTGCGGGTGTCGATGAGCACGACCGCCGCGATCGCGCCGCGCACGATGTCGTCCCACATGAACCAGAACCGGTGCTGGCCCGGGGTGCCGAACACGTAGAGCATCAGGTCAGGTCCGAGCTGGATGCGCCCGAAGTCCATGGCGACGGTGGTGGACTGTTTGTCAGGTATCGCCTCGATGTCGTCGATGCCGATACTGGCGGCGGTGATCGTCGCCTCGGAACGCAGCGGTGCGATCTCCGACACCGAAGCGATGAACGTGGTCTTGCCCACCCCGAAACCCCCGGCGACCACTATCTTGGCCGCCGTGATCCCAGTCCGGTCGTGCATGTAGTCCACCGAGGACCCTTTCGTAACCGGAATTACGGTTTCGGACCCAATCGGAAATTCACGGATAGTGTCAAGAAAGGTCACCTGATCGAGTGGTGAATTCCCTGACCGAGCCGGCCGACTACACCATTTGGCCCAACGGTCTGATTACCGCCCGCGTAGGTCATTCGGTCATTCCGCACTCCAGCGAGAAAGCGGGGAATTTCCCGGGGTTTCGGTCGCCGCCGGTGCGGGCACCCGCGCGACATGACCACACCTACACCGCCCACCCCGGACCCGATCCCGCCGACGCCAGGGCCGACCGATCCGTCGCGGCCGGCCCCCGACCCGCCGCAGCCGCCGCTCCCGCCCGGCCCGGACCCGCTGCCGCCGACCCCGACACCGGATCCGTCCTGGTCCGGCGGCGACCCGTACCGGCGATAGCCCGGCAGGCTGCCGGTCGTTCCGAAATTTTCGGGACGGCCGGTCTGGCTGATCCCCCGTGCATAAGCACTCCGTACCCTGGATTCCGGCCGGACGGCCAGATATCGTAGCTCCGTTGCGAAATATGACCGAAACTTTCGGCTGCGATCAACGGAGATCGACATGATGATGCCCGTCCGGCTACTGGTCGCGGTCCTCGTGCTGACGACCGCGGCGCCGGCCACCGCCACCAGCCAGCCAGCCGGCCAACCGACCGGGCCCTCGCCAGAGTCCTATGTGGTCACCGCGCCCCGGCCAGGTTCGTTTCCCCTGGTAGCCAAGCGAAAGGCGGCGCCGGTCGTGGTCGCCACCGACGACCACGCCGGCGTGCGGCGGGTCGCCGGCGACCTGGTGACCGACATCGAACGGGTCACCGGCGTGCGTCCGGAGCACGTCAGGGACACCGTGCCCTCGGGCAGCGAGCCGGTGCTCGTCGGCACCATCGGCCACAGCACGCTCATCGACGGGTTGGTGGCGGCCGGAAAGCTCGACGTCAGCGGGATCGCCGGCAAGTGGGAGACCTCCCTGCAGCAGGTCGTGCGCGACCCGCTGCCCGGGGTCGCGCGGGCCTTCGTCATCGCCGGCAGCGACCAGCGCGGCACGATCTTCGGCGCCTACGACGTGTCCAAGGTCATCGGCGTCTCCCCGTGGCACTGGTGGGACGACGTGCCGGTCCGCCGCGCCGCCGAACTGCACGTGTTGCCAGGGCGGCACACCCAGGGCACGCCTGCGGTGAAGTACCGCGGCTTCTTCCTCAACGACGAGAACCCGGCGCTGGGCACCTGGGCGCCGCAGTACTTCGGACCGGGCAAGGCCCCCGGCCATCCCGGCGGGTTCAACGCCGACTTCCACGCCAGGATCTTCGAGACCATGTTGCGGCTCAAGGCGAACTACCTGTGGCCGGCGGTGTGGGGGCGCGCGTTCGCCGAGGACGACCCGGACAACCACGCCACCGCGACCGAGTACGGCGTGGTCATGGGCACCTCGCACGAGGCGCCGATGATGCGCGGGATCGAGGAGTGGAACCGGCACGCGGTGCCCGCGGTCCGCGACCAGGACGGCAACATCGTCACCCCCGGGCACGATCCCTATGGCGGTACGGGGGAGTGGAGCTTCCGCCGCAACGCCGACGCGATCAAGGCCTACTGGCGCGACGGGATCAGGCGGATGACCGAGGAGGAGTTCGAGGGCGTGGTCACCCTCGGCATGCGCGGCAACGGCGACGTCAGCCTGCCCGACGGCGACGGCATCGAGCTGATGCAGGAGATCATCGCCAGTGAGCGGCGGATCATCGAGGAGACCACCGGCCGCGACCCGGCGGAGACCCCGCAGGTGTGGACCCTCTACAAGGAGGTCCAACGGTACTGGGACAAGGGTTTGCGCGCCCCGGACGACGTGACCGTGGTGTTCACCGACGACAACTGGGGCAACATGCGCAAGCTGCCCGACCCCAGCCTGCCGGCGCGGGCAGGCGGCTACGGCATGTACTACCACTTCGACTACGTCGGCGGCGGGCGCAACTACAAGTGGGTCGACACCACGAACCTGGCCAACACCTGGGAGCAGCTGAGCACCAGCTACGAGTACGGCGTGGACCGGCTGTGGGTGGTCAACGTCGGCGACCTCAAGAACGAGGAGCTGCCGACGCAGTTCTTCCTCGACTACGCCTGGAATCCGGACGCGTGGCCGCTGTCGAAGCTGCCGGAGTGGGAGCGGCGGTACGCCGCGCAGAACTTCGGCCAGGCGCACGCGGCGGACATCGCCGAGGTGCTCAACACCTACGGCCACCTGCAGTCCCGGCGCAAGCCGGAACTGCTCAACCGGCGGATCACCATCGCGGCGGACGGCACGATCACCTACGACGACGAGCAGACCCCGTTCCACCTCGAGCACTACCGTGAACTGGCGCGGGTCACCGAACAGTGGCAACACCTCGCCGCGCGGGCGGAACGGGTCCGCGACCGGCTCCCGGAGTCCTATCAGGACGCCTACTACCAGCTCGTCGGCTACCCGGTGCTGGCCTCGGCGAACCTGTACGCGTTGCGGCAGGCGGAGTTCACCAATCTCCGGTACGCCGCACAGGGTCGGGCGGCGACCAACGACCACGCCGAGCTGACCGACCGGCTGTTCGACATCGACCAGGCCATGAACGACTACTACAACAACGAGCTGGCGGACGGGAAGTGGCGCGGGTTCCAGACCCAGCCCAAGATCGGCTACGGCGACATCGAGCGGTACGGCCCGAACGCGCCGTGGCAGCAGCCGGAGCTGGACGACGTGGCCCTGCCGGACGAGGTCTTCCCCGCCGTGCGACGGATCGAGCTGCCAGCCGGCGCGGACATGGGCGTCGCGATCGACGGCGCGGACACCTGGTGGCCGGCGGCCTCCGAGCCGGCCGTGCTGCCGACGTTCAGCCCGTACCAGAGCCAGCCGGGGCAGTACCTGGAGGTGTTCAACCGGGGCGCCGACCCGTTCGCCTACCGGATCGAGTCCGCGCGGCCGTGGCTGACGGTCACCCCGAACCGGGGGACCGTCGACCAGGAGGTCCGCGCGCGGGTGCGGGTCGACTGGCGGCGCGCGCCCGCCGGCACGACCAGGGTGCCGATCACGGTCACCGGACCCGGCGGCGCGACCGTCGAGGTCACCGCCGTGGTCGACAACCCCCGGCACGCGCCGAAGCGGGGTTTCGTCGAGGCCAACGGGTACGTGTCGATGCTCGCCGAGCACGCGAGCCGGGTCGTCGGCGGTGACGGGGTCGGCTGGCTGCGCATCCCGGGCATCGGCCGGGACTCCGACGGCATGCGGGCGAACCCGGTGACCGCGCCCCGCCAGGAGCCGGGCGGGGCGAGCCCCCGGCTGGAGTACACGATGAACCTGACCACCACCGGTCCGGTCACCGTGTGGGTGTACGTGTCGCCGAGGAACAACGTGCACCCGACCGACGGGCTGAGCTACGCGGTGTCGGTCGACGGGGCGGCGCCGCAGCGGGTGAACGTCACTACGGCCACCGGCGCGGACGACACCAGCATGAACCGCCAGTGGGAGCGCAACACCTCCGACAACGTCAACCGCACGGCCACCACGCACGTGGTGGCCACACCCGGTGAGCACGTGCTGAAGGTGTGGCTGGTCGACCCGACGGTGGTCGTGCAGAAGATCGTGGTGGACACCGGTGGTCTCGCGCCGAGCTACCTCGGTCCACCCGAGAGCCACCACGTCGGCCGGTAGCTGTCGGGCGCTAGCCCAGTACGGCGCTGGTCGCGAGGTTGGCGACCAGCGCCGCGCCCAGCCCGGCGCCCACGCTGAGGGCGACGTTGGCGCAGGCGTGGCCGTAGGCGCCGGTCTCGGCCAGGCGCACGGTCTCGTAGCCGAACGTGCTGTAGGTGGTCAGCGCGCCACACAGCCCGGTGCCGACCAGCGCGAGCACCGGGTCGGCCACGGCGGCGCCGGTCAGCGCGCCGAGCACGAGACAGCCGACGATGTTGACGGTCAACGTGCCCAGCGGGAGGCGGCTGTCGTGGCGGGACTGCACCCACCGGTCGACCAGGTACCGCAGCGGCGCGCCGACCATGCCGCCGAGGAACACCAGCAGCGCGGTCACCGCCGGACCCCGGCCAGCGCGCGGGTGACCCGGACCCCGACGACCACGGCGAGCAGCGCGCCGGCCAGGGTGGCGGCGAGGTAGCCGACCGCGACGCCGACCGTGCCGGGCGCCAGCAGCTCACGGATCTCCACGGCGTAGGTGGAGAACGTGGTGAACCCGCCGAGCACGCCGACGCCGAGGAACGGGCGCACGAGGCGGTGGGCGGTGCGCACCTCGGTGATCAGCACCATCAGCACCCCGATCAGCAGGCAGCCGAGCACGTTGGTGAGCAGGGTGCTCCACGGCAGCTGTCCCGGCGGGGTCGGCAGCAGCTGGGTGAGCCAGTAACGGGCGAGCGCCCCGAGCCCGCCACCGACGGCCACCGCACCGAGCACCGAGGGATGGTGGTGCGCCAACTCCCGCCGCTGGTCGGCGATGCCCAGATCGACGTCCGGGTCGACAGGCTCACGGTCCCCGCGCACGCCACCTCCCCACCTGCCCTGAATGCCTCATTCGGGACGTTGAACGTCGCCAATGCCTCATTCAGGGCATCGCGGCCAGGGCCGAACGGCTAGATGGTGAAGGGTAGTGCGTGGGCGACCTGGCGGCCGAGGTCCGTGTCGCCGGCGATGGCGATGTCCCCGAGGCGGTCGCCGACCGGGACCCGGCCGCCGGCCAGCCGGGTGAACAGCGTGGAGTCCAGGCGCAGCGTGGTGGTCGCCGGGCCGGGCAGCTGGTCGACCACCCTGGCCCGCCCGTCGACGGCCACGTGCCAGGTGACGGGCTCTGGCCCGGTCAGCTCGATGGTGACCGAGGAGCCGTCCGGGGCGGCGGCCCGTTTGCCGATCAGCAGCCCGAGGTAGGTGGCGATCTCGGTCAGCGCGAGCCGCGCGCACGGACCGCTGTCGTGGCCGGGGATGCCGAGGGCCTCGCGGATGTCCTGCTCGTGCATCCAGCAGTCGAACAGCCGGATCCGCATGAACCGGCCGTAGGTCCGGTTGCCCGCCGGCGTCCACGACGGCGCGTCGTACTCGGCCGGAGTCAGGGCGGTCAACCGTTTGCCCTGGCTGGCGGTGATCTCGCGGAACCGGTCGAGCACCTGGTCGGGGTGGTCGGCGCGCAGGCTGCGCACCCAGGCCTCGTTCGCCGCGCCGATGTCGTTGTGCACGTGGGGCAGCGCGCGGATGTCGACGTCGCTGGCCGGAGTCTCCTGGCCGCCGAGGAAACACTCGGTGCCGATGATGTGCGCGACGTTGTCCTGGACCGACCAGCCGGGCAGCGCGGTCGGCGTGGCCCACTGCTCGGGGCGCAGCGAGCCGAGCAGCTCGTCGATCGCCGCCCACTCGGCGATCAGGGTCGGGATGACGGTGTGCTGGTCGAGCGTCATGTCGGGGCACCTTCCAGGAGGTTGACGGCGATCAGCGCGCGCAGCCCGGTCGGGATGTCGGCGGCGGGCGCGTCGGTGACCTTCGCCAGCAGGATGAGTCCCTGGATCTGCGCCAGGATCATGTGCGCGAGCTGGTCGGGGTCGACGCCGGCGCGCAGCGCGCCGTGCGCCGCGGCGTCGTGGCACATGGTCGCCAGGGTGGCCGCCCAGGTGGCGAACACACCGGCGACGTGCGCGCGCAGCTCGTCGTCCGTTGTGGACAGTTCGGCGGCGAGGTTGCCGAACGGGCAGCCGACGACGCGGCCGAACCGGCGCTGGAACGCGTCGTGGATCTCGCCGATCGCGTCGGCGACCGCGAGCAGCCGGGCGGCCGGGTCGCCGGTCGCGGTGGCGTCGAGCCGGCGGAGCAACTCCCCGGCGTGCAGGTCGACGACCGCCTTGGCGAGGTCGGTCTTCGACGGGAAGAAGTGGTAGAAGCTGCCCTTGCGCACGTCGGCGGCGGTGCACAGATCAGCGATGCCCACCGAGCGGTAGCTGCGGGTGAGAAACAGCTTCGCCGCCGACCGGACGATCCGGTCACGGGTCTCCATGGGGAGGGAAACTAGTGGCGAGTTGACTGGTCAGTCAAGAGCCGATCGCCAGCAGCAGTATCGGTGTGCCGATGTCCTGGCCGGTCACCACCATCGCCAGCTCGCCAGGCCCCGGGTCCGGCTCCAGTGCCGGTCCGCCGCCCGCGGCGCAGACCGAGCCGCTGCCGGTGCCGTCGAGGGTGAACGTGGACACGCAGTTGCCCTCGGTCGAGCCGCTGCTGCCGCCGCCGGCGATGCTCACCTCGTACTCGACCCGGTTGTCGCCGACGAGAGTGATGGTGAGGGTGCCGTCGGGCACCGGGATGGTCTGGCTGTCCTCGAGCAGGACCTCGCAGTCGCCGTCGGCGCAGGCGGAGACGTCCGAGCCGTCCGCGGCGGTGGGCGGCGCCTGTTCTGGTTCCCGGTCGCCGGGCACCGGCGTGCCGTCCGTGCCGCCGGTCCGGCTGACACAGCCGGACACGGCGACCAGGACGAGCAGGGCGCTGGTCAGGCGCCTGGTCCACGTCATGGCCGCCAGGCTAGTGCGGGGTTTTCGGGACCGGTCCCGCCGGTGTTCCTTCGAACCGAAGAACGCCGGCCGTCGGCCGTCAGGATCGACGGATTCCGATCGGAAACTCCCAGAACTTCGGTCGAATTCGGCCGATGGTTCACGTCCGCGCCGGCCGGAGGTTCGAATTTTAGTCACCGGTTGAACATTGTCAGTGCCGCGCGCACCTGCTTATCATGAGATCCATCCTGGGGTGCTGGCAGGGAAATATATCGGTGTTTTTCGGCTGACAGGTATCCGAAAGTCTGGCCGTTTATCGCCGGGAAAACCCGAGCACCTGACTCCGGTTCACCGACGGTCCGGCGCCTTGCCGCTGACTCGTCGTGCCGCCGGCTGACAGGGTGTTGACCGTACTGGCTTTCATACTGTGCCCACCGGACCACTGTGGGCCGGAATTGGGGGTGTTCTGATGTTCAATCACAGCGCAGGCGATGGGCGCCGATGTTGTGCCGCGCTCGGCCAGCCGACCGAGACCGCGCCGCCGCCGCATTTCCCGCCGCCGCTGACCGAGGCGACCGTGGGGACGGTGCTCAGGTTCTATCCGGTCGGGCGGGAGGCCGCTCTCTGCAATCCGGACCAGTACAGTTAGGGGGAATGGGGGCTGTCATGCGTCGACCTCGGATCAAGTACGCGCATCGCCCGATGCGATATGACACCGGTCGAATCCGGATCGGTGGCGTTGTCCACGGCATCGCCACCGATGTCCACGACCCGGACGGCTGGATCTGGGCGCTGCTGGGAATTCTCGACGGTTCCCGCACGACCGACCAGGCGATCGCGGAACTAATCACCGTGTTTCCCGCCAGGTCAGCCGACGAGGTGCGCTCGGCCATCGACGATCTCGTCCAGGCAGGCTATGTGGAGGACGCCGGCGCGCCACCGCCGGCGGAACTGAGCGCGGCCGAGCAGGAGCGGTACGGGCGTGGCCTCGCGCTGTTGGCGTGGATGGACCGCACCCCGCTCGGCACCAGCCGGGACGCGCAGTCGCGCCTGCGCCGGGCGCGGGTCGTGGTGCTCGGGCTGGGCGGGGTCGGCGGGGCGGGTGCGCTGGCCCTGACGATCTCCGGGGTCGGACACGTGCACTGCGTCGACGGTGACGTCGTGGAACTGTCCAACCTCAACCGTCAGCTCCTGTTCACCGAACAGGATGTCGGCCGGTCGAAGGTGGCCGCGGCGACGGATCGGTTGCGGACGTACAACTCCGCGGTCACCGTCACCGGCGAGCAGCGCACGGTCGACGGACCGGACGCGGTGCGGGAACTGGTGGCGGGCAGTGACGTCCTGCTGCTCGCCGCCGATCAGCCGCGCCAGGTGCGTGACTGGGTCAACCGGGTGTGCCTCGCGACCGGCACCTCGTGGGTGTGCGCCGGCTATCACGGCCCGCAGGTCGGCGTCGGCCTGTATCGGCCGGGTGGCCCGTGCTACGAGTGCGCCCGCACGGCCGTGCGGAACCGGCGGCTGGGGAGACCGCCGCGCCCCCTGTGGGCGGGGGCGGGCAGCACTCGGGTGCAGGCGGCCAACGCGGTGTCGGCGAATGTCACCGGGTTGTTGGCCGCGCACGCGGTGATGAGCCTGATCACCGGTGTGCCCGCGCTGCGGACCAACTGCCAGTTCGGTTTCAACCTCGTCACCCTGCAGGACAGTGTCGCCGTCGGCCCGCCGGCCGCGGTTCCCGACTGTCCCGCCTGCGGCCGAACCGGTCGTTGACGCGGTCGATCACCCGCTCAGGCCTCGATCCGGTGCAGCCACTCCAGCACCAGGTCCGCCTGGGGATCGCCGTGTACGAACAGGATCCGCGACGCCTCGGCAAGACACCGCCCCGCGCGAGGGAGGTCACCGGTGTGTTCGAGGGAGGTCGCCGCGACCTGGAGCGCGGTCGCGATGTACCGATCGGTGCCGTCGAGGGCCCGGTACAACGCGACCGCCTGCTCCACCAGGTCGACGGCGGCCTCGTGGTCGCCGAGGCCCTGCCGTGCCGTCGCCAGATCGTGCAGCGCGTAGGCCTCGCCAACGTGGTCGTCGGTCTGGCGACGCAGCAGCAGTTCCCGCTCGGCATGGGTGAGCGCGGACCCGAAGCGTCCGAGGTGGACGTTGATCCGGCTGAGGTTGGCGTGTGCCACGGCCTGTCCTCTCAGGTCGCCGAGTTCGGCGGCGAGTGGTAGCGCCTGGGTGAAGAAGTCCCGAGCGTCCAGGTACCGGTCCTGGCGCAGCCGGACCTGACCGAGCCCGGCCAGCGCCACCCGTTGCTGACGCGGGTCGCCAAGGTCCCGACCCACCGCGAGCACGGCGGTGAAGTCGGCCTCCGCCGCCGCGAGCTGACCGAGGTCGGCGTTGGTGTCGCCGCGAAAGCTCAGCAGCAGCGCTTCCGCCGCGCGGTCGTGGCCGGCCCGCGCGGCGACCAGACCGAGGGTTTCCGCCTCCAGCCGAAGAGTCCACAGTGGCCGTTCCCGGAGCGAGAGGAAGCGCGCGGTCCCGGCGATGGCGATGGCGATCGGATACACCCGGTGCTGGACGGCGGCGCGCAGGGCCGCCGCCAGGTTGGCCCGCTCGGTGTTCATCCACAGCAGCGCCTGGGCGCGATCGGCGAGCCACGGCCCGTCGCCGGTCGGGGCCAGGTCGACCGCCACGTGCACCAGCCCGGGAAAGATCAGCCGGTCGGCGGCGACGGCGGTGCTGGCATACCAGGTGAGCAGGTCGGTCACCGCTTTCCGCCGGACGTCGGCCGGCTCGTCGAGTTCGGCCCGGTGGGCCGCGTAGGCGTGCAGCAGGTCGTGCATCCGGTAGTGCTGGTCACCGGTGGCCGTGACCAGGTGCATGTCGGCGAGATAGGCCAACTGCCGGTACATGGTCGCGGTGTCGACGCCGGCGAGGGTGGCGGCGGCCGGCACGCTGAACCGCGGTCCCAGATGCAGGCCAAGGCGGCGAAAGGCCTGGGCGTGGTCGGCGGACAGGCGCGCGTAGGACCAGTCGAAGACCATCCGCACCGCGCTGTGCGCGTCGCCGGTGCTGCTCAGGGCGGTGAGTGGGTCCTGGTCGCTGGTCATGCCGTCGATGATCTCGGCGATGCCGGCCGGGCGCGCGGCGATCCGGGCGGCGGCCACCCGCAGCGCCAGCGGCAGCCGCGCGCAGGCCGCGATGAGTGCGCTGACCGTGTTCGGGTCGGTGGTGTCCAGGTCGTTCCCGATGACGCCGTGGAGCAGGGCGGTGGCCTCGGCCTCGGTGAACAGGTCGACCGGGACGCGGTGGGCGGACTCGGCGACGACCAGCCCGGTCAGGTCGGCGCGGCTGGTGACCAGCACCGCACAGCCGGCGGCGCCGGGGAGCAGCGGGCGAACCTGCTCGGGGGTGGCGGCGTTGTCCAACACGATCAGGACCTGGCGGTCCGCCAGCAGCGACCGGTAGAGGCCGACCTGGGAGTCGAGGTCGGCGGGAATGCGTCGTTCGGCCACGCCGAGTACGCGCAGGAACGACGTCAGGACCAGGCTCGGGGTGCGGGGTGTGCTGGGGCCGAAGCCGCGCAGGTTGACGAACAGGGTGCCGTCGGGGAACCGGTGCTGGATCCGGTGTGCCCAGTGCACGGCCAGGGTCGTCTTCCCCACGCCCGCGGTGCCGGTCAGTGCCGCGATGACCAGCGCACCGGGGTTGGGCTGGTCCGCCGCCCGCACGAGGGCGTCCAGGACCGCGAGGTGGTTCTCGCGGCCGACGAAGTCCCGCAGTGCGGGGGGAAGCTGCCGGGGGATCGGCTCGTCGTGGTCGGCGAGTTGGCCGACCGGGGTGAGTTGGGCGGTGGGGTGGTCGGGGAGGTGGACCCAGCCGGTCGTCCTGGTCTCCTTGTGCGCGACGGTGACCCGGCGGTACCTGCCGGCGTCGGAGGTCGTGCTCTGCCGCACGACCTCCTCGAAGAACCACTGCGACACGATCACCGCGAGTAGTCCCGGTGAGGTGGCCAGGGCGCGTTTGAACACCGCCGCTTCCAGGAGTCGGAACGCCAGGTTGATCGAGGTGCCGGTGACGCCGTGCTCGTCGTAGACGACCTCGCCCGCGTGGACCGCGACGCGTAACCGGATTTGCTCCTGTTCGGTGTGGTGGCTGTTGTGCTGGCGTATTTTTTTTGCCAGCTCGTAGGGCAGCACGTCCACGAACAGATATTTGGGAGCCGCGGCGAGCACGAACACGCCGTCCCCGCGATCCTCGTGGTCACATTCTTCCCAGGAGATCCGCGACCGGTCGAACGCCTCGCGCAGAATCCGGTACAACCCCCGCCGAACGGCGACCTGATGCGGATTGGTCCGCCGCCGATCGCCGAACCCTTCTATGTCCACCAGGATGATGGTTCGGTGCACGGCGGGTGAACTCACCTTGGACCTCACAGAAGCCATGACCAAGGTGGCTCACTATACGCCGCTCGGGTCACGCCGGTCCGCTTCGCGCACAGCAACGACAGTCCGCTGGACCTGTGATCCGGCGAGCTCGCCGGTGGGGTAAGGTCTGACACAGTGGGTTGTTTGGCTGACTCAGAGAGCTGATTGCTGATCGTTTTGCTCGCCAGCACATCAGGGTTGACCAGCGGTTATCCCCACGCAGTACAGGAAATCACAGTTTTCGCCGAGGGAGTGATCTTGTTCAGGGGTTTTGTTCGAGCAGTAGTTACCGCCACGACGCTGGCCGTGATGTTCGTGGTGACCGCTCCCGCGGCTGGCGCCGTTCAAGGGCTGCTGTTTCCGTTCCACTGAGTCTGAGTCGATGACCGCCGAACAAGGTCTGCCAAATAAATGTGCCAGCCGTGACGGGAATCCCGGGTTTGACGACTTCCGCGCAGGCGACGGACGGGTCTTTCCGGCTCGGTAGGCGAGTTGGTGGTGCTTTCTCGTGCTACCGCCGAAAAGACCCGTCCGTGTCTCAGGTCATCGGGTCCAGATCACCGCGTGTGGCACCAGGCCTTCTGTGGTGGTCGGGTTCTCGCCGGCGATCGCGCCATGTTCGTTGATGTCGTAGGCGCCGGAGGCCCGGGTGAGGGCGGGCAGGAGGGTGGTCGTGCCACGCTCCCAGACAAAGGCGCCGTTACTGCTGGTGCCGACGACCTGCGTGTCGTCGTTGATGCCGTAGGCCTGGAGGAACGCGAACTCCTCGGCCGGCGGCGGGATCACGGTGAACCTGCCCCGCTGCCACACAAAACTTGCACTTCCTGACGATCCCCAGTGCATACCGGCGGTCGTGCCCTGTTGGTTGACCGCTTGGGCGGCCGATGATGTCGTGGTCAGCGACGACTCCGTGCCGTGCGACCACTGGACGGCGACACCGTTCACGTCGCCGACGATCTGCCCGCGGTCGTTGATGTCATTGGCCTGGCCGGGGGCGTTGCCAAGCTGAGTCAGCACGCCGTCCCGCCAATGGAAGGCACGGCCGGGACCGCTCGCGTCGACGCCACTCCAACCGACAATCTCGGTGCGGTCGTTGACGGCCGTCGCGGAGCTGGACTGATCGCCTGGCAGCGTGCCGAGGTCGGTCAGGGTGCCGGCTTGCCACAGCACGGCATGCAGGTTCTCCCCATCCCGCCGGTGCCCCACGACCTGGTCATGGTTGTTGATATCGGTCGGCGTGAACCCGCCGAGGTCGGTGAGCTGGCCATCCCGCCACAGGAACGCCTCACCGTCGCCCCTGGTACCGATCACGTGACCGTGGTCGTTGATCGCCCGGGCCACGCTGTCGTCACCGGCTCCGAGGTCGATCATCCGCCAGGATATCGGCGCCGCGGCCACCGGCGCGGCCGTGGCCTGACCGACCATCGCGGGCACGATCAGGCCGACCAGCCCGGCCACTAACGCATATCTGAAACGAGTACGCACAGCTTCTCCTCCACGTTCAACAGACGGGAACTCCCCAGCCCTCTAGCATCCAGGACGCCCAAGCACGGGACGGGTTGCCAACGTCGCCAAGGGTTTTCGACCCGCGGCCGCGTGCACCCAGTTGGTGTCGCGCGGGAATCCTCGTCGCCGAGATCATCACCCGGCTGGACGCCCGGTGGAGGTTAGGGTCGAACTGCTGATCCCGGCGTGAAGTCTCGGATATAGTTCAGCAGTTTTCTGCGGGATATCCCGCAGAAAATGGCCATCTCGGTCACCACGGCCCATGGTAGGCGTACCACGGCCGGCTCTCCTGGGTCGGTCGTGGTTACATCCGCCTTGATTCTGTTCTTGGCCCATCGGCGCAATGGGCGCAGTTCTTCGCGCTCGTCACTGAGGATTTTGTGAAGATCAATCTGAACACCGGATCTCTCCAGGTTGATCTCAAGTCGTTGAAGCGCGAGACCGAGCAGTTCGGTGACGTTGATGTCGAGCGCCAGACATATCTCAACCAGTCGCGCGGTTGGACATGCTCTGATTCCCTGCTCGTAGCCGGCCAGGGTGTTTACCGGTACCGGAGTCTTCATGCGTTTGATCAGTTCAGGGCGTGACCAGCCGGCGCTGCCTCTGGCTCGGCGGAGCTCCTCGCCGATGGCTCGGACGATCGCCTGATCGGTCGGATCCGCAGGGGCGTGGTCGGTGTCGTCGTTCAACATGTCACCTCTCCCCAGAAGTTGTCGTCGGAACGGCTGAGAACGTATCCGTTACTCCAGGTCTCACCCGTCCTGGTCAAGGGCCCACCTGATTATTCATCCAGTTTGTCCGAAAGTCACACCATCACCTGATGTGATGCTGGTCGTGCCGGCCGGGACGGAGCGTGTTCGCCGTTGCTTAGGTCGGGTCGCGCGCGGGCCACCGGGCGATAACGGGACAGAAAGCAGACATGGCGTGTCGGGAAATCTGTCAAATTTCCTTGATGAGATAACGAGCGTGTCTCAGAACATGAGACACGACGATTGATCTTGTTGCTGCCGGCAGACTCGAAAACACACGAGGGTCCGGCAACGAGGTGGTGCTGTGGTGATCTTTGGGATCCTTGGCAAAACTGCCTTACGTATCGACGGCGATCTCGACGAGAATTGGGGGTCACCACGGCTGCGGGCGATGTTGGCGACGTTACTTCTGCACCCCGGTCGGGCGCTGCCGGTCGAGACCCTGGTCGCCTGGGTCTGGCCGGAGGCGGCAGCCACTCCGCAGCACCCGGCGGCCACTTTCCATACCTACGCGGCGCGTATTCGCCGGTCGCTGCGACAATTGGCGAAACCGCCCGAACTGCATGCCGAGAACGGGTGCTACCGACTTGATCTCGATCGGTCATTGATCGACTATCACCGTTTCCGGACGCTCGTGGTCCGTGCACGGGAACACGCCCGCGCGCATGCACATCACGACACCGTCAGGTATGCCGGACAAGCCCTTGACCTGTGGCGCGGCCGAGGCCTGGATGACCTGGAAAGCCGACTGGCACAGGACTGGCGTCTTCGGGTGCTGCGGGACGAGTGGGTCCCGGCCAACGTGATCCTCATCGAGGCGCTGGTCGCGCTCGGCGAGTTCCACGACGCCCTCGCGCGACTCGACGCCCTCCGGGCCGACCACGAGGACGATGTCACGTCGGCGAAACTGCGCCTGTCGACCCTGCACGGCCTGGCGCGCTATTCCGACGGGGACGCCTACTACCTGGGAATGCGGAAGAAGTTCCGGGAGAACGTCGACGACCAGTCGGCGGAAAGCCTGCGCGAACATCACGAGAAGCTACGACATCAGTCGACAACGGCCACGTCGCCCATTTTCGCGGAGCCGACCGTGCCCCACCAGTTGCCCCATGACATCCGAGACTTCGTGGGCCGGGATCGGCTGCTGGGCGAACTTGACGCCGCTCTGCGAAATTTCGACCACACCAGCGGTGTGCTGGTTATCGACGGCATGGCCGGCGTGGGAAAGACGGCGTTGGCGGTCCGGTGGGGACACCAGGTGCGGCACCGTTTCCCCGGTGGCGATCTCTTCATCAACCTGAACGGGTTCTCGGACAGCGCTCGGATAACGCAGTCCGCGGTGGTCGACGGGTTCCTCATCGCGCTCGGTTGTCCGCCGACGGACGAGCTGCGTCCCCGGGCCAAGGAACTCCTCCTGCAACGCCTGCTGGCGAATCGGCCGGCGCTGGTCGTGCTGGACAACGCGCGCAGCACGGCCCATGTCAGGGATCTGGTGGCGCTGCTACCCAGCTGCGCCATCGTCATCACCAGCCGACAGCAGCTCACCGGGCTGAGCACCGCCACGGGTGTGCGCCGTATCCATGTCGACCGGATGAACGCCGACGAGGCGACCGAGCTGCTGTCGGCCCTGCTCGGTGACCGCCACCAGATCGGCACCGACGACCGGACGCGATTGGCGACGTTGTGTGACGGCCTGCCGCTGGTGATCACCGTTCTCGCCCAGCACATCTCCAGTCGGCCGGCTGCCCAGGTCGCCGACTTCGCCCGGCAGCTCGATCATCGGCAGCTGCTGACCGAGATCGGGGAGGACGGTGACGGCTCGGCCACCGCGGAGACATTCTTCCTGTCGTATCGCGCGTTGGCGGCGCCAGAGCAACGACTGTTCCGGCTGCTGAGCCTCAACCCGGGGCCGGACATCGGCGAGGACGCGATCCGCGCCTGTGACGGCCGCCAGGAGACGGCGGTCAGGCGAAGTCTCCGCATTCTGGTCGCGGCGCATCTGCTGGAACAACCCGACACCTACGATCGGTACCGATTCCATGACCTGATCCGCGAGTTCGCCCGGCATCGGGCGGCGGAGGACGAATCACCGGATACTCGGCAGCTGACGCGGTATCGGTTGTTCGATCACTATCTCGCGAATGCCTGGCGGGCGCATCGCACGCTCTACCCGGCGAGTCTCACAGCGGACGAACTGCCGACGGTGGCCGGCGACGACCCCGTCATCCTGGCTGTTGGCGACAACGCGCGCACCTGGTTCGATCGGGAACGCGTGAACCTGGTGGCCGCCATACACCTCGCGGTGGCGGAGGGCTGCCACGAACATGCCTGGCGGCTGACCGACGCCGTGGGCACCTTTCTCGACCGGCAAGGCTATTACGACGACAGTCGTACCGTGCGTCAGATCTCGGTCGGTTCGGCAAGAGCTGCCGGACATCGCATCGGTGAGGCGTCGACCCTGGTCGGTCTTGGCATGGTGCAGAACGTGTTGGGAGAACTTGACGACGCGCGCGACAGTCTCGAAGCGGCCCTACGTCTTGTCGAAGCGGACGGCAGTCAGCGTGGGCAGGCGTCCACCCTGCATCATCTGAGCAAGCTGGAACTGATGCGCGGGAACCTGGCCGGTGCGCTGAAGTTTCAGCAGCGCTGCCTGGACATAGCCCAGGACGCCCAGGACAGCGAGGCGCTGTGCTGGGCGCACTGTCAGATCGCCGAGGTGTTCCGGGCCATGAAGGAGTACGACCAGGCGCTGATTCACTTGCATCAGAGCCAGTTTCACGCCCAGCGGATCGGCGACGAGTCGGCCAAGGCCAGTGCCATGGTCGAGACCGGGTCAGTGTGTCGTGATCGCGGCGACTACCTGGTCGCGGTGGCGAACTGCGAGCAGGCGCTGCATCTCGTCGAGGCGATGCCGATCCCGGACCTCGCCATCATGTCCTCGGCGTGTGTCGCGTTGGCCGAGATACACCATGAGCTAACGGACGTCGAAGCCGCGACGAAATACATTCTGCGTGCGATCGACATGGCGCGGCACACGCACAACACCACCACCGAGGCACACGCGCAGAACGTGTACGGCGACATCCAGCATGCCGTCGGCGAGCCGACAGCCGCACAGAGTTGGCAACACGCCGCGGACCTCTACGAGAGCATCGGCAACACCTCCCGCGCCGCCGCGATTCGCCAGAAGACGGCGACACCACCACCGATCCACGACTAGCGCGTCACGGTCGACCAGAAGTGGCACTGGTGGTCCCGTGCGAGGTCAACCGGCCGGATGCCACCCGGTCCCGGTGCCAGTGACAGCGTGAACGGCACCGGATCGCGCGGCCGCACCTGCCGCCAGTCGGGCCGCGCATGGTCCCCTGGCGTCCCGGTGCGCGCGAAATCCGCCCAGTACTCGATCATCGTGTTGGCGAGCCTCGACTGTGCGGGGGAGAGCTCCGGGGACACCTGCCCCGCGCGCAGGTCGAACAGGTAGAGCGCGTCAGCCGAGTGATACGCGCCGTAGGGGTAGCCGACCGCCGGCAGGGTCGGCGGCGCGGACCGATCGGCGAACTCGTAGCCGTAGGTCGGCACGTGCCGGGCGAACAACCGGTTGCGCGCCAGCGTCGGGCAGGCGAGGGAACTGTCCGTGGTCACCCGCGCCCAGGTGCGACTGGCCGGCTCGTGCCGGCCGGCCGGGTAGACCTCCAGCACGCGGCTGGCGTCGGCGCCGAACGCCTCCTGGACGTAGCGCCGATAGTCCTGCGCGGTCAACGGTCGCCCGCCGAGGTCGTGGAGTGCCTGGATGAACGTGGTCTCGTCCCGGGTGGTGCCCGACAGCACCGGCACGCGATGCGTCCGGCCGGCCAGCAGCACCTGGACGGGGTCATCGGGCAGGATCCGGCTGCCGTGGGCCAGTCCCGCGAACTGCCCGAACTCCGACATCAGTCGGTCCGCTGGCAAGCGACGCAGGCACGCGACCGCGGTGGCCGGCTCGGCGCAGCCGAGTTCGGCCGCGCTGCGCAGGCCCCGCTCGGCGAGGCTGCGCGGTCCCTCCCATGGTGCGGTGGTGGGCAGTCCAGGCGCGAGCAGGTTGGCCGGGATGTTCGTGGTGCAGAACGAACTCTGGATGATGGCACGCTGGAACAGGCGCGCCGCCGTCGGCGAGGCGAGGTGCGCGCAGATGCTCTGCGCACCCGCGGACTGTCCGAACATCGTCACGGCATCCGGATCGCCGCCGAATGCCCGCACGTTGTTCCGGACCCAGCGCAGCGCGGCCTGTTGGTCGGCGAGTCCGAACGCGCCGGAGCCGGCCAACCCTGGCAGGCCGAGGTTGCCGAAGATCCCGAGCCGGTAGTTGATGGTCACGACCACGACGTCGCCCTGAGTCGCGAGCCGGCGTGGGTCGTACTCGTTGCCCGCGCCCTCGACGAAGCCACCGCCGTGCAACCAGACCATCACCGCCTTTGGCCGGCGCGGGCTCGCCGATTCCGGCACGGTGACGTTCAGATAGAGGCAGTCCTCGGCGGCGCTCGCTGGTGTCCCGGTGACCGACGCGTGCTGCGCGCAGCGGGCGCCAGGCCGGGAGGCGTCCCGGACACCACGCCACGGCGGTGGCGGCCGCGGCAGCCGCCACCGCAACGCCCCCACCGGGGCGGCGGCATACGGGATGCCGAGGAACTCTCGGTGGCCGGCGTTGACCACACCGCGCACCGAACCCGTGTCGGTACGGACGACGTCACCGTCCGGTGTGGACGCTCCGGTGAGCAGCGTGGCAGCTGTCACGACCGCCAGCACGCAGGCGACCGGGAGCCGGCTCACCATGTCAGCGCGCCCGGCTCTTCGGCCGTGCCGCGTTCCTGCTCCGTGCCACCAGCAGTAGCCCGGCGGCCAGCAGCAACGTATGTCCGAGCAGTGTCAGCGGTGTCGGCAGGCCCAGGTAGTTCAACGCGAACCAACTCGTCGATTCGGTGAACAGGTTGTTGATCACCCCGCCCCCGCCCTGCACTACCAGGAGGACGCCCAGCAATTCGATCATGACCCGCTCCCTCGCATCTAATCAATACGATCGTACCGATCTGCTGGCACCGTAGTCCGGACATCCATAGGGCGTCAAATCAGTACGATCGTCTTGAGAAGGAGGTGGCCATGAGCAGTGAACGGCCCGCCGGGCGCGGTCCGGGCGTGGCGCACGACGAGCGCCGTCGCGGCATCCTCGACGCCGTGTTCACCATCATCGACACTGCGGGAACCGAACAGGTCAGCATCCGGCACGTGGCCCACCAGGCGGACGTGTCCGTCGGCCGGGTCCAGCACTACTTCCCCACCAAGGACGATCTGCTGTCCGAGGCGTTCCGCGCGATCAACGACCGCGGCACGTCCCGAGTGCGCGATCGGCTCGCCGGCGAGCCGGCGGAGGTGCTCGGCGCACTGCTCGGCGAGTTGATCCCGCGTGCGGCGGAGGACCGCAGGGTTTTCCGTATCGCGCAGGCATTCGAGGTCTACGCGATGTCTCGGCCCGCGCTGCGGGAGCGGCTCACGCGCGGCTACGACGAGCTGGCCGACCTGATCGCCCTGCTGCTACGCGAGGCCGGGTGTCCTGGTGGGCCCGAGCCGTCGACGTTCCTGCCCGAGGCCCACGAGTTGCTCGCACTGAGCGTCGGCCTCGCCGGGCTCACCGTCACCGGGAACATCACCCCGGAACACGCCCAGCACCTCGCGTCCCGCCGGCTCGGGGAGACGCTGGCCGGCCTGTCCGAGCGGTCGGACTAGTCGCCGAGGGTGTTTTCCCAGACCGACACGTGTTTGGTGCTGTCGGCGGTGAACGCCGAGCGGTCCCAGTCCGCCCAGCGGTGCTTGCGGGTCATGCCGGCGATGCGCGCCATGAGGTCCATCTCGGCCGGCCAGGCGTACCGGAACGGAAGGCGGCGGAAATGCCCCGTCCCGTCCGGCGACACGGTCACGTGGTTCGACGTGAACTCCTGGGTCACCACGTCGTACTGCTCGAACCCGACGTAGCCGCTCGCCTGCCCTGGCCGCACCGCGAACGGGACGGTGTCCTGCCCTGGCGGCAGGCGGCGCAGCCGAGGCAGGCCGACCTCGATGAGGAACAGCCCGCCCGGCCGCAGATGTGCGGCCGCGTTCCGGAAGACGTCGACCTGCCCATCCTGGGTGTGCACGTTGTTGATCGTGTTGAACACCAGATATACCAACGAGAACTCGCCGGCCACCCGGGTGGAGGTCATGTCGCCGATCGTGACGTCGACCGCCTCGCCGCCGGGTTTGGTCGCGATCCGCGACGCCATCGCCTGGCTCAGCTCGATTCCGCTCACCGGCAGCCCACGCGCGGCCAGCGGGGCGCCGATCCGCCCGGTCCCGGCGGCGAACTCGAGCACCGGGCCGCCGTCGGCCAGCTCCGCCAGGAGGTCCACCGTGAGTGTCACCGCCTCGGGCACGTTCGCGCTGTCCGGGCCGTCGTAGGTCGCGGCCACACTCTCCGGGAACCAGCCGTCGGCTGGGTCGTCGCCGGTCGCGGTCACCTCATCGCTCATGGTTCCCGGACGCTACGCCTGACGACTGTCGCTACGCATTTCCTTTTTGGGCAAGGGTTTCGCGAGGGTGTGTCAGGCCGGCCCGTTGCCGGATGGCCAGCGTGGCCGCGTCGAGTGCGGCGGGGTCGGCGACGGTGGTGTTGTCCTCGTAGGTGACCCCGGGTGGCACGGCGTCGCTGCCAAGCGGGTCGGCGTCCCAGATGTTGCGCCGGTAGACGACGTTGTCCAGCGGTGGGGTCACGTGCAGCACGGCGGTGGTGTCGGCGCGCAGGACGACGTTGTCCTCGACGATGACCCAGGCGGCGCCGTAGTCGGTGTACAGCCCGAAGTTGTACGCGGTGTGGGTGTCGGTGATGACGTTGCCGCGGACGATCGCCCCGTCGTCGTGCGCGTCGCCCTGTTGGCCGGACAGGTAGACGCCGCCGCCGTCGGCCAGGCGTCGCATGGTGTTCGTGACGAGGTTGTGCAGGATGCGGGTGCCCCTGGCCGGTCCGCCAACGATGCCGCAGTGCGGGACCTCGGTGATCTCGTTGTGCGCCACGGTGCACTCGTGGGTGTCGCTGATCGCGATGCCGGGGGAGCCGGCGAACTCCAGGCCGACGTGGTGGACGCGGTTGTCCTCGATCAGGATGTTCCGGCCGCCGGTGACCGTGACACCGGAGCCCGCCAGGGTGTCGAAGTCGCAGCGGCGCACGACGAGGTTCGTGCTGTTGGTGAGACCGAGCCCGGCGGCGCCCAGCCGGGTGAACCGGCAGCCGTCGACGCGCACGTCCGTGCTGTCCTCGACGCGCACGCAGGCCGGGATCAGCGCCGATTCGCGCGGGACGGTCACCCATGCCTGGTCCGGTACGACGGTGACCTTGTCGACCGGACCGCCCTGGTAGTAGCCGTTTCCGTGGTAGTGCAGGAAGCCGTCGGCGCGCAGCCACGTGGCGTCGGCGAAGACCAGCCCGCGGAGCTCCGCGCCGGTGGCACCGGTGACGTGGAGCAACGTCTCCAGCACCGGGGCGATCACCTGTGTGGTCTCGGGGTGCTCGCCGGTGCGTGGCAGGTAGCGCAGGACGTGCTGGTCCTGGTGGGCGCGGTCGAGGACGAAGGTGCCGGGTTCGGTGAGGAAGGTGGGGTCGTTCTCCACCCGGGTCGGCGTCCCGGGGCCGCGCGTGGTCTGCCCCTCCCACGCGAAGTGGTACAGGTCGTTGGCGCGGGCGAAGGTGGGCTGGGCCATCGTGATGGTCGTGGCGCCGTCGGTGACGGCGGTGACGGCCACCGCGCACCGGGCCTCGGTCCACGGGTAGACGCCCCGGTAGACGAACTCCACGTCGCCCGGGCTCTGCCAGTCGAGCGTGACGTCTGTGACGTAACCCGTCTCCGTGCTGGTGACGGTGCCGGGGAGGTTGTCGATGGCGGCGCGCTCGGCCCGGCGGCCGTCGACGTAGAGCTGGCGGGTGTCCAGGTCGCCGACCTCGGCGGTCCACGTACCGTCGGCGCGTACCTGCCAGCCGGTGATCAGCCGGCCGCCGCTGAGCACGGCCTCCTCCATGGCCGCGGTCCCGTGGCCGTACGCCTGGACGACGATGTTCCCCGTGTCGAGCACCAGTGTCCGGTCCAGCACGTGCCGGCCGGCCCTGAGCTGAACGACGACCGCGCCGGTGGCCTCCCTGGCGGCGCGCGCGGCTCGGTCGAGCGTGGCGAACGGCTGGCGCTCGGTGCCCGGCCAGGCGTCGTCACCAGCTGGATCGACGAAGAACTCCGACATGCAACAACCTCACTTCGTGTTTACGGTGTACACAAGATATAACACCATAGACGAGAGGAACTCAATGACCGACGACCAGGCGGCCGATCCCGATCACGGGCTGGAGCTGCTGTGGCGCGAGCGCGAGCAGGAGCCGCGCCCAGGGCTGAGCCTGGCCAGGATCGTGCGCGCGGCCATCGAACTGGCCGACGCCGATGGCCTGGACGGGCTGTCGATGCGCAAGGTCGCCGAGCGGCTCGGCTTCACCACCATGTCGCTCTACCGGCACGTGCCGGGCCGTGACCAGCTGGTCGACCTCATGCTCGACGCCGTGCACGCCGAGACCGCCCCGATCACCACCGACGGCGACTGGCGGACGCGACTGGCGTCGTGTGCCCGCGCGGGCTGGGAGTTGCGCCGGCGGCATCCCTGGCTGGCCGAGGTGCGCGGCAGCCGTCATCTGCCCGGCCCCAACGTCATCGCCACCTACGACCGCATGCTCGGCACGGTCGCGGACGCCGGCCTGGCCCCCGCGCAGGTGGTCGCCGCGGTGAACCTGGTCGGCCGGTTCGTCGACGCCGAGGCGCTCGCGCTGGTGGAGATCGCGCGCCAGGAGCGCAACAGCGGGGTGAGTGAGAGCGCGTGGTGGGGCGCTCGCGACGCGCTCTACCAGCGTCTCGGCCGCTATCCCGCGCTCACGGCCCTGTGGGAGGCCGGTGGCTACGACGAGCCGGTGGACCCGTTCGAGTTCGGGCTGGCCCGCGTGCTCGACGGCATCGCCGCGCTCATCGCCGAACATCGTGATGAAATCCGTGATGTAACATGCCTGATGTGTGGGAACCCGGTCCCGCAACCGGCCTCCGGGAGACCCCGCGTGTACTGCTCACGCGCCTGTCAACAACGCGCCTACCGGCAACGCCGCCGCGGCTGACGAGGCCATGCACACGCCGATTCACGTGGAAAGTCATTACTTCGCATGACAAGAATGACCGGAACCCATTGCATCATCGCCGGATCCAACCCGCTGACTTGATGGTTTCGCGCGGTGGGAGTGAGATATGGAGAATGGATTCTGGGTGTCCGGAGCTCTCCAGCGGCACGGTACCCGGTTGGATGAACTGGCGGACGAGGTCAGAAACACCCGCAACCAGTGGGACCGCGAGACCCGCGACGGCGGGGCGAGTTTCCCGAGTACCGACTGCGGCCGGATCTTCACCCGCCTGCAGGATCAGCTGTTCGGTCTGCTCGGTACCCACGTCGACGTGATCGCGACCCTGGGAGAGGGAATCCACCACAGCGCCACCGCTTACGAGGCGATCGACGGGAACGTCGTCGCGGCACTGGGCGGTGGGTGACGATGCAGATCAACAGCGGCCAACTCGTCGACCGGGCACGGCGTCTTGACTTCCTCGCCGATGTCCTCACTGAGGAGACCCTGACGTCCGTGCTCGCCGAGGGATGTCGTCTGTGTGGTGACCGACTGCCGGGTGAGCCCGCGGAAGTCGCCTTCCTGGCCGAGTCGTTCGACGCGGCCGGGGTAAGGATCCGGCGGCATGGTGCCGACGTGATCCTGGTAGGGCGCAGTGGTCTCCCGATGTCGTGGCATGGTGTTGCTGCGGAGGCCGCCGCCACCTGTGTCACGACGGTCGGCCAGGGCGTGGACGAGGACCGGGACCGGTTCCATTTCGTGGCGACTCTGCTGCGTGACATGAGCGATGAGTTGCGGTTGGCCGGCGCGGTCCATGCCGATGTCCGGCAGCGGATGGTCGCCTTCCAGTACGAACCGGCCACGCCGGAACTCGTGCCGCTGGTCGCCAGCTGTCTTCGCGACGCGGCACACGTTCTTCGGGACGCGGACATTATTGACACCAACACCGGTGACGGGCTTGCCCGGCTAATCGACACGCCCGAACGGACAATGCTGAACGTCGTCGTCCCGAGCACGCCTTCGGTCATACCGGCGGTGCCGGGCTGGTTCGATCCGAACAATCCGTGGGAATCGATCCTGCCGCATGTGGATCCCGCTGAGGTAACCGCTTTACACCAACTGCTGGCGGAACTGGGGCAGGTGCAGGTGCCTGCTCCGCAGATCCCACCCGGCCTCTGGGAGAAGATCTGGACCGGATTCAAGGACCTGATCCTGAAATACTGGTGGCTCGTCCCGGTCCTCGGGGCGCTGTGGGCGCTCTGGAACATTGTCGGCCCCGGTGGATCGAGCGGCGGATCCGGGCGGTACCAGGTTGACTTCTCGAAGGATCCCTCGTGGAACACGCACATCAAACGTGACCACGTCAATGTTTCAGACGACAAACTGTGGGACCGGCTGGTGGCGGACCCGCTCATCGACGGGGCGTCCACATTCTCTGACGAAGCCACCGCACAGGAGGCGATCCAGAAGGCGATCGACCAGCACCGCAGGGACATCGATGCGTGGATCAAACTGTGTCAGCGGTATCCAAACAGTGCGGCGGCCGAGCGCCCGTGGTCACTTCCGGACACCGAGTTCCCCGACCCGATCGGTTGGGGGCTGAGTCGCGATGATTACCATCATCAGGAAAAGGTTCCCCAGAACTACTACCGAGTACGCGTCACACTGGTCTTCGTTCCGCCGGCCGGTTTCCGGCTGGTGACCGCATTTCCCACGTACTGACCTGATTCATCCGCCTTGTGCGACATCTGAACCAGGAGGAGAGCCGATGGTCGTCGATGGGCCGCCGGGAAGCCCACCGCCGGGGGAGGCCGGTCGGTGATGCGGACCTTCACGGCGGCGGACTGGCCCACCCTGCGACAGCGCCTCCCGGGCACCGACCAGGCCGCGCTGGCCGAGGCCACGGCCTTCGCGGCGCGCTGGCACGGCGATCAGACCCGACCGGCGGGCGAGCCGTACCTGGACCACCTGCTGGAGGCGACCTGTGTGCTCGTCGCGGCCATCGGGGTGACCGACGTCGACATCCTGCGCGCCGCCGTGCTGCACGACGTGGTCGAGGACACCGCGTGCACACTCGACGAGGTCCGGGCACGCTTCGGTGACCGCGTGGCGACCCTCGTCGACTGGGTGACCAAACCGCCGCGCGGCGAAGGCACGAGCCGTGAGCAGGCGCGCGCCGCCTATCTGGACCGCCTGCGCGACGCCCCGGACGACGCGATCCTGGTGAAGCTCGCCGACCGGCTGAGCAACGTCCAACGGCTGGACACCCATCCGCGACCCGAGAAACGCCGCGCCTACTACGCCGAGACCGTGCGGTCCGTCCTGCCGCTCGCCGAACGCCACCCGTGGTTCCACGACTGGTACGGCACCTGGCGCACCGAGTTCCGCCACCTCACCGACTGACGGAACCGCATGATCGGATCGGACCGCCGCGATCGGGTGCGGCCGGGGTGCCCTCGGCCAGAGTTGAGGTCGAAGGGGGTGGCGTTGTGATCTCGGCACTCAACCAGCTCGTCGACCTCGTCGAGGAGCACCTCACCGAGGAGTTCGACGTCCGCGGACTGTCCAGGAGGCTCGGCACGACCGAGTACCACCTGCGCCGGATGTTCTCGTCACTGGCGGGCATGCCGCTGTCGGAGTACGTGCGCCGGCGGCGGATGACAGTGGCCGCCGCCGACGTCGTCCGCGGTGAGGATGATCTGCTGAGTGTCGCGGTCCGTCACGGGTACGGCTCGACCGAGGCGTTCGGCCGGGCGTTCCGGGCGGTCCACGGCGCCGGTCCCGGTGACGTGCGCCGCGACGGCGGCCCCCTTCGCACACAACCGCAACTCAGGTTCCGCCTGACCGTCGAAGGGAACATCCCCATGGACACCCGCATCGTCGACCGCCCCACCTTCCGGCTCGTCGGCCACGCGACCCGGGTTCCGCTGATCCACCACGGCGTCAACCCGCACATCCAGGAGCACATCACCGCGCTGCCGCAGGAGGCGCACCCGCGGCTGAAGGCCCTCGGCAACGCCGAACCGGCCGGCATCCTGCAGATCTGCGACGACCTCGACCCCGACAGCACCGAGGGCAGCGAGCTGACCTACGTGCACGGGGTCGCCGTCACCCAGGACACCCCGGCGCCCGCCGACCTGGACGCGATCGAGGTGCCCGCTGGCAGGTGGGCGGTCTTCCGCACCGCCGGGCCCTATCCGCAGACCCTGCAGAACACCTGGGCCGCGACCGCGACCGAGTGGTTCCCCGCCAACCCGTGGCGGCTGCGGCCGGGACCGTCGATCGTCGCGGTCCTCGACCGCACGGCCGACTTCAGCACTGCCACCTGCGAACTGTGGCTGCCCGTCGAGCCGACCTGACCGGCGCTCCCGCGGTCAGACCGGCGGGCGGCGTCCCCTCTGCTCGGGGGCGCCGCCCGCCGCCGCTGCCGACAACGTCTGGCCCGTGGCGCCGAGGTGGCACACTCCGCGCGTGGACGAGCAGCGGACGGTACGGATCTCGAAGTATCTGGCCAAACACCTGCGCCATCAGCCAGCGCGCCTCGGCCTCGTCCTGGACAGCGGTGGCTGGGTGGACGTCGACGAGCTGCTGGCGGCGTGCGCGCGCAACGGTTTCCCGCTCACCCCGGCGGAGCTGGCGCACGTGGTCGCGGCCAACGACAAGCAGCGCTACGGCTTCGACGAGACCGGCCTGCGGATCAGGGCGAACCAGGGGCACACCGTCGAGGTCGATCTCGACTTGCCGGTGGCGACGCCGCCCGACGTGCTGTTCCACGGCACCACGGAGCGGTTCCTGCCGCAGATCAGGCAGGAGGGCCTGCGGCCGATGGCGCGCCACGACGTGCACCTGTCGACCGATCAGGCCACGGCCACGCGCGTCGGCGCCCGTCGTGGGAAGCCGGTCGTGCTGACCGTCGACGCGGCGGCCATGACCGCCGCCGGACACACCTTTCGGGTCAGTGCCAACGAGGTCTGGCTCGTCGGCGCGGTGCCGCCGGAGTACCTCCACTGAGGACCGTATCGCCCGCGAACGGGTCTCTCAGCGTCGTCTCAGGGGCGTGGTGGGAGGTTGTGTCCTGAAAGGAGGCATCGATGACCACTGTTCGGGAGGCGCCTCCTGCCAGCGCCCGGTTGGTGATCTGTTGGGTCACGATCGTGTCCACTGTGCCCTATCTGGTGCTTAAGGTGTTGTGGCTGCTCGGTAGTTCCGTCGGTGCCGCCGACGCGGCGGGCGCGGCGGAGCTGCTGGACGTGCGGCACCTCGTTGGCGATGTGGTGACGGCGGGCATGGAGGTGTTCGCGATCGCGCTGGTGGTGGCGTTGACCTACCCATGGGGTCGCCGACTGCCGGCGTGGCTGGTGGCCGGACCCATCTGGGTGGCCACCGGGCTCCTGGCGCCGATCGCGCTCGGGCTGCCGCTTGGCCTGGCCGCGCAGGCGTTCGCGGGTGGGTCCGCCGCGCCGGTCGACAACGGACTCCACGGCTGGGTGTACGCCCTGGTCTACGGGGGCTTCGCGGTGCAGGCGATCGGACTGCCGGCCGCGTTCGTCGGTCATGCCAGGGAACGCTGGCCCGAGATGTTCCGGCTGCGCATGACACAACTGCCGGTCACCGCGTCCCCGCACCGGCGCACGATGACCACCGCCGCGATCGCGGCCGCCGGATACGCGGCGGTGCTGTTCGCGTGGACGGTGACCGGGTCGAGCTGGGGCGGTCCGGCTGGCTTCGACACGGTCGCCCAGCGAACCGCCCTGCTCGCGACCGGCATGCTCGTGCTGGCCGGCGCCATCGCCGTGCCCGCCCTGCGGTGGTGGCGGGGAGACCGGCGGCTGGTGGGCCCGCTCGTCCTGGCCTGGATCGGCACCAGCGTCATCGTCACCGCTGGACCGACCCACATCGCGCTCAGCAACCAGGGCCGCGTCAGTCTCCTGCTCGTGGCGGTCTCCCTCGCCGCGACCCTGTCCGGGCTGCTGCTCACGCGCTCGATGATCCGTTCCGTCGCGACGGTCCCGTAGCCGGCTTGATGACCTGGTCGGCCAGTTGGTCGAGTACCTCGATGAAGGTGTGGCGTCTCGCGGTCGGCACCGAGGTCAGGAAGTCGGCCTCCATCGCGCGGATGTCCGCGCCGCAGGTGTTGAGCACGGCCCGGCCGTCGTCGGTCAGCGCGACCACCCGGTTGCGCCGGTCGGTCGGGTCGGGGGTACGGGTGAGCAGCCCCCGGGCCTCCAGCCGGTCCAGGATCGGGATGAGTCGTGTCTTGTCCCGGTACACCGTCGTCGCCAGCTCCGACTGGGTCGGCGCCGCACCGGACTCGAGTGCGCTCAGGACGACGTAGTCCCACATCTCGACGCCGTGCGCGTTCAGGATCGGCGTTTCGGCCTCGATCATCGCCCTGGCCAGGCGGGCGAACGACGCTCCAAGGTCATGGCGCTGTCCCGTCATGGCGTGATGGTACCTATTGACCAATCGTCTACCATGGTAGATGGTTAGCGCATGCAGAACATCAGGGATCTTCACCGTCACGCACTCGACACCATCCGGCCGATCGTCGCGCGGGTCCGCCCCGTCGACCTGGACCGCCAGACCCCCTGCGCGGGCTGGGATCTGCGGGCGCTGTTGGCGCACATGATCGGCCAGGACCACGGCTTCGCGGCCGCGGTGCTGGCCGACGTGCCGGCCGGGGCGTTCGCCCCACGTGCGCCGTCGATCGACGCCCGCGACGCCGGCGTGGCGGTCGTGGCGGCCTCGTTCGCCGCTGCCGATCCAGACCGGCCGGTGCTGCTGGCGGAGTTCGGTGACCGCCGGTTCCCCCTCCACACCGTGATCGGCTTCCACCTGCTCGACACGCTGGTGCACGGCTGGGACGTCGCCGCCAGCCTCGGCATCGACGTCACCTACGACGAGGAGCTGGTCCTCGCCGCCCGCGCCCAGGCAGAGCTCGTCCCCGCCGGGGCCGCCCGCGCCACCCCCGACGCGCCGTTCGCTGCCGTCCTGCCGGTGGCGGAGGAGTCAACCGGCTGGGCACGCGTCCTGGCCCTGCTCGGCCGCGACTCGAACTGGACGGGCCAGGACGCGCCGGCCGAGGTCCGGTAGGGATGTCCGACGTGCGTGCGCGGCGATACGTGGCGATCGGCGACAGCTTCACCGAGGGGTGTGGTGATGAACTGCCGGACGGCTCGGTGCGGGGGTGGGCTGACCTGGTGGCGGCGGGACTCGCCGGCGCCACGGGTGACACCGTCCAGTACGCCAACCTGGCTGTGCGGGGGCGTCGGCTCGAACCGATCGTGACCGGGCAGTTGGAGGCCGCCATGGCACTTCGGCCGGCGCCCACCCTGATGACGCTCAACGGCGGTGGCAACGACATGTTGCGGCCGCGTACCGACGTCGAACAGCTGCTGGAGCTGACCGGCAGGGTGGTCCGTCGCTGTGCGGACGCGGGGGTGCGACTGGTGTTGCTCAGCGGCGCAGACCCGTCGGACCGGCTTCCGCTCGGCCGGCTGATCCGACGACGGGGTGCGGAGCTCACCCTGCGCGTCGCCGAACTGGCGGCGACCCACGGTGTGCTGTTCGTGGATGTGTTCCACGACCCCGAGATCCGCCGGCCGTGCTACTGGTCCGCCGACCGACTGCACCTCAACGCGTCCGGCCACCAGCGGGTGGCCGGTCTGGTGCTGACGGCTCTCGGCGTCGAGGCGGCATCCGTGCCTGGCGACTCGGGACTGCCCGAGGCGCGCCGGCTCCTCGCGGAGGCCCGTTACTACTGGGAGCACGTGCTGCCCTGGGTCCATCGCCGTCTCCGCAACCGCTCCTCCGGCGACGGACGAAACGGCAAGCACCTCGGCTGGACCGTCATCGAGGCCGCCGTGCGCCAGTAGAGCGTGCGGGTCGCGCTGGGTCGTTCGTGCCGCACACGTCTACTAGCTGGACATATATACGCAATACCCCCGCTCGCATGGGGTATTGTGTAAAATGTTCAGGACGAGAGGGGTGCCATGAGTCCAGCCCAGTTCCTCGCGGTCGCCGACGCCGCGCGGCAACTCGCCGTCTCGCCCCACCGTGTCCGCGAGCTGGTGCACAGTGGACAGCTCGACGCACATTGTGTAGGGCGGGAGCTGCTCGTCGATGCCGACTCCGTGTATCGACGAGCCCACGTCATCCGTCCGGCGGCGGGACGCCCGCTGTCCCCGCGGATGGCCTGGGGTCTGCTGTGGTGGCTCAGCGGTGTGCGCGCGCCATGGTTGTCGCCGGCTGAGCGCAGTCGGCTGCGAAAGTACGCAGCCCGGGTGGCTCTCGAGAAGTGGCCGCGCACGCTGGCCGGCCGGGCTGACGCGTATCGCGCGCGCATGTTGCCTGGTCCGCTCAAGCGCCTACGGGAGGGTCCGCGTGTGGCGGTCGGTGGTGTGTCGGCTGCCATGCACTATGGCCTGAACCTGATGGGCGATGCGGACGACGTCGAGCTCTACATCGAGGACGAGTTGTTCCAGGAGTTGGTTGAGGCGAAGCGAATCAACCTCGCTCCAGAGGCATCGAACGTGCTGGTTCGCGTACCACGTATCCCGTCGGCCTTGTCGTTCGACGACGCACATGCCGGCTTCGCGCCACCTGCGGCAGTGGCGGCTGACCTCGCTGACGCCGGCGACGAGCGTTCCGTGAACGCCGCAGGTCACCTGCTCGCCAACCTCGACGAGGCGCGATGAGCACCACACCACATCTTGGATCGGTACGCCTACCTCCGCTGGCGAACAACCGCGACGAAGTGCTCTGGCCGGTCCTGATGGATCTAGCCGCCGAGCTACCCAAGCCGTGGACGGTCATCGGTGGTCAGATGGTCTACCTGCATGGCCTGGTCGTCGGACGCGCCCCGCACCGGTACACCGAAGACATCGACCTGGTCTTCGATATCACTCTCAACGTCCGTGTGATCGAGAAGGCACACGCGGCGCTCGGCCGTCTCGGTTTCGAGGTGAAGGACGTCAGCGCCGAAGGACTGGCACATCGGTACGTGAACAGCCAACGCGTCGAGGTGGACATCCTCGCGCCCGACAATGTCGGCGAACGAGCGGCCACCAGGCTGAGCACTCCGGCGGGCAGAACCGTCCAGGTACCAGGTGGGCGAAAAGCCCTCCAGAACACGTGCTCCGTCGAGGCGAACTACGCCGACCGGACAGCACCGCTGTTCATTCCCGACCTTCTGACCGCCGTGGACATCAAGCTCAAGGCGATGAATCTGCCCGGCCGCACCGATGCCGGTCGTTCGCGGCACCTGGACGACATCGCCTTCCTGCTGTCGCTGTCCGACGACCCCGACGAGCTGCTGGAAAGTCCCGCCACAAGCCGTCTTCGCCTGACCCCCGCCACAGCCCTGGACGATGCGAGCCACCCGTCGTGGCGACTTCTGGGCCAGCACGGGGAGGACGGGTTTGCAGTGTGGGAGATGCTCCGCACCCGATAGCGCTCTGCCCGCCTGGTTGTCGGCTGGTGTGGACCCGGTAACGGTGGCCGAGTGGGCGGGGTTGGGTAAGGCGAGGCGATCTGACAGCTCTGTTAGCTAGCCGGTCGTCCCTACGACCTGCGGCACGCGGCCGTAAGCACGTGGCTGACAGGTTGTTCGTTCTGATGGAGGTCTACGCCGCCTGCCTGTACGGCCAGGACGTGGCGAACCGGCGACGCGTTCAGGAAGCTCTAGGGCACAGACCGTCCCGTGAGCGCGTCCGTGCGGTGTCCGTAAACGTCCACAGAAGGCCAGCGTTAGCCGGGTAGAACGAGAACCGCCGCTGACCGGTGTTCGTGCTGGTCAGCGGCGGTTTCTGTATGTCTGATGTGGGGCGCCCTTGGCAGGATTCGAACCTGCGACACCTGCCTCCGGAGGGCAGTGCTCTATCCCCTGAGCTACAAGGGCCCGTCGTCCTTGGGACGCACGCAGCTTAGCGCATCCGGTCCGCCCGCCCGGCGGCGGCTACCGTGGCCGCATGAATGGGGTACGACAGCGTTGGGTCGAGTCCGGCGGGCTGCGGTTGGCGGTCTACGAACGCGGCTCACCCGCCGCCCCGACCGTCATCCTCGTGCACGGCTACCCGGACAACGCCACCGTCTGGACCGACGTCGCCAGCCGGCTCGCCGAGCGGTTTCACGTCGTCACCTACGACGTCCGCGGCCACGGGAACTCCGACACGCCGGACACCACCGGCGGCTACCAGCTGTCCGCTCTCGCCGCCGATCTCTCGGCCGTCGCGCGGGCGGTGGCGGACGGGCCGGTTCACCTGGTCGGTCACGACTGGGGCTCCATCCAGGCCTGGGCCGCCATCGAACCCGGGCTCTTCCGGTCGTTCACCTCGATCTCCGGGCCCGAGCTCGGGCAGATCGCCCACTGGCTGCGCTCCTGGCCCCGGCGGCCGCGTGCCGTCGCCAGCCAGCTCGCGCATTCCTGGTACATCGGGGCGTTTCAGGTGCCGGTGATCCCCGAACTGGTCTGGCGCAGCCGACGTCTGCGGCGCACCTTCGCCGCCGACTACCGGGACGCCCGCAACGGGCTGCGGCTCTACCGGGCCAACATGGGCCGGGTCACCCACCGCGCGCGGCGGATCTCGGTGCCGGTCCAGCAGATCGCGCTCACCCGGGATCGCTACGTCACCCCGCCGTTGCTGGCCGCCGCCGACGCCTGGTGTGACCGGCTCTACCGGCGTGAGCTGGTCGCCGGGCACTGGGCGCCGCGCACCCACCCGGACGCGGTCGCCAGGATGATCGCCGACTTCGCCGACCACGTGGACGGTGAGCCGCCACCGCGTGAGCTGGCCAGGGCTCGGGTCGGCCAGGAGCAGCCGGCGTTGGCCGGGCAGCTCGCCCTGGTCACCGGCGCGGGGAGCGGGATCGGGCGGGCCACCGCCCACGCGCTCGCCGACAACGGCGCGCACGTGCTCTGTGTCGACCTCGACTTCGGCTCCGCGCAGCGGACGGCCGGCGATGTCGGCGGCTCGGCCTACCAACTCGACGTCGCCGACGGCGCGGCCACCGCCCGCCTGGCCGACCACGTGCTCACCGAGCACGGCGTGCCCGACCTCGTCATGGCCAACGCCGGTGTCGGGGTCAGCGGCGGGTTCCTGCAGACCTCGGTCGAGGACTGGCGCCGGGTCCTGGACACCAACCTCTGGGGCGTCATCCACACCCTCCGGTCGTTCCTGCCGGGCATGGTCGAGCGGGGGGAGGGCGGCCACGTCATCGTCACGTCCTCGGCGGCCGGGTTCCTGCCGCTGCCGTCGCTGCCCGCCTACGGCACCACCAAGGCCGGTGTGCTCATGCTCGCCCAGTGCCTGGCCGGTGAGCTGCGGCCGGCCGGCATCGGGGTCAGTGCGATCTGCCCGGGCATCGTGCACACCAACATCACCGCGACCACCCGGTTCGCCGGCACCGATCCGGCCGAGGAGCGCCGCCGCCAGACCTCGGCCACCGCCGCCTACCGCAGGCGCGGTTACGGGCCGGAGAAGGTCGCCGCCGCAGTCGTCGCGGCGATCTCCTCGGCGCGGCTGGTCGTGCCGGTGACGCCGGAGGCCCAGGTCGGCGCGGTGGGGGCGCGGTTCCTGCCGGCGACCACCCGGGCGATCGCCCGCTGGGTCGACCGATCCTGAGTTGCACTCATGCGCATGTGACTATATGTTCGGCCGGCGGGAGTGAAAGGAGCCGGTAGATGGGTCACGGGCACGGGCACGCGGTCAGCGCGTCCGGACGGCATGTCGGCCGGCTGGCCATCGCGTTCGCGATCACGGCGGCCTTCATGGTGCTCGAGCTCACCGTCGCCGTCACCACCTCCTCACTCGCCCTGCTCTCCGACGGCGCGCACATGCTCACCGACGTCATCGGCGTCGGCCTGGCCCTCGCGGCGATCCTGGCCGCCCGCCGCGCCCGGCGGAAGGCCGACCGCACCTTCGGGCTCTACCGCGCCGAGGTGCTCGCCGCGCTGGCCAACGCCGTGCTGCTGTTCGGGGTCGCCTTCTACGTGCTGTACGAGGCCATCGACCGGTTCCGGCACCCACCGGCGGTCCCCGGGCTGACCGTCGTGCTCGTGGCGCTCGCGGGCCTGGCCGCCAACGTCGTCGCGTTCCTGCTGCTGCGCGCGGGGGCCAAGGAGAGCCTCAACCTGCGCGGCGCCTACCTCGAGGTGCTCGCCGACCTCGTCGGCTCGGTCGGCGTGCTGGTCAGCGGGCTGGTCACGCTGCTGTTCGGCTGGCGCTACGCCGACCCGATCATCGGCGCCGCCATCGGCCTGTTCGTCCTGCCGCGCACCTGGACTCTCGCTCGCCGCGCGCTGCGGATCCTGTTCCAGCACGCCCCGGAACGGGTCGACGTCGACGCGCTCACCACCGCACTGTGCGCCATCGACGGCGTCAGCGAGGTCCACGACGTGCACGTCTGGACGCTGACCTCCGGCATGGAGGTGGCCTCCGCGCACGTGGCCGTCGAACCCGGCGTCGACCAGTCCGGCGTGCTCGCCTCGGCGCGCGGCCTGCTGGCCGAGGAGTACCAGATCGAGCACGCCACACTGCAGGTCGAGACCGACGAGGCGGCCGGCGGCTGCCACGAGCTGCACTGGTAGGTCAGGCGGGCGGCAGCGGCTGGGCGCCCCGCTTGGCGAGCATGTCGGTCAGCTGGTTCACCTCGGACACCTGGCTGGACACGACCTTCTTCGCCAGGTTCCGCACGTAGCCGGCGCTCGCGTGCGCCGCGCCGTACTCGGCCATCTGCAGCCCGCCCTGGTGGTGGCGCAGCATCAGTTGCAGGAACAACACGTCCAGCTGGCGGCCGGTCGCCGCGCGCAGCCGGTCCAGCTCCTCGGAGGTGGCCATCCCGGGCATCCGGTCGACCGCGCCGGTGGTGGTCTTGCCCAGCGCGTCGGTGTGCTCGTGGCTACCGCCCTGGGACATCCACTCCATGTGACCGGCACTGGGTTCCGGCAGGCTCGGCCTGCCCCACACGGTCAGCCAGCCCGCCATCTCACTGGACTGCGCGAGCTGGGTGGACTCGATGTCGAACGCCAGCCGCCGCAGTTCGCCGTCCTCGGAGCGGTCGCGTTCGATGCCGGCCATGGTGACCGCCTGCAGGTGGTGCACCCGCATGTCCTGGGCGAACCCGACGTCGACCGAGTCCGGCCCGGGCGTCGAGTTCTCCGCCCTGGACAACGTGAGCAGCATGCCGCCGGCGGCGCCCACCAGCAGCACGGCCACCATGCCGGCGATGATGATCAGCACCCGGCTGCCGGCCCCGCCGCGCGGCGGGGCCTCGTAGCCGTCCTCGTCCTCGTTCTCGACGTTGGGGTCTCGGTCGCGCTCGGTCACTGGCTGGGCGGGGGCGCGCCTGTGCCGGTCGCCGGGGGCGCTGCTGGCGGCGGGGTCTCACCGCCGGTGGCCGGCGGCGCCGGGGGCAGCTGCTGGCCCTGCTGTTCCTGCTGGGACTCGTCGGTCGCGCCGGTGCCGTCCATCTTCACCGCGTCCGCGCCGGGCGCCTCCGGCACGAAGGGCGGCGGGTTGGCCGGGTCGAAGCCCGTGCCGTCGACGTCACACCGGCCGCCGGGCTCCGGGTTCTGGTACTGGTTCTCCCGCAGCGAGCGGATGAACTCGTCGATCCGCGAGTCGTCCGCGCGGTCCAGCTTGAGCTGGTGGCCCCACGACTGCAGCGAGATCGGCCGGTCGAGGTCGGGGTAGGGCGACATCATCATGTACGGCTTGCCCTCGACCATGGACTTGAGCTTGTCCAGGTCGCCGCCCTTGACCTTGTCCGGGTTGTAGGCGATCCACACCGAGCCGTGCTCCAGCGAGTGCACCATGTTCTCGTTGCGCACCGCGGTGTCGTAGACCACGCCACTGCACGCGGCCCACGCCTGGTCGTGCGGGCCGCCGAAGGGCGGTGACTGGTCGTAGGCGACCCGTTGGTCGGGGGTCACGTGCTGGCCGGACTCGTACTCCTCCCGCTGCACGTCACTGATGTTCTCCGACGGGTCGGGGTTCTCCTCCGAGGCGACCCACTTCTCCTTCTCGTTGATCTGCAAGAAGGCATAAGTGAAAACGCCGCCGGCCAGCAGGACGACCGCGAGTACCGCGGCGATCGTGCCCCACGGCTTCGGCCGTTTCGGTCGGGACAGCGCCGAACGGGAGCGCCCCTTGGCGCCGCTCTTGTTCTTGGGCTTGCTGGTGCCCTTGCTCTTCGTCCCGCTCGCCACCGGTCTCGGACCTCGTCTCGTACCACTCTTACCGGATGTACACACCCCAGCGGGTAAGTGTAAGGACCCGGTGTGGGCTCGGTGTCAACGGCCGCCGGTCACGGCCTGTTCACACCCCGTCTGTTCACACCCCGTCTGTTCACACTCCGTCGACCGGCACGGCGTCCGGGCCGGGCGGGCTCGGATCGAACGGCGGCGGGTTGGTCAGGTCGAACATCGCGGGGTCGGTCTCGCACGGCGCCCCCGGCTCCGGGGTCGTGTACTCGTTGTCCCGCAGTGCGCGGATGAACTGGTCGATCCGCTCGTCGTCGGCCCCGGCCACCCGCAGCTGGTGGTTCCACGCCTGCAGTGCGATCGGCGGCTCGATGCCGGGGTAGGGGGAGAGCATCAGGTAGGGCTGGCCGTCGACCCGCTCGGCGAGCAGGGCGACCTCCTCCGGCGACAGCGCGGCTGGGTCGTAGGCGATCCAGACCGCACCGTGTTCGAGCGCGTGCACCATGTGCTCGGTGCGCACCGCGCGGTCGTACACCGCGCCGTTGCAGTTGGCCCACACCTCGTCGTGCATGCCGCCGACCGGTGGATGCCGGTCGTAGGCCACCCGCCGGTCCGGTGGGGCGTGTAAGCCGCCCTGGTGGTCGGCCAGTTCGACGCCCTCGATGTCGGTCGACGGGTCCTGGTTGTCCGGCGCCGGCTGGAAGGGCGTCGAGGTCGTCGACGGGTCTGGGTCCTCGGCGCTGCGGCTGGTACAGCCGGCGAGCAGGGTGATGGCGGCCAGGACGGCGGCCGTGCGCGCGGTGTTGATACTGATCGTCTCCCGGTCCGGAAACCCCCCGGTCAATCCTATGGTCGAGGCCGCTCCGGCCGGTAGGTTCGGGCTACCTAGACTTCTGCGGGTGACTCCCGCCGCTCTTGCCGACCTCGTCCGCGCTGTCGCCGTGGACGTGCTGACCAGCCGAGATCTCGACGGCGCCGCACTGCCGCCGACCGTGACCATCGAGCGCCCGCGAAATCCCGACCACGGCGACTACGCCACGAACGTCGCCCTCCAGGTGGCCAAGAAGGTCGGCGTCGCGCCGCGTGAGCTGGCCGGCTGGCTGGCCGAGGCCATCGCCGGGCGCGACGGGGTGGCGAGCGCCGAGGTCGCCGGCCCGGGGTTCATCAACCTGCGCCTGGCCGCCGACGCCCAGGGCGAGATCGTCCGCCAGGTGCTGGCCGCGGGCGCGGACTACGGCCGGGGCGAGGCGCACGCCGGCCAGCGGATCAACCTGGAGTTCGTCTCGGCCAACCCGACCGGCCCGCTGCACCTCGGCGGCACCCGCTGGGCCGCGGCCGGCGACGCGCTCGGCCGGGTGCTGTCCGCGCAGGGCGCGGAGGTGGTCCGGGAGTACTACTTCAACGACGCGGGCGCGCAGATCGACCGGTTCGTCCGCTCGCTGATCGCCTCGGCGAGGGACGAGCCGCCACCGGCCGACGGCTACGCGGGCGCCTACCTGTCCGACGTGGCCGCCGAGGTGCTGCGCAGCGAGCCCAACACGCTGTCGCTGCCGGCGGACGAGTGCGCGGAGACCTTCCGGCGCATCGGCGTCGGGCTGATGTTCGCGGAGATCAAGCGCAGCCTGCACGACTTCGGCACCGACTTCGACGTCTTCTTCCACGAGGACTCGCTGCACGCCTCCGGTCAGGTCGGCGAGGTGATCGCGGAGCTCAAGGCGCACGGCCACCTGTACGAGGCCGACGGCGCGTGGTGGCTGCGCACCACCGAGTTCGGTGACGACAAGGACCGGGTGGCGATCAAGTCCGACGGCGACCCGGCCTACATCGCCGGGGACATCGCCTACTTCCGGGACAAGCGTCGCCGCGGGTTCGACCTGTGCATCTACATGCTCGGCGCGGACCACCACGGCTACATCGCCCGGCTCAAGGCGGCGGCCGCCGCGTTGGACGACGACCCGAACACCGTCGAGGTCCTCATCGGACAGATGGTCAACCTGGTCGCCGACGGCAAGCCGGTGCGGATGAGCAAGCGGGCCGGCACCGTGGTGACCATGGAGGACCTGGTGGACGCGGTCGGCGTGGACGCCGCCCGCTACGCGCTCGTCCGGTCCTCCGCGGACGCGACGCTGGACATCGACCTCGACCTGTGGAGCAGGCGGACCAGCGACAACCCGGTGTACTACGTGCAGTACGCGCACGCCCGGCTGGCCTCGTTGGTGCGCAACGCGCGGGAGCTGGGCATCGCGGTGCCCGACAGCGCCGAGGGAGTCGACCTCGGCCTGCTCACCCACCAGCGGGAGGGCGAGCTGATCCGCACGATCGGCGACTTCCCGAAGGTGGTGGCGACCGCGGCCGCGCTGCGCGAACCGCACCGGATCGCGCGCTACCTCGAGGAGTTGGCCAGCGCGTACCACAAGTTCTACGACAGCTGCCGGATCCTGCCCCAGGGCGACGAGACCGCGACCCCGCTGACCACCGCCCGGCTCGCGCTGTGCGCCGCCGCGCGCCAACTGTTGGCCAACGGGCTCGCGCTGCTCGGCGTGTCCGCGCCGGAACGGATGTGACGGTATGAGAGCACATCCGGCCGGACCCCGGCACGCGGAGGTCCTGCCGCCCGGTTGGCCCGCCATTCCCCGACCGTCCACAACGGAGGGTCTGGACGAGCTGCTGCCCGAGGTGTGGCCGCGCAACGCCGGCCGGGGCGAGGACGGCGTGGTGCGCCTGGCCGGCGTGGACGTCCGCGAGCTCGCCGAGGCGTACGGCACGCCGCTGTTCGTGGTCGACGAGGACGACTTCCGGGCAAGGTGCGCCGAGCACGCCGAGGCGTTCGGCGACCCGGCGCTGGTGCACTACGCGTCCAAGGCGTTCCTGTCCGTGCGGATCGCCGAGTGGGTCGCCCAGGAGGGTCTGTCGCTGGATGTGTGCAGCGGCGGCGAGCTGGCCATCGCGCTGCGGGCGGACTTCCCGCCGGAGCGGATCACCTTGCACGGCAACAACAAGTCGCCCGCTGAGCTGGCCGAGGCGGTGGTCGCCGGGGTGGGCGCGGTGGTGCTCGACTCGTTCCACGAGATCGTGCGGCTCGACCGGATCGCCCGCGACCACGGCGTCGTGCAGCCGGTGCTGGTGCGGGTCACGGTGGGCGTGGAGGCCCACACCCACGAGTACATCGCCACCGCGCACGAGGACCAGAAGTTCGGTTTCTCGCTGGCCGGCGGGGACGCGGCCGAGGCGGTGCGCCGGGTGCTCGGCTCTGCCGGGCTGAAGCTGATCGGCCTGCACAGCCACATCGGCTCGCAGATCTTCGACGCCAACGCCTTCGAGCTGTCCGCCCACCGGGTCATCGCGCTGCTGGCGGCACTGCGCGACGAGCACGGCGCGGACGCGCTCGCCGATGTGTCCATTGTGGACCTCGGGGGTGGGCTGGGGATCGCCTACACCGCGCTGGACGACCCGCCGTCGCCGGCCTGGCTGGCCGAGCAGCTGCGCAACATCGTGGCCAAGGAGTGCGAGCAGTTCGCGCTGCCGGTGCCCAGGGTCGCGGTCGAGCCGGGACGGGCGATCGTCGGTCCCGGAACGGTGACGCTGTACGAGGTCGGCACCATCAAGGACGTCGAGCTCGGGCACGGCACCGCGCGCCGGTATGTCAGTGTGGACGGTGGGATGAGCGACAACATCCGCACCGCGCTCTACGACGCCGAGTACGACTGCCGGTTGGTGTCCCGGTTCGCCGACGACGGCATGCGGGCCGGCGAGCCGCTGCTGTCCAGGGTGGTCGGCAAGCACTGCGAGTCCGGCGACGTCGTGGTGCGGGACTGTTGGCTGCCGGAGAACCTGGCGCCGGGCGACCTGATCGCGGTGGCCGCGACCGGCGCGTACTGCTATGCCATGGCGTCGAGCTACAACCGGCTGCCAAGGCCCGCGGTGGTCTCGGTCCGCGACGGCGAGACCAGACTGTTGCTGCGCCGGGAGACCATCGAGGACCTGCTGCGGTTGGAGGTGCCATGACTCAACCACGTATCAGGGTCGCCATGCTGGGGTGCGGCACCGTCGGCGCCCAGGTGGTGCGGCTGCTGACCGAGCAGGAGGGTGACCTCACCGCGCGCATCGGCGGGGCGGTCGAGCTGGTCGGGGTCGCGGTCCGGCGACCCAACCGGCACCCCGAGATCCCGGCACACCTGATCACCACCGACGCCACCGCGCTCGTCGAGTCCGATGTGGACGTCGTGGTCGAGGTGATCGGCGGCATCGAGCCCGCCCGCACGCTGCTCACGAAAGCCCTGCGCGACGGCAAGTCCGTGGTCACCGCGAACAAGGCGCTGCTGGCAGAACACGCGGCCGAGCTGTTCGCCGCGGCCGCGTCCTCCGGTGCCGACCTGTACTTCGAGGCGGCCGTCGCCGGCGCGATCCCGTTGCTGCGCCCGCTGCGCGAGTCGCTGGCCGGCGACCGGATCACCCGCGTGATGGGCATCGTCAACGGCACCACCAACTACATCCTGTCCGCGATGGACACCTCGGGTGCTGGCTACGCGGAGACCCTCGACGAGGCCTCCCGGCTCGGCTACGCGGAGGCCGACCCGACCGCCGACGTCGAGGGCTACGACGCGGCGTCCAAGGCGGCCATCCTCGCCTCGATCGCCTTCCACACCAGGGTCACCGCCGCCGACGTGTACCGCGAGGGCATCACCTCGGTCACCCCGGCCGACATCGCCGCCGCGCGCACGCTTGGCCGCACGATCAAGCTGCTCGCGATCTGCGAACGCGTCGACCGGGACGGCGTCGAGGCGGTCGCGGTCCGGGTGCACCCGGCGATGATCCCGCGCAGTCACCCGCTGGCCAGTGTCGGCGGCGCGTACAACGCGGTGTTCGTCGAGGCCGACGCCGCCGGCTCGCTGATGTTCTACGGCCAGGGCGCGGGCGGCGCGCCGACCGCGAGCGCGGTGCTCGGCGACCTCGTCGCGGCCGCGCGCAACCGGGTCGTCGGCGGGCGTGGCCCGGGGGAGTCCTCCTACGCCGCGCTGCCGATCCGCCCGATCTCCCAAGTGGACACTCGCTACCACGTGAGCCTGGACGTCGCCGACCGCGCGGGCGTGCTGTCCACTGTGGCCTCGGTGTTCGCCGAGCACGACGTGAGTATCGCCGCGGTGCGCCAACAGGGCAGGGCCGAGGACGCGAGCCTGGTGATCGTCACCCACTCGGCCTCCGACGACGCCTTACGCTCCACAGTGGACAAGATCGGCGGACTGCCAGCGGTGCATGACGTGGTCAGCGTGATGCGGGTCGAAGGAGAGGAACCATGACAGCATCGGCCGGGGTGCGGCCGGCGTGGCCCGGAGTGATCCGCGCCTACCCGGACCGGATCAGCCTGCCAGAGGGCGCGCGGGTGGTGACCCTGCAGGAAGGCGGTACGCCCCTGCTCGAGGCGCCACACCTGTCCGACCTGTGCGGCTGCGAGGTGTACCTGAAGATCGAGGGCGCCAACCCGACCGGGTCGTTCAAGGACCGCGGCATGACCGTGGCCATCAGCCACGCGCTGGCCACCGGCGCCACCGCGGTGATCTGCGCGTCCACCGGCAACACCTCGGCCTCGGCCGCGGCCTACGCCGCCCGCGCCGGGCTGACCTGCGCGGTGCTGGTGCCCCGGGGCAAGATCGCGCTCGGCAAGCTGGCCCAGGCGGTGTCCCACGGCGCGCGGATCCTGCAGATCGACGGCAACTTCGACGACTGCCTCGAACTGGCCCGCAAGACCGCCGCCGAGTACCCGGTCGAGCTGGTGAACTCGGTCAACCCGGTGCGGCTGATCGGCCAGCAGACCGCGGCGTGGGAGATCTGTGACGCGCTCGGCCGCGCGCCGGACGTGCACCTGCTGCCGGTCGGCAACGCCGGCAACATCACCGCCTACTGGCGGGGCTACTCGGCCTACGCCGCCGAGGGCGTGGTTGCCGGCACGCCGAGGATGTTCGGGTTCCAGGCCGCCGGCGCCGCGCCGCTGGTCATCGGCGAGCCGGTGCGCGACCCGGACACCGTGGCCACCGCGATCCGCGTGGGCAACCCGGCGTCCTGGGCGGGCGCGATCGCCGCGCGGGACGCCTCGGCCGGGCTGATCGACGCGGTGCCCGACGAGCACCTGCTCGACGCCTACCGGCTGCTCGCCGCCAGGGAGGGCGTGTTCGTGGAGCCGGCATCGGCGGTCAGCGTCGCCGGCCTGCTGATGACCGCCCGCGACGGCCGGCTGCCGGCGGGCTCGCTCGCGGTGTGCACGGTCACCGGACACGGCCTCAAGGACCCGGACACCGCGCTGGCCGGCATGCCGCCGGTCGAGCCGGTGCCGGTCTCCCCGGGGGCGGTGGCCACCGCGCTGGAGTTGAGTTGAGTTCCATTCGGGTCACGGTTCCGGCCTCGACGGCCAACCTGGGGTCCGGTTTCGACGCGCTCGGCCTGGCGCTCGCGCTCTACGACGAGATCGAGGTCACGGTCACCGACGGCGGCGTGACCGGCACCATCACCGGTGAGGGCGCCGACCTCGTCGTCGACGAGAAGCACCTGCTGGTCCGCGCGCTGCGGGCCACCGCGGACCACCTCGGGCTCGACCTGCCCGGGGTGGCGCTGACCTGCGTGAACGCCATTCCGCATGCCCGAGGGCTCGGCTCGTCGGCTTCGGCCGTGGTCGCGGGGGTGGCCGCCGGGTACGCGCTGGCCGGCCAGCAGCTCGACCAGGAGGCGCTGCAACTGGCCGCCGCGTTCGAGGGCCACGCGGACAACGCGGCGGCCAGCCTCACCGGCGGGCTGGCACTGACCTGGGTCGACCAGGAGCGGTATCACGCGGTGCGCCTGGAGCCACACGTGCGGTTGCGGCCGATCCTGTTGGTGCCGGCCGACCGGTCCGCGACCGCGCTCACCAGGGGACTGCTGCCGGCGCGGGTGCCGCACGGGGACGCGGCGTTCGCCGTCGCGCGCGGCGCGCTCGCGGTGCACGCGTTCACCGAGCGGCCCGACCTGTTGCTGGCCGCGACCGCTGACCGGCTGCACCAGGACTACCGGGCCAAGGCCTGGCCGAACACCAGTCGAGTAGTGCGTGAACTTCGCGACAACGGAGTCGCCGCAATGGTTTCCGGCGCCGGGCCGACGGTGTTCGTCGCGACCGTGGACGGCAGGCTGCCACCGGAGGTCGACACCTCGGAGTTCGCCGTGCGTGAGCTTGCCGTCGATCGAGGTGGGGTCCGTGTCCAGTCGACTGGAACAAATTCCAGGTAGCCGGGGTTGTAGCCAGTTGTTGGTCATCAGCCACGCCGGTGCACCCGGTTGTTGCACGCGGATGCGGGGCCGTCTACCCTCAGGGGCGTTCAGTCACCGCGCGTACGGGCGCCCGGTGTCGTTCCCGGATAAATCTTTCCGGGTCGCATCAATCCGTTGAGATGCCGACTCGGCCTCGTGAGGTCGAAGTCGACGCTGGCGGATACCGAAAGCCGTGGTGACCGAGATAGCTCGCGTTGACGGTCATCGTCCGCAAATGGTGAATCGCCAGGTAGCCATGATCGAGACGAGGGCCAGTCAGCCGGGGCATACGCCGTATCGAGCTCGTCGAGCGGCGGTCCGCTGGTACACGGGTCCTCCTGTGGAGGCGGGGACCTGGTCAGGAAGGACATGAGTGAGCAACACTGATCTGCTGGGTAGCGAAACAGCCAACGGAGCTGTCGCCGACGCGGCGCAGACGCCGCGCACCAGCGCAAACGGGGGCACGACCAAACGGCGCGCCGGCCTTTCCGGCATGGTGCTCGCCGAACTGCGTGAACTCGCCGGCCAGTTGGGCATCACCGGCACGACCGGGATGCGCAAGGGCGACCTGATCGCCGCCATCAAGGAGCGGCAGGGCGGTGGCTCCGCCCCCGCGAAGACCGAGACCACGGCCGACACGTTGCCGCTTGGTCTGGAGAGCAAAGGTGCGGAGCGTAAGCAGAAGGCCGAGCCGAAGGCGGAGGTGACGGCTGCCCCGGTGGTGGCCAAGACCGACGCCCCGCCCGCGCCGGCCAAGGAGGCCGACAGCGAGGACGGCGACCGCCGCGAGCCGACCAGCCGCAGGCGCCGTGGGTCCGGCCGCGCGGCCGGCAGCCCGGAGGCCGAGGTGCGGACCGACGACCGGCCGGACAAGTCCGACCGGCGCGAGGACCGCGGCGCCGACCGTGGCGCAGACCGTGGCGACCGTGGTGACAAGGGCGGCGATCGGCAGCAGGGTCGCGACCGGCAGAGCGGTGACCGTCAGGGCGGTGAGCGGCAGAGCGGTGAACGGCAGAGCGACGGGCGTAACGACCGTGGCGGCCGGGACCGCAACCAGGACCGCAACGACCGTAACCAGGACCGCAACCAGGACCGGGGTCAGAACCGCAATCAGGAGCGCGGTCAGGACCGCAACCGGGACAACGGTCCGGACGACGATGACGACGACGACGGTGGCCGGCGTCGCGGCCGGCGTTTCCGGGACCGCCGCAGGCGCGGTGGCACCAGCAGCGGCAGCGGCGGCCGGAGCGAGAGCCCGGACACCGAGGTCCGCGAGGACGACGTCCTGCTGCCGGTGGCCGGCGTGCTCGACGTGCTCGAGAACTACGCGTTCGTGCGCACCTCGGGCTACCTGTCCGGGCCCAACGACGTCTACGTCTCCCTCTCGCTCGTGCGCAGGTACGGCCTGCGCCGGGGCGACGCGATCACCGGCATGGTGCGCCAGCCCCGCGAGGGCGAGCAGCAGCGGCAGAAGTTCAACCCGCTGGTGCGCGTGGAGACGATCAACGGGCTCGAGCCCGACCAGGCCAAGAACCGGCCGGAGTTCACCAAGCTGACGCCGCTGTACCCGAACGAGCGGCTGCGTCTGGAGACCGAGTCCCACCTGCTGACCACCCGGGTCATCGACCTGGTGATGCCGGTCGGCAAGGGCCAGCGGGCGCTGATCGTCTCGCCACCCAAGGCCGGTAAGACCTCGGTCCTGCAGGCGATCTCGAACGCCATCACCACGAACAACCCCGAGTGCTACCTGATGGTCGTGCTCGTGGACGAGCGGCCGGAAGAGGTCACCGACATGCAGCGGTCGGTGAAGGGTGAGGTCATCGCCTCCACCTTCGACCGCCCGCCGTCAGACCACACCACGGTCGCGGAGCTGTCCATCGAGCGGGCCAAGCGACTGGTCGAGATGGGCCACGACGTGGTCGTGCTGCTCGACTCGATCACCCGTCTCGGCCGGGCCTACAACCTGGCCGCGCCGGCCTCCGGGCGAATCCTGTCCGGTGGTGTCGACTCGACCGCGCTGTTCCCGCCGAAGCGGTTCCTCGGCGCGGCGCGCAACATCGAGGACGGCGGCTCGCTGACCATCTTCGCCACCGCGCTGGTGGAGACCGGCTCCGCGGGTGACACGGTGATCTTCGAGGAGTTCAAGGGCACCGGCAACGCCGAGCTCGTCCTCGATCGCAAGATCGCCGACAAGCGCACGTTCCCGGCGGTCAACGTGGACGCCTCGGGTACTCGTAAGGAAGAGCTGCTGCTCTCGCCGGACGAGCTCGCGGTCACCGTGAAGCTGCGCCGGGTGTTGCACGCGCTGGACAACCAGCAGGCCATCGACCTGCTGCTCACCCAGCTCCGCAAGACCAGGACCAACATCGAGTTCCTCATGCAGGTGGCCAAGAACACCCCGTCAGTCAACGACGACTAGTACGGGACCCCCGAATGCCCTGAATGAGGCATTGGCGACGTTCAACGTCCCGAATGAGGCATTCAGGGCAGTTGACCACCGCTAGCGACGTCGTGAGCGGGCCTGCCGGCACAACAGCACCAACACGCCGAGTGCCGGCAGCCCGATCGCGACTGCGGTGTGGGTGGGGATGGTGACCCCGCCGAGCAACAGGCCGAGGCCGAACACCAGCACCGGGTAACCGATCCGCAGCGCCCACCGGCAGCCGGCCGGCCACGACTCCGGCTGGACGTCGATGAGCGCGGTCACCGCGGCCGCGGCACCCCACAACGCGCTGGACAGCGTCGCCTGCCAGTCGGCGTCGATGAGGATGCCGAGCATCGCGACCAGGCCGAGGACGGCGGCCGCGAACAGCACGGGAACGGCCAACCACGCCTGTACGGACAGCGGCTGGCCCAACGGATCGGACACAGGAAAAGTGTGTCCTCGGGCCACCGTCACTGTCGGCTGACGTCGGTGAGCGCCGGAGTGGTTGCGCTGGGTGGTGTTTGTTGCGCGACGAACGGTCCGGTTCCGGATGCGGGCGCACAGCCCGGCTGCTATGGAATAGCCCCTGATCGGGGGACGTTGAACGAGATTGCCAGGCTATCTGGCAGACTGTCTGGTCGAGTCCGGCTCCGGTTCACCCCGAGCACTTCCGGGGACCCGGCGGCCATTGAGAAAGGGCAAGATCTGTGAAGACCGGAATTCATCCCGAGTACGTCGTGACCGAGGTCGTCTGCGGCTGTGGGAACACGTTCACCACGCGCAGCACCAAGAAGTCGGGCAGCATCCACGTGGAGGTCTGCTCGAACTGCCACCCGTTCTACACGGGCAAGCAGAAGATCCTCGACACCGGCGGCCGGGTCGCCCGCTTCGAGGCCCGCTACGGCAAGCGGCAGAAGAACAAGTAGCTTCGCGCACGGCGCCCACCCGCATGCTCGGGTGGGCGCCGTTTTCATGCCGTGGTTCTTCTGCCGTGCAAGGAGGTCGCTCGTGGACTCGACGTCACTCAAGGAACTGTTGACCGAGTACGGCGAGCTCGAGCAGGCGCTGTCGGATCCCTCGGTACACGGTGACCAGAACCGGGCCCGCCGGCTCGGCCGCCGCTACGCCCAGCTGACGCCGACGGTCAAGACGTTGCGCGAGCTGGAGACCGCGCGCGGTGACCTCGCCGCGGCCAGGGAGCTGGCCGCCGAGGACGCGACGTTCGCCGCCGAGGCCGACGCGCTCGCCGAGCGGATCCCCGCGCTGGAGGCCAAGCTCACCGAGCTGCTGTTGCCGCGCGACCCCCACGACGGCTCGGACCTGCTGCTGGAGATCAAGTCGGGGGAGGGCGGCGACGAGTCGGCGCTGTTCGCCGGCGACCTGCTGCGGATGTACCTGCGCTACGCCGAACGGCACGGCTGGCAGGCCGAGGTGCTCGACGGCACCGACACCGAGCTCGGCGGGTTCAAGGACGTCACGGTCGCGATCAAGAGCAAGGTGCCGACCGCGGACGGCGTGTGGTCCCGGCTGAAGTTCGAGGGCGGCGTGCACCGCGTGCAGCGGGTCCCGGTGACCGAGTCCCAGGGCCGCATCCACACCTCGGCCGCCGGCGTGCTGGTGTACCCGGACGTCGAGGACGTCGAGGTCGAGATCGACGAGAAGGACCTGCGGATCGACGTGTTCCGGTCGTCTGGCAAGGGCGGGCAGAGCGTCAACACCACCGACTCCGCGGTGCGGATCACCCACCTGCCGACCGGGATCGTGGTGTCCTGCCAGAACGAGCGCTCCCAGCTGCAGAACAAGACCCGCGCGCTGCAGGTGCTGCGGGCGCGGCTGGTGGCCGCCGCCGAGGAGGAGGCGGCCAAACAGGCCTCGGACAACCGGCGCAGCCAGGTGCGGACCGTTGACCGGTCGGAGCGGGTGCGGACCTACAACTTCCCGGAGAACCGGATCTCCGACCACCGGGTGAACTACAAGGCCTACAACCTCGACCAGGTGATGAACGGCGACCTGGACGGGGTGTTGGACGCGCTCGGGGTCGCCGACCGCGAGGAGCGCCTGGCCGCCAGCCAGTCCGGTTGAGCGGGTCGCCGAGGCCGGGGTGTGCGATCGTGAGCCGATGACCCGACAGCCGCTTCGGCTCGCCGTGATGGAGGCCGAGCGCATCCTCGCCGGCGCCGGGGTCGCGTCGCCCCGGGTGGACGCCGAGCTGATCGCCGCGCACGTGCTCGGCACCGAGCGCGGCAAGCTGGTGCTGGTGCCGCTGGTGGACCGGCAGGTGGTCGAGGCGATCGGCCGGCTGGTCACCGAGCGGGCCAAACGCGTGCCGTTGCAACACCTGCTCGGCTGGGCGGGGTTCGGCCCGGTCACCGTCGAGGTCGGGCACGGCGTGTTCGTGCCGAGGCCGGAGACCGAGCTGCTGTTCGAGTGGGGGGTCGGCGCGCTGCGCGCGGTCGCCGAGCCGCTGGTCGTCGACCTGTGCACCGGCTCCGGCGCGCTCGCCCTGGCCATCGCGGCCGCCCGGCCGGACGCGACCGTGCACGGCGTCGAGCTGGACTCCTCCGCGCTGGCCTGGGCCAGACGCAACGTGGACCTGCGGGCGAGCACCGGCGCGCCGGTCGTGCTGCACGCCGGCGACGTGGCCGACCCCGGGCTGCTGGCCGACCTGGACGGCCAGGTCGACCTGCTGGTCTGCAACCCGCCCTACGTGCCGCTGGGCACCGAGGTGCCGCCGGAGGTGGCCGAGCACGACCCGTTCGGCGCGGTGTTCGGCGGCGCGGACGGGCTGTCGGTGATCCCGCACGTGGTGCGCGCGGCCGCGCGCCTGCTGCGGCCGGGCGGCTGGTTCGCCATGGAACACGACGACTCCCACCAGGCCGAGGTACTCGACCTGCTCGCCACCCGCCGCGTGCTGACCGACATCACCCCGCACACCGACCTGACCGCCCGCCCCCGCTTCATCACCGCCCGCCACACCTAACCGCCCCCCGCCCCCCGGCCCGCAGCGAAGGGCTCCTTCGCTGCGGGGGACGCAGTCAAGGGACCCTTCGCTGCGGGTGGGATCAGGGACGGGAGTTGGCGACCATCTGGTCGTAGACGGGCTTCATCCGGTGCCACTGGGGGTCGGGGCCGGAGGCGAAGATGAAGTACTCCACGCCGTCCACCTGCCAGAACAGCGCGCGTACGTGCTGGCGGCCGCTGCCGTCGTCGTGCTCGTACTCCCACTCGACCGCCGGGTGTCCGGCATAGGTCGCCCGGTTCATGTCGATGCGCTCGTAGTCGTCGGTGCGCTCGGCGAACTTCGTCTCGTTGGTCGCGTGCGTCGCCGCGATGTCCTCGGCCGCCGCCGGAGCGCCGCCGTAGCCGACGAACCGGCCACTGTCGGCCGGGTCGGTCGCGCGCATCGCGCCCGGGGCGCCGCCACGCGCCACCTTCCAGCCGAGGGGGATCACGGTCTGCACCAGCTCTGGCCCGGTCACCCGCTGGAACCCGTTCGGCGGCGGCCGGGTGGTGGTGATGGTGGTGGTCACGGTCGCCGTGGCGTTGCCGTTCCCGTTCCCGGCGTTCCGTTCCGCGACCGAGGTCGGGTCGTTGCCGTTGGCCACGCCTGCCGGCTGCGGCTGCGGCGTGGCCAGCAGCGCGACCCCGATCACCGCACTCACCACGAGGTAGAGCGCGGCACAGGAGACCGCGAGCCACCTCGAGCTCAGCGATCGCAAGCTCGGCACGTTCTTCACCTCGACACCCCCCGACACGGGTCTACCGAGAGTAACGTGCCCGCCGGGGTGATCCAATGCTTCGGGCGTGGCAGGACGTGATCGTCAAATGGCGGCTGGTGCCGGACGACCTTCCGGGTGGGGACCCGGCGGGGCGTCAGCATGCCGATTTGGCCAGGTCCGCGCTGTTGGCCGGCAAGCTCGACACCGCGTTCGACGAGTACACCGAAGCCACCAGCCGGCGGGACGATCCGCTCGATCACATCGGTTTGGGTGATGTGCTGCTCGCTCGCGGTCGGTGGCGGGAGGCCGACGAGCACTACCGGCGAGCGCTGCCCGCCGGCGGCCTGGCGGCGCTGCTGGCCCGCCTGGGCAGCACCCAGGTCCTGATCGGCGAGGGGCGCGCCGCGGCCGCGGTCGCCGACCTGGAGAACCTGGTCGCCGACCGGCCGGCCGAGCCGACCCTGCGCTACTACCTGGCGAGCGCCTGGTTCTCGGTCGCCGAACAGTGCCGGGCGCGCACCGGGGACGACACGCTGGTCATCACGAGCGAACAGCAGCTGCTGATCTGCGAGCAGGCCGCCGAGCGCATCCTGTCGCTGCGGGTGGCCGACGATGAGCTCGACCGCGGCGCCGAGGCGCTGCTGCGCGAGGTCGCCCTCGGCCGCCGCTGGACCTGGTCGCCGGAGGGCATCGCGGTCAGCCTGGCCATCCTGACCGTGGCCCTCGGGCTGATCACGGTGGTCGCCGGCGGGCTGATGGCCAACCCGATACTGGTGCTCATCGGCATCGTGGCCGGCGCCGGACTGCTGTTCGCGATCGTGTTCCGCTTCCGCCGCCAGACCTGGCGCCGACGCGCGAGCGAGATGGCCCCGCACATCACCAAGCCGGGCGTATAGGGTCTGACCCCGTGAGTGTCGTGTACGACTGCGCGGTCGAACAGGATCGCGCGGACGGTCTAGCCGCGGCCGCCAGTGCGGTGCGCGCCGGGCGTCTGGTGGTGCTGCCGACCGACACGGTCTACGGCATCGGTGCGGACGCGTTCTCCTCGTCCGCGGTCCAGTCGCTGCTGGCGGCGAAGAACCGCGGCCCGGACATGCCGGTCGGCGTGCTGGTCGGCTCGTGGTCGACCATCGACGGCCTGGTGCTGTCGGTGCCCAAACAGGCCAGGCAGCTGATCGAGGCGTTCTGGCCGGGCGACCTGTCGATCGTGCTGCCACACGCGCCCTCCCTTGCCTGGGACCTCGGCCGCAGCGGCGGCACGGTGATGCTGCGCATGCCGCTGCACCCGGTGGCGATCGAGCTGCTGCGCGACGTCGGCCCGATGGCGGTCTCCAGCGCGAACCGCTCCGGCCAGCCACCCGCCGCGAACGCGGGCGAGGCCCGCGACCAGCTCGGCGACTCGGTGGCGGTGTACCTGGACGGTGGGCCCTCCGGCGAACCGGTGCCCTCCACCATCGTCGACCTGACCAGCGGTGAGCCGGTGGTGCTGCGCGAGGGCGCGGTCAGCGTCGAGGCCGTCGCCGAGGTGGTCGGCACCGAGGTGCGCAGCCCGTCCTGATGGTGTCCCTGCGTCCGACGGTCCCCGCCGATCTCGCGGCGGTGACCGCGTGGGAGGCCGACCGGGACACCGCGTGCTGGCTCGGCGACACCGGTCCGGCCTGGCACCGGCGCGCGCTGTCCGACCCGGCCCAGGAACACCTCATCGCCGTGCACGACGCCCGTGCGGTCGGGTTCCTGGTACTCGCCGGGCTCGCCGGCCAGGAGATCGAGCTGCGCCGGTTGGTCATCGCGCGGGCGCACCGGGGCGCGGGGTTGGGCGGCGCGCTGTTGCGCGCGGCGATCGACCGCGCCGCGCGCACCCCCGGCGCGACCGAGATCTGGCTGGATGTCAAGGCGGGCAACGACAGGGCGCGCACCCTGTACGCCTCGGCCGGCTTCACCGTCGCCACCGCGCTCGGTGAGTTGATCTTCCTGAGCCGCCCGGTCACCACGACATCGGAGGCCGGCGGGGGCGCGGTAACCTGACGCCACTGCAGCCTCGTGGAAGAAGCAACGCGTTTGGACACGCCGTTCTGGGGCCCGGACTTCGACGCCCTGGCCAGCACGGATCCCGAGATCGCCGACGTCGTACTCGGAGAGCTCGAGCGGCTCAGAGGCGGCCTCCAACTGATCGCGAGCGAGAACCTGACCAGCCCGGCCGTCCTGGCCGCGCTCGGGTCGACGCTGTCCAACAAGTACGCCGAGGGCTATCCCGGCCGCCGCTACTACGGTGGCTGCGCACGGGTGGACCAGGCCGAGGAGATCGGCATCGCCAGGGCACGGGAGCTGTTCGGCGCCGCGCACGCCAACCTCCAGCCACACTCCGGGGCCAGCGCCAACCTCGCCGCCTACGCCGCGTTCTGCGAGCCGGGCGACCGGGTGTTGGCCATGGATCTCAAGCAGGGCGGTCATCTCACCCACGGGTCGAAGGTCAACTTCTCCGGCCGCTGGTTCGAGCCGATCGCCTACGGGGTCCGCGCGGACACCGAGCTGATCGACTACGACCAGGTCCGTGACCTCGCCATCGCGCACCTGCCCCGGATGATCATCGCCGGCGCCACCGCGTACCCGAGGCTGATCGACTTCGCCGCGTTCCGCGCGATCGCCGACGAGGTCGGCGCGATCCTCATGGTCGACGCCGCGCACTTCATCGGGCTGGTCGCCGGCCAGGTCATCCCCTCGCCGGTGCCGTTCGCCGACGTGGTCACCTTCTCCACCCACAAGGTGCTGCGCGGTCCCCGTGGCGGCATGATTCTCTCTCGTGCCGAGCACGCGAAGGCGATCGACAAGGCCGTGTTCCCGTTCAACCAGGGCGGTCCGCTGATGCACGGGGTCGCGGCGAAGGCCGTCGCCCTGCGCGAGGCGGCGACGCCGGAGTTCCACGACTACGCGACCCAGGTCGTGGCCAACGCCGCGGCGCTGGCCGGTGGCCTGGAGGCCGAGGGCATGCGCGCGGTGTCCGGCGGCACCGACACCCACCTCGCGCTGCTGGACGTGCGCGCGCTCGGGGTCACCGGCGCGGAGGCCGAGCTGCGCTGTGACGCGGCCGGCATCACGTTGAACAAGAACACCATCCCGTTCGACCCGGCGCCGCCCGCGATCGCCTCCGGCATCCGCGTCGGCTCGCCGAGCGTGACCACCCAGGGGATGACCGAGTCCGCGATGGCCGAGACCGCGCGGCTCATCGGCCGCGCGGTGCTCGCCGAGCCGGGCACCGCGGGCGGGGACGCCGAGCACGCCGCCGTGCTCGCGGACGTGCGTCAACTCACCGCCGCTCACCCCGCGTATCCGCGATGAACCTCGCGCAGGACTTCCAACCAGAGGGACTCCCGATCCGGGAGTACCTGCTCGTCGGCCTGACCGCCGCGGTGCTGACCTTCCTGTTCACCGGGCTGATCCGGCGGTTCGCCATCCGCTGGGGCGCGGTCGCCCATCCACGCCAGCGCGACGTGCACACCGTGCCCATCCCGCGCCTCGGCGGCGTGGCCATGTACCTCGGCGTCTGCGGCGGAATGCTGCTGGCACACCAGCTTCCGGCGTTGCGCCGCGGCTTCGAGTACACCTACGACCCGACCGCCGTGCTGATCGGCGGCGGGGTCATCGTGCTGATCGGCATGCTGGACGACCGGTTCGAGCTCGACTCGCTGACCAAGCTCGCCGGCCAGACCACCTGCGCGGGCATCCTGGTGCTGTTCGGCCTGCAGTGGATCATCGTCTGGGTGCCGTGGGGCGGCGACGACAGCGTCGGCTCGATGCTGGTCCTCGACCAGAACCAGGGCGCGATCCTGACCGTGCTGCTGGTGCTCACGATGGTCAACGCGATGAACTTCGTCGACGGCCTCGACGGGCTGGCCGCCGGGGTCGGCTTCATCTCCGCGGCGGCGACCTGCGCGTTCTCCCTGCACCTGCTGGACGAGTCCGGCGGCGACGTGAACAACTACGCGCCGGCGATGATCGCGGCCACGCTCGCCGGGGCCTGTCTCGGCTTCCTGCCGCACAACTTCCAGCCGGCGAAGATCTTCATGGGCGACTCCGGCTCGATGCTGATCGGCCTGATGATGGCCGCCGCGAGCACCTCGGCCTCGGGGCGGGTGGTCGCCCCGGACGGCACCGAGACGATCGCGCTGCTGTCCCCGTTGCTGGTGGTCGCCGCGGTGCTGTTCGTGCCGCTGCTGGACCTGCTGATGGCGGTCGTGCGGCGGACCCGCAAGGGCCTGAGCCCGTTCCACGCCGACAAGATGCACCTGCACCACCGGTTGTTGGAGCTCGGTCACTCCCAGCGACGCGCGGTGCTGCTGATCTACCTGTGGGCCGCGGTACTGGCCTTCGGCACGGTCGCGATGACCCTGTTCGACGCGTTCGCGGTGGTCTGGGTGATGGGTTTCGGCCTCCTGATCGCATTGATCGTTTCGGCCGTACCTAGACTGAGGCAGCGATGACTGAGAAGACGGATAACGAAGAGCTGGGACTCGGCCTGCTCGCGGACATGCCGCGCAGCCACGCCGAGTCGGTACACAAGCTCGCCGATGCCATGCTGCGCTACGCGATGTGGCCGGCGATCGCGGTCGTGGTGGCGGGTATCACGGTCGGCACGCTGGTGGCGGGGGTCGAGGGTTCACTCGGCGCGCTCGTCGGCGGCATAGTGGCGTTCGCCTCATCGTTCGCCACGCTGTGGCTGATGAGACGGACCGCCGCGTTCAACCCGATGATGGTGATGGGTGCCGCCCTCGGCGGGTTCATCGGCAAGATGCTCGTGCTGCTGGTGGTGATGTTGCTGTTGGGCAACGTCGGCTTCCTGCACACCGAGTCGTTGGCGTTCACCATGCTCGCGGTGGTGGTGGTCTGGGCGGCGATGGACATGATCGCCTTCCGGCGCACCAAGATCCCCACGCTGATCATGGACAGCGACCAGCAGTAGATCTTCAACTGGATCACCGGCCGGCGATCGGTGCTGGCAGGTGTGATGTGCACGCCAAGTAGTACGCGCGTCCTTCTAGCCCGAGAGTGGCTGATATGGTGCGCGGCAGGGCACTTGGGGCACCCCTGGGAGGCAGGGGTGCCGCTGTCAGATGCCCAGGGTCGCTGAGGTACGTTAAGTCCTGATCGTGACGATTCCCCCGGCGGGATATCTGCCGGCCGGGAGAACCGGAAGGAGCCCAGTTGCGGGCGCTGTGGCTAGCAGAGGGTGGCGAGTTCGTTCCCCCTGGCGCGGGTGATTTCTTCCTGCCGCCCATTTTCGGCTCGGTAACGAAGCCGATGGTGCTGATCGTCCTGTCGGTCATCATCATCTCGGCGTTCTTCCTCCTGGCATCCCGCCGGTTGCAGGTCGTGCCGGGTAAGTTCCAGTACTTCGCCGAGTCGGTCTACGACTTCGGCCGAAACAACATCGCGCGCGAACAGATCGGGTCGAAGGACTTCCTGCCCTTCGTGCCGCTTGTTCTCGCGTTGTTCACCTTTGTGTTGGTGAACAACATCTTCGGGCTCATCCCGGTCATCCAGTTCCCGTCGTTCTCCCACATCGGGTTCCCACTGGCGTTGTCGATCCTGGTCGTCTACCCCGTTTACCACGGGGCGGGGTTCCGCCGACACGGGTTCATCGGGTACTTCAAGCACCAGCTGTTCCCGCCCAACGTGCCGAAGCCCATCTACCTGCTGCTCACGCCGATCGAGCTGTTCACGAAGTTCATCATGAACCCGATCACGCTGGCGATCCGAGTTTTCGCGGCGATGTTCGCCGGACACCTCATTCTCATGGTGTTCGCCATCGCCGGCGAGTTCCTGCTGATCGAGGGCGCTGGCGCACTCAAGGGCGTCTCGGTGGTGGCCTTCGCCTTCAACATCGCGATGACGTTCGTCGAGGCACTGATCATGGTGATCCAGGCCTATATCTTCGCGTTGCTGTCCGCCAACTACATCGGACAGGCGATGTCCTCGGACCACTGAGCCGAACACCTGCCGAACACCGGGAAAACAACAGACACACACCCGATCCACGCACTGGCGCGGACCGAGTTTGAAAGGGAAACACGTGAGCAACATCCTTCTTGCCCAGGATCCGGTCAACCTCAACCCGGGCCTGGCGCTCATCGGCTACGGCCTCGGCGCGATCGGCCCCGGCATCGGTGTTGGCATCATCTGGGCCGCCGTCATCAACGGCACCGCCCGGCAGCCGGAGGCCCAGGGCAAGCTGATGAACATCGCCTGGACCACCTTCGTGCTGACCGAGGTGCTGGCCCTGATCGGTCTGGTGCTCTTCTTCATCGCCTACGCCGCCTGACCTTCGCCGCGCTGGGTAAGGAGACGCCATGTTGAACACCATCGTGCTGGCCGCCGACGAGCCGAATCCGGTTCTGCCGCACACTTCCGAGCTCATCCTCGGTCTCATCGCGTTCCTGCTCCTGTTGTTCGTGCTGTGGAAGTTCGCGGTGCCGCGCTTCGAGGCCGCGTACAAGGAGCGGGCGGAGAAGATCGAGGGCGGCATCAAGAAGGCCGAACTCGCTCAGGCCGAGGCCGAGAAGGCACTGCAGACCTACACCGCGCAGCTGGCCGAGGCCCGTGCCGAGTCGGCACGCATCCGCGACGACGCCCGGCTGGAAGCCGAGCAGATCAAGGAAGAGCTGCGGGTGCAGGCCCAGGACGAGGCCGCGCGCATCGTGGCTCAGGGCCAGGCACAGCTGGAGGCCCAGCGTGCGCAGATCGTCGCCGAGCTGCGGGCCGACCTCGGCCGGACCGCGGTCGAGCTGGCCAGCCGGATCGTCGGCGAGTCCCTCGAGGACGACGCGCGGCGCAGCGGCACGGTCGACCGGTTCCTCGACGACCTCGACGCGGTGTCGGCGCCCGCCGCCAAGAACTAGGACCCGCTGATGACATTCCACGCCGCTAGTCGCGACGCCCTGGCCGCAGCCGAGCTCACGCTGCTCGACGTGCTCGGCACGGCATCGGGTACGGCATCGGGCACGGCGAAAGCCAAGCCGGCCACCCGGTCGCGGTCCACCAAGGCCACGGCCGCGGCCGCGGGCGCCGACCAGCTCGGCGACGAGCTGTTCGCGGTCGTTCGGCTGCTGGACGCCGAGGTCGGCCTGCGCCGGGCCATCGGCGACTCGTCGGCCTCCCCGGAGCGTCGCGAGCAGCTGCTGTCCGGTCTGCTGTCCGGCAAGGTCAGCGACCAGGCACTGCGGGTGCTCGCCGCCGCCGTGCGGGAACGGTGGTCGACGCCGCGTGAGCTGGTCGACGGGATCGACCACCTCGGTCGGACCGCGCTGCTGGTGCGGGCCGAGCGCGACGGCAGGCTGGACGCGGTGGAGGACGAGCTGTTCCGGTTCGGCCGTATCGTGGCTGGTGACAGCAGGCTGGAGCAGGCACTGACCGACCGGTCAGCGCCGAACTCGGCCAAGGCGGCGCTGGTGGCGTCGCTGATCGCCGACAAGTCGGAGTCGGTCACCGTCGCGCTGGTCGAGCAGCTGGTGGTCGCGCCGCAGGGCAGGGCGCTGGTCGTCGGGCTCGCCGAGCTGGCCGCGGAGGCGGCCAAGCGGCGGGAACGGTCGGTGGCCTACGTGGTCTCCGCCGGCCCGCTGAGCAGCCAGCAGCAGGACCGGCTGGCCGCGGCGCTGGACCGGATCTACGCGCGACCGATCGCGCTGCACGTCGAGGTCGACCCGAGGATTCAGGGCGGCCTGGTCGTCAAGGTCGGTGACGAGGTCATCGACGGCAGCGCCATCGGCCGGATCGACGAGCTGCGTCGGCGCCTGGCCGGTTGAGCGGCATTGGACCCCCAGACATTGAAGTACAAGACGGTAGGAGCGGGAACGCCATGGCGGAGCTGACGATCTCGTCGGACGAGATTCGCAGTGCGATCGACAACTACGTGTCCAGTTACTCGCCCGACGTCAGCCGGGAGGAGGTCGGCCTCGTGGCCGACACCGGTGACGGCGTCGCGCACGTCGAGGGCCTGCCCTCGACCATGGCCAACGAGCTGCTGGAGTTCCCCGGCGGCATCCTCGGGGTGGCCCAGAACCTGGAGCCGCGCCGGATCGGTGTCGTGATCCTGGGTAACTACGAGCAGATCGAGGAGGGTCAGGAGGTCAAGCGGACCGGCCGGATCCTCTCGGTCCCGGTCGGGGACGCGTTCCTCGGTCGCGTGGTCGACCCGCTCGGCAAGCCGATGGACGGCCTCGGCGAGATCGACTCCACCGAGACCCGCGCCCTGGAGCTGCAGGCCGCCTCGGTGGTGCAGCGCCAGCCGGTGAGCGAGCCGCTGCAGACCGGCATCACCGCGATCGACGCGATGACCCCGATCGGCCGCGGCCAGCGCCAGCTGATCATCGGCGACCGCAAGACCGGCAAGACCGCGGTCTGCGTGGACACGATCCTCAACCAGCGTGCGAACTGGGAGACCGGCGACCCCAAGCAGCAGGTGCGCTGCATCTACGTCGCGGTCGGCCAGAAGGGCTCCACGATCGCCTCGGTGCGCGCGGCGCTCGAGGAGCACGGCGCGCTGGAGTACACCACGATCGTCGCCGCTCCCGCGTCGGACTCGGCCGGCTTCAAGTGGCTGGCCCCCTACACCGGCTCGGCCATCGGCCAGCACTGGATGTACCAGGGCAAGCACGTGCTTATCGTGTTCGACGACCTGACCAAGCAGGCCGAGGCCTACCGCGCGCTGTCGTTGCTGCTGCGCCGCCCGCCGGGCCGCGAGGCGTTCCCCGGCGACGTCTTCTACTTGCACTCCCGGCTGCTCGAGCGCTGCGCGAAGCTGTCCGACGAGCTCGGCGCCGGCTCGCTCACCGGGTTGCCGGTCATCGAGACCAAGGCCAACGACATCTCGGCCTACATCCCGACGAACGTCATCTCGATCACCGACGGGCAGTGCTTCTTCCAGTCCGACCTGTTCAACTCCGGTCAGCGCCCGGCGGTCGACGTGACCACCTCGGTGTCCCGAGTCGGTGGTTCGGCGCAGATCAAGGCCATGCGGAAGGTGTCCGGCTCGCTGCGGATCGACCTGTCGCAGTACGAGGAGCTCAAGGCGTTCGCCGCCTTCGCCTCCGACCTGGACGCGACCTCCCGCGCGCAGCTGGACCGCGGTGGCCGGCTCTACGAGCTGCTCAAGCAGTCGCAGTACTCGCCGGTGCCGGTCGAGCAGCAGGTGGTGACCGTGTTCCTGGGCACCAACGGCCACTTCGACGAGGTGCCGATCGAGGACGTCGCGCGGTTCAACCGGGAGCTGGCGGAGAACCTGCGCCACCGGCACGAGGGCATCCTCGCCGAGATCCGCGGTGGCGGTGCGTGGACCGACGAGCTCGCCGAGCGGGTCGTCGCGGCCGCCACCGAGTTCAAGAAGGGCTTCACCACCGCCGAGGGCAAGAGTCTGGTCGAGGCGGACGCTGAGGCCATGGCCGCCGACGAGGTCGGGCAGGAGACCGTCAAGGTCAACCGGCCCGCGCCCAAGAGCTGACCGGGAAACCCCCATGGCACAACTTCGCGAGCTACGGCAGAAGATCCGGTCGACCAGGTCGATCGGGAAGATCACCAAGGCGATGGAGCTCATCGCCACCTCGCGCATCAGCAAGGCGCAGGCCAGGGTGGACGCGTCCCGGCCGTATACCGCGGAGATCACCAAGGTGCTCTCCGCACTGGCCAGCGCGGCGTCCACTCTGGACGACCCGTTGCTGACCGAGCGGGAGAACCCCGGCCGGGTCGGTGTGCTGGTGGTGACCAGCGACAAGGGCCTGAGCGGCGGCTACAACACCAACGTGGTGCGCGCGGCGGAGGAGCTGCTCTCGCTGCTGCGTGAGCAGGGCAAGACGCCGGTGCTGTACGTGATCGGTCGCCGGGGCCTCGACTACTACCGGTTCCGCGATCGCGAACTCGCCGGCAGTTGGACCGGGTTCACCCAGTTGCCGAGGTACGAGAACGCGGCCGAGATCGGCACCACGCTGGTGGAGGCGTTCCTGGCCGGCGAGGACGACGAGGGCGACCAGGCGGGCGCGGACGGCATCCTCGGTCTCGACGAGCTGCACATCATCTACTCCGAGTTCCGCTCGATGCTCTCCCAGGTCCCGGTGGCCAAGCGGATCGCACCGCTGGAGGTCGAGTACACCGAGGTCGACGAGACGGCCGAGGAGACCAAGCCGGCCAGCGACGTGATCGCACCGGCCTACGAGTTCGAGCCCAACGCGGAGGCCCTGCTCTCGGCACTGCTGCCCAAGTACATCAACACCCGGATCTACGCCGCTCTGCTGGAGGCGGCGGCCTCTCAGTTGGCCGCGCAGCGCAACGCCATGAAGTCGGCGTCGGACAACGCCAGCGATCTGGTGCAGACCTACACCCGCCTCGCGAACCAGGCGCGGCAGGCCCAGATCACCCAGGAGATCAGCGAAATCGTCGGTGGAGCGAACGCGCTCGCCGCGGTAGGAAGTGAAGACTGATGACGACAACCGAGAACGCAGCCAAGGGCCGCATCGTGTCGGTGACCGGGCCCGTGGTCGACGTCGAGTTCCCCCGCGGCGCGGTCCCCGAGCTGTTCAACGCCCTCAAGGTGGAAATCGAGTTCGAGGAGCTGCGCAAGACGGTGACCCTCGAGGTCGCCCAGCACCTCGGCGACAACCTCGTCCGCACGATCTCCCTGCAGCCGCAGGACGGTCTGGTGCGCGGCGCCGAGGTCACCGACACCGGCGGCGCGATCTCCGTGCCGGTCGGCGAGAAGGTGAAGGGCCACGTCTACAACGCGCTCGGTGAGTGCCTGGACGTGCCCGGCTACGGCGAGGACCTCGAGAAGTGGGAGATCCACCGCAAGCCACCGGCGTTCGACCAGCTCGAGGGCCGCACCCAGATGCTGGAGACCGGCCTCAAGGTCATCGACCTGCTGACGCCCTATGTGCTCGGCGGCAAGATCGGCCTGTTCGGCGGTGCCGGGGTCGGCAAGACGGTGCTGATCAAGGAGATGATCACCCGCGTCGCGCGTAACTTCGGTGGCACCTCGGTGTTCGCCGGGGTCGGCGAGCGCACCCGTGAGGGCACCGACCTGTTCCTGGAGATGAGCGAGGACGGGGTCATCAACGACACCGCGCTCGTGTTCGGGCAGATGGACGAGCCGCCCGGCACGCGTATGCGGGTCGCGCTGTCCGCGCTGACGATGGCGGAGTACTTCCGCGACGTGCAGAACCAGGACGTGCTGCTGTTCATCGACAACATCTTCCGGTTCACCCAGGCGGGTTCCGAGGTGTCGACGCTGCTCGGCCGGATGCCCTCCGCGGTGGGCTACCAGCCGACGCTGGCCGACGAGATGGGCGAGCTGCAGGAGCGGATCACCTCGACCAAGGGCCGGTCGATCACCTCGATGCAGGCGATCTACGTGCCGGCGGACGACTACACCGACCCGGCCCCGGCGACGACCTTCGCCCACCTGGACGCCACCACCGAGCTTTCCCGGTCGGTGTTCCAGAAGGGCATCTTCCCGGCGGTGGACCCGCTGGCGTCGACGTCGACCATTCTGAACCCGGCGATCGTCGGGGAGAAGCACTACGCGGTGGCCTCCGAGGTCATTCGGATCCTGCAGAAGTACAAGGAGCTGCAGGACATCATCGCGATTCTCGGCATGGACGAGCTGTCCGAAGAGGACAAGGTGACCGTGCAGCGGGCACGCCGGATCGAGCGTTTCCTGTCGCAGAACATGTTGGTGGCCGAGCAGTTCACCGGTCAGCCGGGTTCCACGGTGCCGCGCGAGGAGACCGTCGAGGCCTTCGACCGGATCGCCAAGGGCGACTTCGACTCCTACCCGGAGCAGGCCTTCCTCGGTATCGGTGGCCTGGACGACCTGGAGAAGAAGTACCGCGAGATCACCAAGAAGTAGCTTGCCGGACAACGAGAACGGCGCCCCCGCGAGTCGCGGGGGCGCCGTTCTCGTTGCGGCTACGGCAAAGTGACCACCTGGTCGTCGACAAGTACCTGAGTCGCCTCTGGCGGCAGCAACGTGGCGTCGTGGGCTGGCGGGGACCAGGTCGCGGTCGGGGAAGCCCGGTAGCGCAACGGTTTCCCGAACGCCGCGACCAACCAGGCCGAGTCGGGGAGCCTGCGGACCACCGGCAGGACGGTGTCGGGGTCGGCCACGGACATGCGCTCCACGACGTACCGGCCGTCGCGGCCGGGCATCGCCGCGTACAGGTACGCCGGGTGGTCCAGTTCCTGTTCCTCGCCGATGATCAGGACGCCGTCGGTCACTCTCGTCGCGATGAGCCACGGCGACCGCTGGTCCTGATAGGAGGATGGGTCGAGCAGTCCGCTGTCCCGGAGGGCCTTGGCGAACACGGCGTCGGGATCGAACAGGTCGCCCAGGTCCCCGAACTCGACCGAGGTGTCCCACGGCAGGCCCCGCCGGACCGGTTGGGCCGGTTCGGGGTCGCTGGTCAGGACGAGGGGCAGGTGTCCGCCGAGCTTCATGTTCTCCCGTTCCGGTCGGCCGCCTGCGATGAGTCGCACGTTGAGCGGGTTGGTGCCCGCCGGCAGGCGGATCATGCCGACGCCGTCCTGGAGCGGGAGGGACGTCCAGTCACGCCGCGAGCCCTCGCCGGTGTAGTCGATCTCCGGGGACACCCACATGGCGGAGTCGGGATGTGCCACGGCGAGCACGGTGCGGTCGTCGGGGAGCACGAAGTGGCCCTGTTCGCCGGGGTCGTCCTCCTGCACGCCGAGCAGGCGGGGCGCGGGGGAGCCGGGTGCGGCGGCGACCAGACCGGTGAGGACGCGCTCCTCGTCGTGCCCCAGGCGGACGGGCTGTACGACGATCGCGGCCTCGCCGTAGGGGGTGTCGCCCGCCCAGTACACGTGCGGGTCGCCGGTCCGGTCGTCGTAGCCGCCGTCGCGGTTGACGCGCTGGCCGGATCGCAGGCCGGTCTGCCAGGCCTCGACGATCCCGGTGACGCGGAGCGCGTCGTCGATGTGCTCGCCGCCGAGGTGGGTCATGCGCCAGTCGTCCTTGGGCTGGGGCGCGGCGGTGGTCGAGGCGCCGGGCGATGGTGGTGCGGAGACCGCGCTCGGCACCGCCACCACCACGGCGGCGACGACGAGGGTGCCGGTCACGGCGGCGGCCACGGTGATCCGGTTTCTGGTCCGGCGCCGTCGGCTCGCGGTGACGACGTCGTCGGTGAAGCCGAGGCGTGGCTCGAGGTCCTCGGTGGCGGCACGCAGGGCCCTGGTGAGGTCACGGTTGTCCATCAGGCGCTCCGGTGTTCGGGGACGGGGTCGAGGTGCTCGCGGAGCCGGGCGAGCCCGCGGGAGGTCTGGCTCTTCACCGTGCCGACGGCACACCGCAGCGCGGTGGCAGTCTCCGCCTCGGACAGGTCGTCGAAGAAGCGCAGGACGAGGACGGCGCGCATCCTCGGCGGCAGCGCGGCCAACGCGCGGACGACGAGGTCGTGATCGAGCACGTACTGCTCGGGCCCGATGGTCGCCGGCTCCGGGGCGTCGGCGGTCAGCGGTGCCTCGCGGATCCGGCGGGCTCGGTGGCGCCAGCGGTTGGTGGCCGCGTTGGCGAGCGCGGCGCGGACGTAGGACTCGGGGTGGTCGCGGATGTGTCGCCAGCGGAGGAACACCCGTTCGAGGACTTCCTGCAGCAGGTCCTCCGCGGCGGCGTGGTCGCCGCCGCACAGCAGGTAGGCCGAGCGCAGTAGCGCGGGGGAGCGGTGGGTCACGAAGTCGGCGAACTCCGCCTCACTCATGGGTGCCCCAGGTTTCGGCTAGGTGACTGGTTTCACCCGTAATGACACCGGCCTGGTGGGAGAGGTTGCCAACAGGTCAATTAGACTTCGACCCAAGCTCACCGAGGGAGGTACCGCGTGGCCGAGATGTCCGTCCAGTTGGTCGCCGTGGAACGACGCCTGTGGTCGGGTACCGCCACGTTTGTCGTCGCCCAGACCACCGAGGGCGAGATCGGCATCATGCCCGGTCACGAGCCCGTACTCGGACAGTTGGTCGAGGGCGGTGTAGTCACCGTGCGGACGACGGCAGACGAGACCGTGACCGCCGCGGTACACGGCGGCTTCCTTTCGGTCACCGCGGACACCGTGAGTGTCCTCGCCGAGTCAGCCGACCTGGCCGACGAGATCGACGTGGCCCAGGCCAGGGCCGACCTCGACGCCGACGAGCACACGCGCGCGAGAGCACTCGCTCGACTGCGCGCTGCGGGACAGACGGACTGACGGCTGGCGGGGGCGGGCCGTCGTGGACATCACTGTCGTCGTCGTAGCGGTCCTCTTCCTCGTCACGGTGGTGCTCTTCTGGCTGACCGTGCGCCGGTTGCGCGCGCTGCGCTCCGGTGGGGTACACGCGGCGTTGCGCACCCGGCTGGACGACTCGGCCAAGGGCTGGCATCTGGGCGTCGGCCGGTACCAGGGAGACGAGTTCGTCTGGTTCCGGGTGCTGAGCCTGCGGCCGGGCCCCGATCGGGTGATCCACCGGAGTGGGTTGGAGATCGCCGACCGTCGTGAGCCGTCCGGTCCGGAGCTGTACAGCATGCCGCCCGCGTCGCGGGTGCTGCGGTTCCGCGCGCGGGCGACCAGCGCCGATGCCGACGTGGAGATCGCGATGGGTCCGGACGCGCTGACCGGGTTCCTGTCCTGGCTGGAGTCGGCGCCGCCCGGCCGGCTGCCCTGGGCTTCCTAGGTTCGGTGTGCCTTGGCCGCGGCCAGGCAGTAGACGCCGTACGCGGCCAGGCCGAGGGCGACCACGACGAGCGCGGCGGTGCCGAACGGCTGGCTGGCGACCGTCTTGAGCGCGGTGTCGAGGCCGCCGGCCTCGCCCGCGTTGTGCCGCAACGCGGCGATGCCGATCAACCCGCCGACGATGCCGAGCACCAGGCCCTTCGCGAGGTAGCCGGCGACGCCGAGGCGGGTCACCCAGCGGCGGCTGCCGGTGGGCAGGTCGGTGGTGTCCAGGTCGTCGAGGAACGACTTGCGCACGCCCTGGCGGACCAACCCGACCGCGACCGCGATGACGGCCACGGCCACCGCGCCGACGAGTAACCGCCCGGCGGGCAGGGACAGCAGGTCGGCGGTCCAGGACTGTTGTTGCTGGTCGCCGGAGCCGCTGCTGCCGGCGCCGCTGGCGAGTCGGGACGCGGTGATGCCGAGGGAGACCCCGATGACCGCCTTGACGACGGCAGCGACGCGTTTACGGGTGCGTTTGCCCTGTTTGGTGACCCACTGGAAGCTCGTGGCGGCCAGCAGGAGTTGCCACGCGGCGTAGGCGAACAGTCCGACGGCGAGGATCCACAGGATGATCTGGCCGGCGCCGCCGGTGCCGACCTCGGTGAGCGCGCCCTGCTGGTCGGCCTGCTCGGCGCGGTCGCCGAACGCGATGCGCAGCGCGAGGTAGCCGATGAGCAGGTGGATGGTGCCGTAGCAGGCCATGCCGGCCCAACCGAGGACCCGGGTGGTGTTGTTCGTGGTGCGCGTGACTGACATGGCCCGGTGACTACCCAGGTCAGGCGGGCCTGAACGGTCCGTTCGCAGTAATCCTGGTTACCGGTCCCCGCCCGGCCGCCACAGCACGTCGCCGCCCGGGTTGGCCACCCGGCCGAGGACGAACAGCAGGTCGGACAGCCGGTTGAGGTAGCGGGCGGCGAGCGGGTTGGTCCGGTCGGCGTCGGTCTCGATGAGCCGCCAGGCGCCGCGCTCGGCCCGCCGGGTGACGGTCCTGGCGACGTGCAGCAGGGCCGCGCCCGAGGTGCCGCCGGGGAGGATGAAGGAGGTGAGCTTGTCGAGGCGGGCGTTGAACTCGTCACACCAGGTCTCGAGGCGGGTGAGGTAGGCCTCGGTGATGCGCAGTGGCGGGTACTTCGGGTTCTCGACGATCGGGGAGCACAGGTCGGCCCCGACGTCGAAGAGGTCGTTCTGCACGGCCTGCAGCACGGTGGTGAGCTCGTCGTCGAGCCCACCCATGGCCACGGCGACGCCGATCGCGGCGTTGGCCTCGTCCACGTCGGCGTAGGCCGCGAGGCGCGGATCGGTCTTGGGTACCCGGTGCCCGTCGCCGAGCGCGGTGGTGCCGTTGTCGCCGACTTTTGTGTACACCCGCGTGATGTGGACCGCCATGCCCTGGACGATACCGATGCCGTCAGCGGCGTACCGCCAGCAGCGTCTTGCCGACGGTGGCGCGTGACTGGATGGCCGTGTGCGCGTCGGCGGCCTTGTCGAGCGGGAACCGTTGTCCGATCAGTGGCCGGAGCCGCCCGGCCGCGGTCTCGGCGATGGCGGTCTCGGTGAACTGGCGTAGCTGTGCCGGCGTGGGGGCCGGGCGGATCCTGGTGATGTCGCGGGCCGCGGCCTCCTCGTCGGTGACGTCGTTCCAGGTGCCGCTGGCGAGTCCGTAGGCCAGGAGCCGTCCGCCAGGTCTGAGGATGTCGAAGGCCGCGCGCCCGATGTCGCCGCCGACCCCGTCGAACACCACGTCGACCTGGCCGGCGTGGGTGGCCCAGTCCGGCGCGAGGTAGTCGATCGCGAGGTCGGCGCCGAGTTCACGGGCGATGTCGGCCTTGCGCGGCCCACCCGCCGCGGCGATGACGTACGCGCCCGCGGTGCTGGCCAGCTGGACGAGCAGGCTGCCGACCCCGCCCGCGGCCGCCTCGACGAGTACGCGGTCGCCGGGCCGCAGGTCGGCCGCGTGCGCGAGCATGGTGGCGGTACGTCCGTCGGCGAGCACCGCGACGGCGTCGTCCACCGCGAGGTTGTCGGGCAGGATGACGAGCCCGTCGGCGTCGGCGGCGACCAGTTCGGCGTATCCGCCGGCGCCGCCGGTACTGGTGACCACGGTGGCGCCGACCAGGCCGGGGTCCTCGGCCGTGCGCACGACGCCGCCGACGCCGTTGCCGGGGATCGTCGGCAGGGCGGGCTGGAATGGCCCGGTCCCGGCCCGAACCTGGGTCTCGACGAAGGTGATGTTCGCGAACCGCACGTCGATCAGCACCTGGCCTGGTCCGGGGATCGGATCGGGGGAGTCCTTGGGCACGAGCACCTCTGGCCCGCCGAACTCCGACATCCACACCGCACGCATGCTTCCTCCAGTCGCCGGCAGCGCTTCGTACCAGCCTGCAACCTCGACCAATGTGGAGGTCAACATGCCCGTAGCGCTGGTCGACCCGGGCCGTCGGTGGTCGGATCGGCGTACTGCGGCATGATGGGCGCTCGTGACAGAGCACTTCCAGGTTCACGGTGGCGCACGGCTGACCGGTGAGGTCGAGGTCGTTGGCGCCAAGAACAGCGTGTTGAAGCTGATGGCGGCGGCGTTGCTCGCCGAGGGCACCACCACGTTGACCAACTGCCCACAGATTCTGGACGTGCCGTTGATGGCCGAGGTGCTGCGCAGCCTCGGCTGCGAGGTCGTCATCGTGGGTGACACGGTCACCATCACCACGCCCGCGGACCTGAACCACCGCGCAGACTCCGCGTCCATGGGCAAGCTGCGCGCCTCGGTGTGCGTGCTCGGTCCGCTGGTCGGCCGGTGCAAGCGGGCCGTGGTCGCGATGCCCGGCGGCGACGCGATCGGGTCGCGGCCGCTGGACATGCACCAGAACGGTCTGCGCCAGCTCGGCGCGCAGAGTGAGATCGAGCACGGTTGTGTGGTCGCCGAGGCCGAGGGCCTGCACGGCGCCCAGATCTGGCTCGATTTCCCCAGCGTCGGCGCGACCGAGAACATCCTGATGGCCGCCGTGCTCGCCAACGGCACCACGGTGATCGACAACGCCGCACGCGAGCCGGAGATCGTGGACCTCTGCACGATGCTGCAGCAGATGGGCGGCAAGATCGAGGGCGCGGGCACGTCGACGTTGACCGTGCACGGCGTCGAGGCCCTCCAGCCGACCCAGCACCGGGTGATCGGCGACCGGATCGTCGGCGCGACCTGGGCCTTCGCCGCGGCGATGACCCAGGGCGACGTGACCGTGCGCGGAGTTGACCCGCACCACCTCGACCTCGTGCTGGACAAGCTACGCACCGCCGGCGCCGAGGTGACGAACGTCGACAGCCACGCCTTCCGGATCGTCCAGCACGACCGTCCGACCGCGGTCGACTTCGTGACGTTGCCCTATCCGGGTTTCGCCACCGACCTGCAGCCGTTCGCCATCGCCCTGAGCGCCATCGCCGACGGCACGTCGATGATCACCGAGAACCTCTTCGAGGCGCGGTTCCGGTTCATCGAGGAGATGATCCGCCTAGGCGCCGACGCCCGCACCGATGGCCACCACGCGGTGGTGCGCGGCGTGGACCGGTTGTCCAGCGCACCGGTATGGGCCTCCGACATCCGCGCCGGCGTCGGCCTGGTGCTCGCCGGATTGTGTGCCGACGGCGTCACCGAGGTGTGGGACGTCTTCCACATCGACCGCGGCTACCCACGTCTGGTCGAGAACATGGTCAGCCTCGGCGCCGACGTCCGCCGAGTAAACGCCGCGCCCGACCGCGCCTGATCGCACCGGACTGCGCCCAACTGCGCCCGAACGCGCCCCGCCGCCTCACCGCCCCGCCGCTTCACCGGCTCCACGCCCACCGCGCCCGACTGCGGCCCGAACGCGCCCGACCTGCGCCCGGCCGCGTTCGATTCGGGTTCGAACGCGCCCGCCCGCGCCTGGCCGCGACCGCCCCACGTTCGAACGCGACCGTCACGCGCTCGAACGTGCCCGCCCCACGTTCGAACGTGCCCGACCCGTGTCCGACCGCGACCGACCCGCACCCGAACGGGGGCCGGCATTGACCTGTTCGTACTCGGTTGACCACGAGTCGTTGTGTCTTGCCGCCTGGGCGAGTAAGACAGTCCGGGAAGGTCAACTCCAGGAGATGAGGGCGGCATGCGCGGAGGTCGTTTCGGGTCGGCATTGTCGGTAGGGCTCCTGTTGGCCACAGCGCTCACCGCCGGGGCGACGACCGCAGGCGCCGATCGGTCCGTCGACCAGTCTGCGGACCGGTCTGCCGATCAGTCGGCTGCTCGGTCGTCCGATCGGTCCGTCGAGCGGCCAGTGGCGGTTGGCTACGGCGGCGCGGTCGCATCCGACACCCTGGAGTCGACGGAAGCCGGGATCGAGGTGCTGCGCCACGGCGGCACCGCCGCCGACGCGGCGGTCGCGGTCGCGGCGACGCTCGGGGTCACCGACCCGTTCGTCGCCGGCCTCGGCGGCGGTGGCTTCATCGTCTACTACGACGCCCGCACCCGGCAGGTCTCGACCATCGACGGCCGGGAGACCACCCCAGCCGCGGGCGGCGAGACGATGTTCATCGACCCGGCGACCGGCGAGCCCTACGAGTTCTCCACGGCCGTCACCAGCGGCCTGTCCGTCGGCGTGCCCGGCATGCTGGCCACCTGGGAACGAGCGCTGCAGCGATGGGGCCGCTTCGAACTCGACGACCTGCTCAAGCCAGCCATCCGAGTAGCCGACAAGGGCTTCCCCCTGGACCAGGCCGTTCGCGGCCAGATCGCCTCGAACGCCGACCGGTTGGCGCAGTTCACCTCCAGCGCCGAGCTGTTCCTGCCCGGCGGTGAGGTGCCCGAGGTCGGCACCCTCATGCGCAACCCCGACCTGGCCGACACCTACCGGCAGATCGCCAAGCGCGGCACCGACGCCTTCTACGAGGGCGCCATTGGCCGCGACATGGTCGACGCCGTCCAGGAACCGCCACTGGCTCCGGACGCCACCATCGATCCGCCGGCCGGGTTGATGACGATGTCCGACGTCGAGGCCTACCGCACGGTCGACCGCCGGCCGACTCACTCGCGCTACCGCGACTACGACATCTATGGCATGGCTCCTCCTTCCAGCGGTGGCATCACGGTCAGCGAGGCGCTGAACATCCTCGAGCGGTTCGACATGTCCGGCATGGACCGGACGCAGGCCCTACATCACTACCTGGAGGCCAGTAGGCTCGCCTTCGCCGACCGGAACCGCTACATCGGCGACGCGGACTTCGTTGACGTTCCTCAGCGGCAACTCCTTTCTGATCGTTTCGCCGCCCAGCGCGCGTGCCAGATCGACCCGAACGCCGCCGGCACCAGCCCGGCCGCGCCCGGGGACCCGTTCGGCCCTGGTGGGTGCCAGACGGCAGGCCAGGCCACCCCCGGCGGTCTGGAAGGCACGCACACCAATCACTTCGTGGTCAGCGACCGCTGGGGCAACGTGGTGTCCTACACCAACACCATCGAGCAACTCGGCGGCAGCGGAATCGTCGTGCCGGGTCGCGGCTTCCTGCTGAACAATGAGCTGACCGACTTCAACTTCGCGCCGACCCAGGGCGACGCTCCCGACCCGAACCTCCCGGCCCCCGGCAAGCGCCCGCGGTCGAGCATGTCGCCGACGATCGTCCTTCATCACGGCAAGCCGTTCTTCGCGATCGGCTCCCCGGGCGGGACGACGATCATCACGACGGTGCTGCAGATCGTGGTCAACCGGCTGGACTTCGGGATGTCCCTGCCGGAGGCGATCGCCGCGCCTCGCGCCACGCAACGGAACACGGCCAAGACCCTGGCGGAGTCGGCATTCATCGACGCCCCCACCGGTGTTGCGCTCAAGGCACTCGGCCACGAGTTCGACACCAGTACGGGCATCGGTATCGCCGCCGGTCTGGAGTTCCGCCGAGACGGATCGGTCGTCGCGGCGGGTGAGCCGGTCCGCCACGGTGGCACGTCGGCGGCGGTGGTCCGCCCCGCGCGTTAGCGCTCAGTCGCCGCGGGTGGTCGGTTCGGCCTGCTCGCGGCGGCGCTCGCGCACCCGACGTACCACGAACACGACGATCACCAGGACGACGAGCCCGATGACGATCTTCTGGAACGTGCCCGCGTACTGGTCCACGACCTGCCAGTTGGCACCGAGGAGGTAGCCGGCCACCACGAAGCCGGAGTTCCAGATCAGGCTGCCCGCGGTGGTGAGGGCGAGGAACTTCCAGATCGGCATGCGTTCCACGCCCGCGGGTAAGGAGATCAGGCTCCGGAACAGGGGCACCATCCGGCCGAAGAACACCGCCTTGGTGCCATGCCGCTGGAACCATCTCTCAGTACGGTCGAAGTCGGACCCCTTCAGCAGTGGGGCCCTGATGATCAGTGACCTGGTTCGCTCGCGACCGAGCAGCGCACCGAGGTAGTAGGTGAGCATGGCGCCGGCCACCGAGCCCACAGTTGTCCAGATCAGCGCGCTGACGAGCGTCATCGTGCCCTGACTCGCGGCGAACCCGGCCAGCGGCAGCACCAGTTCGCTCGGCATCGGCGGGAACACGTTGTCGATGCCGACGAGCAGCGCGGCTCCCGGTCCACCCAACCTGTCCATCAGGTCCACGGCGAGACCGGCGATACCGTCCATCGGCTCGGCGGGTGCGGTGAGAGACAAGTTCATCAAACGGGCCTTTCGGTCGATCGGGGCGTTGACGATCTCCACGCTAGGGATGGCGGAGCCGGTCGGCCACGCGGTTGACCGCAGGATCTGAGGGGGAAATACCGCAGGTCAATCATGCGGGAAACCGCAATGTGCGGCTCGGCACACTCGCCTAACCTGGCCTCATGTTCGTCCCAACTCGCCGAAACCTCTCCCGGCGCGCGGTCCTCGGCTTCGCCGGGCTCGTGCTGGGAGGTGTTGGCGCGGTCGTCGAGATGGCCTACCTCGTCGTCGTGCTACCGGCACTCGCCGTGCCCGCCACGCGCCGCCGCGTGCGTGCGGGCGGGCGCCGGCTCGCGGAGGTCAACTGCGCGCGGGTCGCCCGGTACTTCGGTTACCCGAAGGAAGACGGCGACTACACCGGCGCCCAGGCCATGCGGTACCTGTCGATGCGCAGCGTGCTCGGCCTGTTCGGCGTCGGAACCATCTCGCTGTTGACGTACGGGCTGTACGGCGCCGCGATCGTGATCTGGCAGATCGTCACGGGGTCGCCCATCGGCGGCGACGACGGCTCTCCGACGGCGACGGCAGAGGAGGGTCTGGCCGTCATCGCCATCGGTGCGCTCCTGCTGTACATCATCGTGTGGGGACTCGTCGGCGTCGCCATCCTGGAGGGCGTGCTCGTCCGGCACTATCTCGGTCCGCGCGAGGCGGAACTGCTACGCCGTCGGGTGTCCGAACTGGCGACTTCTCGTGCGGGCGTGATCGAGGCGGTCAACGAGGAGCGCCGGCGCATCGAACGCGACCTGCACGACGGCGTGCAGCAACGTCTGGTCACGCTGGGCATGCTCGTCGGCAGAGCCCGACGTGCCACCAGCCGGGACCGTGTTGATGAGTTGATGGAGCTCGCGCACCTCGAAGCCCAACAAACTCTGAGCGATCTGCGGGAGGTGACCTGGCGGATCTTCCCGGTCGCACTCGACCAGGGCGGGCTGGCTCCCGCGCTGGAGTCGGTCGCGGAACGGTCCAGCGTGCCGGTCCGGCTGACGGTCGACCTGGCCGAGCGACCCGACCTGGCCACCGAGACCGTGGCGTATTTCGTCGTGTCGGAGTCGGTGACCAACGCGATCAAGCACGGCAGCCCCGATGGCATCGACATCTCCGTAGGTCGGGATGGCCACTGGCTCACGGTGAGTGTGCTCGACGACGGGAGCGGCGGGGCACGGCTCACCGGCACTGGGTTGTCCGGTCTGGCGAGACGTGTTGCCGCGGCCGACGGGGAGTTCAGTGTGGACAGCCCGCCTGGCGGGCCGACCTTGGTGTCAGCGAGGTTGCCGTGCGGCTGATCCTGGCGGAGGACCACGTCCTGTTGCTCGAGTCCTTTCGGCGAATGCTCATCGAGGAAGGGCACGAGGTGATCGCGTCGGTACGGGATGCCAAGGCATTGATCGACGCGGTCGAACGGGATCAGCCGGATGTGGTGGTGACCGATGTACGCATGCCGCCCGACCACACCGACGACGGGATGCGTGCCGCGCTGGAGGTGCGTCGCCGTTGGCCGGAGGTGGGCTTGCTGGTGTTGTCCCAGTACGTCGAGAAGCGGTACGCGGCGGAGCTGATCAGTGGGGACGGTGGGCGGGTCGGCTACCTGCTCAAGGACAGGGTGGTGCACGTAGGCGATTTCCTGGAGGCATTGGAACGAGTGGGCGCGGGTGGAACCGCGTTCGATCCGGAGGTGGTGCGGGGGTTGGTGGCGCGGACAACGCATACCGACCCGTTGGCGAAGCTCACTGTGCGGGAGCGTGCGGTGCTGGAGAAAATGGCGGAGGGCCGTACCAACGCGAACGTCGCGCAGGTGTTGTGCATCTCGTTGAGTTCCGTGGAGAAACACGTGAACGCGATCTTTGACAAATTGATGCTGGTTCCCCAGGCGGGTTACAGCCGGCGAGTGCTGGCAGTGCTGCGCTACCTCGGTTCGTAGCCGGCCAGCGCGGCGGACACCACGGCTGGTGGCGAGCCGAGGTGTCCACCGTGGCGACGGGTCTCCCGACAGGACGACGTGCACGTCGTGGTGACCGAGCGGCGCTGCATCGAGGTTCGCCGCTGGGGCCTGAAACCCGGCGACGGCCTCGGCGANACCTGAAGGGCGGACCTGAAGGGCGGACCTGAAGGGCGGACCTGAAGGGCGGACCCGGGCGGCGGACTCGGCGGTGAACTCCCGAAGGAACGGCCGTGGTCTGCGTGCGGGCTTCGGTCGAGGCTTCGGGGATCGTTGGTGGTCCTGGTGGTCAGCGTGCTCCGGGCCAGGGGCCTGGCGGCGATGCCGGTATGTCCTCGTCGGTGGTTTCCGTGCGGTAGATGCTCATGCCGCGCGCCTGGTAGTTCGCGAGCGCGGCTGGACCGTCCAGCGAGCAGGTATGCACCCACACCCGCTCGTCTGTCAGCTCCCACGCCCGCCGCAGCGCGACGGTCAACAGATGCCCACCGATGCCTCTGCCGACGAAGGCCGGTAGCAGCCCGAAGTACGCGATCTCGACGCCATCACCGGCATCACCGCCATCACCGGTGGCGCCGTCCAACTCGACGTACCCCACCGGGGTGCCGCGTAGGTATGCCACCCAGGTCTCCACTCCGGGGCGATTGAGCCAGTCCTGCCAGCGCTGCCACGACCAGTCGAGCCGGTCGATCCAGTGCCAGTCGCCGCCGACCGCGGTGTACAGGAATCGGCTGAACTCGGGGTTGGTCAGTTCCGAGCGAGTGCAGGTCACCGCTGCCGGGGCGGCGGGACGGAGCTGGTCGGCGGCGGTCTGTTCCAGGTACCAGGTCGTGATCTCCACAGACCGATAATGCCGTTGCGCCTGGTACGCCGCTGTCCGCGGGGGCATGCGGATGGCACGTGTTAGTCGTCGAGCAGGGTGCGTACCGCCGTGTCCTGATCGGTGGGGAAGACCAGGACGCGCAAACGTTCGCCATCCTCGGTTGGCACGGTGGTGGCCGTTACGCCCGCCGCCTGTAGCCGTTGCTCGACGAACCGGGCGGCGGCCGTGGACGGCACCGTCGCCACCTCGCGCAGCAGTCCGTAGTCCTTACGGTGCGCCTTGTCCGTGTCGAGGTTCGACGCCCACCACAGCACCGCCGCGAGCAGGCCGATCACGCCCAGCGGTATGAACAGGGTGTAGGCCACCATCCCATTGTCCTCCGTGCGGCGTTCACCACAACATCTGCTGACGGGGTTACTGGCCAGTACTCTCGGGTGAATCCGGGTCGACGGGGAGGTGTCCGATGCCGTATCCGACCGATGACGAGCGGGATCGTCCGTGGGTGATGCGTACCTACGCCGGGCACTCCTCGGCCGCCGCGTCGAACCGGCTCTACCGGCGTAACCTCGCCAAGGGGCAAACCGGGCTCTCGGTCGCGTTCGACCTGCCGACCCAGACCGGCTACGACCCCGACGACCTCCTCGCCCGCGGCGAGGTCGGCAAGGTCGGCGTCCCGGTCAGCCACCTCGGCGACATGCGTCAACTCTTCGACGGCATCCCGCTGGCCGAGGCCAACACCTCGATGACCATCAACGCCACCGCCATGTGGCTGTTGGCCCTCTACGTCTCCCTCGCCAAGGAGCAGGCCGACGAGCAGGGCGCGGACTGGCACGAGGTCGTCGGCAAGCTCAGCGGCACCACCCAGAACGACATCATCAAGGAATACCTCTCCCGCGGGACCTACGTCTTCCCGCCCGGGCCGAGCCTGCGCCTGATCACCGACATGGTCGCCTGGACCGTCGCCAACGTGCCCCGGTGGAACCCCACCAACATCTGCAGCTACCACCTCCAGGAAGCCGGCGCGACCCCGGTCCAGGAAGTCGCCTACGCGCTGTGCACGGCCATCGCGGTGCTCGACGCCGTTCGCGACTCCGGGCAGGTGCCGCAGGACAAACTCGGCGACGTCGTCGCGCGCATCTCCTTCTTCGTCAACGCCGGCGTGCGGTTCGTCGAGGAGACCTGCAAGCTGCGAGCCTTTGCGACGCTGTGGGACGAGATCACCCGCGACCGGTACGGCGTGCGAAACCCCAAGCACCGTCGGTTCCGCTACGGCGTGCAGGTCAACTCGCTCGGGCTCACCGAGGCCCAACCCGAGAACAACGTGCAGCGCATCGTGCTCGAGATGCTCGCGGTCACCCTCTCGCGCGGTGCCCGCGCCAGGGCGATCCAACTGCCGGCCTGGAACGAGGCACTCGGCCTGCCCCGGCCATGGGACCAGCAGTGGGCGCTGCGCATTCAGCAGGTACTCGCCTACGAGACCGACCTGCTCGAGTACGAGGACATCCTCGACGGCTCACCGGTGATCCAGGCCAAAGTGGACGAGATCGTCGCCGGCGCGAAGGCGGAGATCGAACGGGTGCAGGACCTGGGCGGCGCGGTGGCCGCCGTCGAGAGCGGCTACATGAAGACCCAACTCGTCGCCTCGCTGGCCGAACGCCGCAGGCGCATCGAGGGTGGCGAGGACATCGTCGTCGGGGTCAACCGGTTCGAGACCACCGAACCCAGCCCGTTGGCCGGCGACGGTGCGATCGAGACGATCACCCCCGGCGCCGAGGAGGAGGCCGTCGCGGCGATCGAGGCCTGGCGCGCGCAACGTAACGAGTCCGAAGTGGACAAGGCACTCGAACTGCTGACCACCGCCGCGCGCACGGACGCCAACCTCATGGAAGCCACCATGGAGTGCGCCCGCGCCGGGGTCACCACGGGAGAATGGGCAGGCGCGCTGCGCGAGGTGTTCGGCGAGTACCGAGCGCCGACCGGGGTCTCGGGTGCCGCCTCCGGGCACGACACCGCGAGCAGCCTCGCCACCGTCCGGGAGCGGGTGGCCGCCACCGGCGAGGCCCTCGGCGGTCGGCTGCGCATGCTGGTCGGCAAACCCGGTCTCGACGGCCACTCCAACGGCGCCGAGCAGATCGCCGTCCGCGCGCGGGACGTCGGCTTCGAGGTCGTCTACCAGGGCATCCGGCTCACCCCGGAGCAGATCGTGGCCGCCGCGGTCCAGGAGGGCGTGCACGTGGTCGGCCTGTCGATCCTGTCCGGCTCCCACCTCGCGGTGGTCCCGGAGGTCGTGGCCGGGCTACGGGCCGCGGGTGCGGGCGACGTGCCCGTCGTCGTCGGCGGAATCGTCCCGCCGGAGGACGCGCGCGTTCTGCGCGAACACGGCGTCGCCAGGGTGTTCACGCCCAAGGACTACGAACTCACCGAGATCATGGACCAGATCGTGGACGTCGTCCGGGAGGCGCACGGCATCCGTACCGCGGCGGAGTGAACCAGTCCACGACGCGTCGAAGTTCCGCGCTGGCGCCGCCGATGCACCGCACTCCGGAATGCGGCGAAATCCGGTACCGGCGCGGCGCGTGAGTTGCAGGTCAGCGGCGCATGGCCAAGGCTGGTCGAGCCAGGATTACCGCGATCGCCGGGCGTCCGTCGTGATCTCTACATCTCTTTTTGCTAACAGCACTCCATGATCCTTCACCTACCTTTGACCCGTTCGAACGATGCCCCTACGTTCATTTTTCATTCGGTGTAGCGAAACGTGAACGTGTGTACGAAAAGGACTGACATGGCTAATTGGACACGGCGGGACTTCTTCAGGGTCGGCGCGATCACCGGGGCGGTCGCCCTTGGCGGACCGACACTACTCGCGGGGTGCTCGGAGGTGCCGCAGGCCGGTGAGGGCGGCACACTGCAGCGGGTCAGAGACGCGGGCTCGATCAAGGTCGGCATCGCCGGCGAGGTCCCCTACGGCTACACCGAGAACGACGAGGTCACCGGCGAGGCCCCCGAGGTCGCCAGGGCCGTGTTCAAGGCCATGGGCATCGACCGGATCGAGGCGACGCAGGTCGAGTTCGACCAGCTGATCCAGGCGCTCACCGCCGGCCAGTACGACATGGTGGCCGCCGGCATGGCGATCCTGCCCAAACGCTGCAAGAACGCCCAGTTCTCCATCGTCGACTACGTCACGCCCACCGCGTTCCTGGTGCCCAAGGGCAACCCACAGCAGATCAACAACTTCGACGACCTCAAGGCCAAGGGTGCCGCGGTCGCGGTACTCGCCGGCACGGTGGAGGAGCAGGTCGCCGAGGACCTCGGGGTCCCCGCCGACAAGATCCAGCCCTACGAGGGTCAGCCCGAGATGCTGCAGGCCCTGCTCGACCAGCGCGCGTACTGCGGCGCGCTGACCGACATCTCGCTGCGTCGGATGGTCGAGGACAACCCCGACGCCCCGCTCGAGGTCACCGAGGGCTTCATCCCGGTGGTCAACGGCAAGGAGCAGGTCCAGGCAGGTGGGTTCGTGTTCCGCCCCGGCGACGCCGACCTCGTCGACGAGTTCAACACCGAGCTGAAGAAACTGCAGGACAGCGGCGAGTGGCTGCGTATCGTCGAGCCGTTCGGCTTCACCGAGGACAACCAGGTGCCCGACGGCGTGACCACCGAGAAGCTCTGCGAGGCCACCTGAGAGTAGGCGGCCATGTTCGACAACATCGGATTGTTCGTCGAGACCATCGCCGCGGGCCTGCTGCTGACCGTTGAGGCGACTCTCGGTGGCATCGTGATCGCCATCCTGCTGTCGTTCGTCTTCGGGCTGGCGATGCTGTCCCGCCTGCGGGTGGTCCGGGTGCTCGCCAGGATCTACGTGGAATTCTGGCGCGGCACGTCCGAGGTGGTCCAGCTGCTCTGGATCTACTTCGCGCTGCCGGTACTGATCGGCTACCAGATCGTGCCGCTGGTCGCGGGCATCGTGGTGCTCGGCCTGAACTTCGGCGCCTACGGCGCGGAGATCGTCCGCGGCGCCGTCCAGTCCGTGCCGAAAGCGCAGTACGAGGGCTGTGTCGCGCTCAACCTCACCCCCGCGCAGCGGATGCGGCGGGTGATCCTGCCGCAGGCACTGGTCGAGATGGTGCCGCCGTTCAACAACCTGTTCATCCAACTGCTCAAGGGCAGCGCCCTGCTGACCATGATCACCGTGCACGAGATGACCTACCAGGCCCGCGAGGTCCTGATCGACCGGCACGTCTCGCAGGCGGCCACGATCTGGATCGTCGTTCTGCTGTTCTACCTGGCGCTGGCGATCGTGATCACCTTCTGCATGCGGCTGCTCGAGCGCTGGGCCGGCCGGCTCGTCGGGCGCAAGCCACCACGACGGGGGATCTTCAGCCGGGACAAGAAAGCCGTGTTCGTCGACGCCGGCGTCGGCGGGCTGGCCAGTGCCGACCCCCGGCCAGGAGGTGACCGGTGATCTGGGACTGGGACTACGCCTGGGAGGTCCTCCCGGAGATCGTCTCGGACGGGTTGCGGACCACCCTCGTGGCGACCGTGCTCGGCTCGATCATCGCCTACACCTTCGGTCTGGTGCTCGCGTTGCTCCGCCGGTCACCGATCCGGGTCGTCAGCACCATCACCTGGGCGTTCATCGAGTTCATTCGCAGCACCCCGCTGCTGGTGCAGATTTTCTTCTTCTTCTTCGTGCTGCCCGACTTCGGGTTGAAGTTCGACCCGCTGACCACCGGTGTCATCGCGATCGGACTGCACTACTCGACCTACACCGCCGAGGTGTACCGGGCCGGCATCGAGGCCGTGCCGCCGGGGCAGTGGGAGGCGGCCACCGCGCTGAACCTGCCGCGCCGCCGGACGTGGACCGCGGTGATCCTGCCGCAGGCCATCCCGCGGGTACTGCCCGCGCTGGGCAACTACACGATCTCGATGCTCAAGGAGACACCGCTGCTGCTCATGATCGGTGTGCTGGACATCGCCGGGGAGGCCCGCCAGGCCGGTTCGCGCGCGTTCCGGTACGTCGAGCCGATCACGATCGCCGGCGTGCTGTTCCTGGTGTTGAGTCTCGCAGCGTCCCTACTGGTTCGAGGGTTGGAGCGGCGTGTCAGATACCGCAACTGAGATGATCCGATTCGACGACGTCGTCAAGAAGTTCGGCGACGTCGTGGTGCTCGACGAGCTGAACTTCTCGGTGCGGCCGGGCGAGTTCGTCACGCTCATCGGTCCGAGCGGATCGGGCAAGACGACGATCCTGCGGCTGCTGATGACCCTCGAACAGGTGACCAGCGGCCAGATCTCCGTCGACGGCGAGTACCTGAGCCACATGCGGCGCGGCACGCGGCTGGTCCCCGCCGACGAGAAGTACCAGCGGAAGGTGCGCCAGCGGATCGGGATGGTCTTCCAGCAGTTCAACCTGTTCCCGAACATGAAGGTGCTGCAGAACCTCACCGAGGCGCCCATCCGCTCGCTCGGCCTGTCCAGGCCGGAGGCGGAGGAGCGGGCGCACGAGCTGCTGGAACTGGTCGGCCTGACCGACAAGGTCAACGCCCACCCCTCCCAGCTCTCCGGTGGCCAGCAGCAGCGGGTCGCGATCGCCAGGGCGTTGGCGATGCGACCGGACGTGCTGCTGCTCGACGAGGTGACCTCGGCCCTGGACCCGGAACTGGTGGCCGGCGTGCTGGCGTTGCTCAAGGACATCGCGAGCACCACGGACATCACGTTCCTGTGCGTGACCCACGAGATGAACTTCGCGCGCGACGTGTCCGACCGGGTGCTGATGTTCGACAACGGCCAGATCGTGGAGGACGCCGCGCCGGACAAGCTGTTCAGCGAACCGGACAACGAGCGGACCCGCACGTTCCTGCGCGCGGTGTTGGAGCGCGGCTAGGCACGCGCGCCCAGACACGCGCGCCTAGGCTCGGCTCATGTACGAGCACCTGCTGGTCAACCGGGACGGCGACACGGTCCGGATCACGATGAACCGGCCGTCGCGCCGCAACTCGTTGTCCTTCGACCATCTCACCGAGCTGCTGGCCGCCTTTCGGGAGGCGGCCGGCACCGAGGCCACCGGGATCGTGCTGGCCGGCGAGGGTCCGGTGTTCTCCGCCGGTCACGACTTCGGTGACGTCGCCGCCCGCGACCTCGTCGGCGTGCGGGACCTGCTGGCGTTGTGCACCGACCTGATGCGCACCATCCAGTCGGTGCCGCAGGTGGTGGTCGCCCGCGTGCACGGCCTGGCCACCGCGGCCGGCTGCCAGCTGGTCGCCTCCTGCGACCTCGCGGTGGCCGCCGAGTCGGCGGGGTTCGCGCTGCCCGGCGGCAAGGGCGGCTGGTTCTGCCACACCCCGGCGGTCCCGGTCGCCCGCTCGATCGGCCGCAAACGGCTGATGGAGCTGGTGCTCACCGGCGACACCGTCGACGCCGCGACCGCTCAGGACTGGGGCCTGGTCAACCGGGTGGTGCCGGACGCCGACCTCGACGCCGCGGTGGCCGAGCTGCTCGGCAGGGCCACCCGGGGCAGCCGGGCGAGCAAGGCCATCGGCAAACAGACCATCTACGCCCAGCTCGACCGGCCAGAGGCCGACGCGTACGCCATCGCGGTGGAGGTGATGGCCTCGGCCGCCCAGCTGCCGGGCGCCCGCGAGGGCATGGCCGCGTTCCTGGAGAAGCGCGCCGCGCGATGGCCTGACTGAGCCGGGGAGGGGAGTCGGCTAGCCTGCCCTGCGTGCGTCTCGTGATCGCTCGTTGCCAGGTCGACTATGCCGGCCGACTGACCGCCCACCTGCCGATGGCCACCAGGTTGCTGTTGGTGAAAGCGGACGGCTCGGTGTCGGTGCACTCCGACGACCGCGCCTACAAGCCGCTGAACTGGATGAGCCCGCCCTGCTGGCTGACCGAGGAACCGGGGACGTGGACGGTCCAGAACAAGGCCGGGGAGAAGCTGATCATCACCCTGGAGGAGATCCACCACGACTCCAAGCACGAGCTCGGCGCCGAGCCCGGCCTGGTCAAGGACGGCGTGGAGGCTCATCTGCAGGCACTGCTCGCCGAGCACATCACCACCCTCGGCGATGGCTACGCCCTGGTCCGCCGCGAGTACCCGACCGCGATCGGTCCGGTGGACATCCTCTGCCGGGACGCGGCCGGCGTGGCCGTGGCCGTGGAGATCAAGCGGCGCGGGGAGATCGACGGGGTCGAACAGCTCACCCGGTACCTGGAACTGCTCAACCGGGACCCGCTGCTGGCGCCGGTGAACGGGGTCTTCGCGGCCCAGCAGATCAAGCCGCAGGCCCGCACGCTGGCCGAGGACCGCGGCATCCGCTGCGTCACCCTCGACTACGAGGCCCTGCGCGGCCGGGACTCCAACGAGTTCCGGCTGTTCTGACGGCGGCGAACAACGAGGTACCTCGCACATGCCGCCCGCCAAGTGGCTACGGTGCACGTGTGAGGGGATTCCTGTTGGCCGTGGCCACGCTGTTACTGGTCGCCGGGTGCGGTACCCAGGTCGACACGGCCAAGGTCACCTACCCGCGGACCACGCTGCCCGCCGGCCAGGCCGCGCCGACGGAGGCCACCGGCGGCACCGAGCCCCCCGTGGCCAAGACCAACGACCCCGCGTTCGCGCCGGACAAGCTCCGCGCGATCAACCCGTGCGACCTGCTCGACCCGGAGGTCCTCGAGGAGGTCGGCGCGCCGGCGGAGGAGCCCAACCACGGCGGGTTCGACGAGTGCGCGAACTACATGACCGACGGCAAGGGCAACGACCTCAACATCACGCTCACTCTCGGTGACGCGGTCGGGAACGCGGTCGACGCCACCGAGAACATCGGCGGCCTGCCGGCCATGGAGAAGACGCTCGACACCGGCGACGCCTGCTTCGTCACCGTGATCACCTCGACCTCGCCGAACCTCGGCCTGGTGGTGCAGGTCGGCGGGAGTGCCGAGGAGCTGTGCGCGGCCGGCCGCACGGTGATGACCTCGGTCGTCGAGCGCATCCGGTCCGACCCGCCTCCCTACGACCTGGCCAAGGGCTCGCTGATCGACCTCGACCCGTGCACGCTGTTCAAGGCCGACGAGCTGACCGAGCCGCTCGGCGGTGAGGTCGAGCAGCAGGCCTACGACCTGCACCAGTGCTCCTGGTCCAGCCCGGTGGTCAAGCTCGACGTCCGGCTGCGCCTCGGCTACGACCCCGACGCCAGCAGTGATGGCGCCACGGTGGACCTCGGCGGCGGGATCACCGGCCATCAGGAGAAGACCATCTCCGCCGCCGCGCGCTGTGTGCTGGACTGGAAGCACCGGTCGTTCGCCGGCGACGACGCGGAGATCGTCTCGCTGACCTACGAGAAGCGCACGGCCGAGGAAGGCGACGACCCCTGCGCGCCGGCCACGATGATGGCCAAGAACCTCATCTCGACCCTGCCGAAGGCCTGAGCGGCCACGACCGCCTCGTGAGCTGAGCCACGACCGCCCAGCCAATCTTGTTACCGGCAGGTAGCATCCGGCGTGCCCGGTTCGTCGGTCTTCGGAGGTTGCGATGGCGCGCGAGTTCGGCTGTGTCGGGGTTGTCGGGCTGGGCACGATGGGTGCGGGCATCGCGGAGGTCGTCGCGCGGACCGGCGTCACGGTGATCGGCGTCGAGCGCGACGCCGCCGGCATCGAGCGCGCCCGGGAGCATCTGGCGTACTCGACCGAGCGCGCGCTCGCCGGCGGCAAGCTCGACCCGGCGGCCAGGGAAGCCCTGCTGGCCCGGATCACCTACACCACCACGCTGGCCGACCTCGCCGACGCCGACCTGGTGGTCGAGGCGATCCCGGAGAGCCTCGAGCTCAAGACCCAGGTGTTCGCCGAGCTGGACCGGGTGTGCCGGCCGGACGCGGTACTCGCGTCCAACACCTCGTCGCTGTCGGTCACCGAGATCGGCGTGCACACCGGGCGCCCCGGCAAGGTCGTCGGGCTGCACTTCTTCAACCCGGCGCCGGTGCTCAAGTTCGTGGAGATCGTGCGCACGGTGGTGACCGAGCCGGACGTGGCCGCCGACGTCGAGGCGTTCGCGCGCAAGCTCGGCAAGGAGCCGGTGGTGATCGGCGACCGCGCCGGGTTCATCGCCAACGCGCTGCTGTTCGGCTACCTCAACCACGCGGCGTCGATGTTCGAGTCCCGCTACGCCACCCGGGAGGACCTGGACGCGGCGATGCGGTTCGGCTGCGGCTACCCGATGGGTCCGCTGGCGCTGCTGGACCTCATCGGACTGGACACCGCCTACGAGATCCTCGAGACGATGTACCGCCAGTCGCGCAACCGGTTGCACGCGCCCGCGCCGATCCTGCGCCAGCTGATCACCGCCGGGTTGCTCGGCCGCAAGAGCGGGCGCGGCTTCTACACCTACGACGCCGTCGACTCACCGGTCGTGGTGCCCGACGGGCACACCCCGACCCCGGCCGCCGCGGCCGGGCGGTCCACCCGGGAGGTCACGCGGGTCGGCGTGGTCGGCACCGGCACGATGGCGACCGGCATCGCGGAGGTGTTCGCCAAGAAGGGGTTCGACGTCGTGCTGCGGGCCCGCGCGCAGGACCGGGCGCGGGCCGCGCTGGCGGCGATCCGCGGGTCACTGGACCGGCAGGTGGTCAAGGGCAGGCTGGCCGAGGCCGACCGGGAGGCGGCACTGGGCCGGGTGCGCGGCGTCGTCGAGTTCGACGAGCTCGCCGACTGTGACCTGGTGATCGAGGCGGTGGCCGAGGAGCTGTCGATCAAGCGCGCGGTGTTCGGCGCGCTGGACGAGGTGGTGAAGCCGGGCGCGGTGCTGGCGACCACCACGTCATCACTGCCGGTGATCGAGTGCGCGGCGGCGACCACCCGCCCGGCTGATGTCGTCGGGCTGCACTTCTTCAACCCGGCGCCGGTGATGAAGCTGGTGGAGGTGGTGTCGACGATCTCCACCGCCGACGACGTGGTGGCGACCGTGGCGGCGCTGTGCCAGCGGGTCGGCAAACACCCGGTGCACTGTGCCGACCGGGCCGGGTTCATCGTGAACGCGCTGCTGTTCCCGTACCTGAACGACGCGGTGAAGATGCTGGAGGCGCACTACGCCGAGGCCGACGACATCGACACCGCGATGAAGGTCGGCTGTGGGCTGCCGATGGGCCCGTTCGAGCTGCTGGACGTCGTCGGCCTCGACGTGTCGCTGGCGATCGAACGGGCGCTGTACTACGAGTTCCGCGACGCGGGCTTCTCGCCGGCGCCGTTGCTTGAGCACCTGGTCACCGCGGGCCGGTTGGGCCGCAAGACGGGCAAGGGCTTCCGCGACTACGGCTGATCACGGCTAGCCGCAGCAGCCGCCACCGCAACAGCCGCCACCGCCACCGCCCGCGCCGGCCGGTGCCGGCGCGCCCGCCCCGCCGGTCAGCGCGACGGTGGAGAGCAGCTTGACGGTGTTGGCGTGGCCTGCCGGGCATTCAGCCGGGTCGCCGGAGGCGCTCATGGGGCGCTGGACATCGAAGGTCTGGGTGCACTCGTGGCAGCGGTACTCGTAGGTCGGCACGTCTGTATTGTGCCCTGCCGCTACCGTGAACAGTCGTGCCTCGCCGTAATCGGGAGCGCCGCGCCGCGGCGCCGCCATCCCCAGCGCTGACCGGTGGCTGGCAGCGGCTGGAGGCCGCGGCCGACGGCGAGTGGCTGGTCCGCCGGGTGACCGGCACGCAGACGACCAAGCAGTATCGATGTCCCGGTTGTGACCAGGAGATCCGGCCGGGTACCGCACACGTGGTGGTGTGGCCGGCCGACGAGACCGGCGGGGTGGCCGACCGCCGCCACTGGCACGAGTCCTGCTGGCAGGCCCGGCATCGCCGGGGTCCGATTTCCCGGCGCTGGTGAGGCCGCTGCTCCGTTCGGGTGGCCGGGGAGAAAGTTCGCGAAAATCATGGGCGCCCGTGTCTGTCCGAGCGTCTCCGTTTCGACGTGTCTGTAAGGAACGCGGAATTCGGAGGACACCATGTCGCACCCACTCGGCCCGCTCGCCCACAACCTCACCGCCTACGCCATCTACGCCACCGCGCAGTCCGAGATGCGGCGCGCGTACTCCCTCATCGACGCCGGCCGGTACCCCGACGCCGCCAGCGAGATCGACTCCGCCGCCCGCGCCGCCGAGGTGCTCGTCAGCGCGTCCGCCGCGGTGGACGAGAAGCACGCCGAACACTGGCGCCGGGTCGTCGTCGCCAGGCGGCGCTTCGCCGAACGGGTCCGCGCCGCCACGCCGGTCACCGCGCACGCGGCGTGAGGCGTCGAAGACCGTCGTAGGTGGACGGCGAGGGGACGGTCAGCGCTCGAACGCGCGGGCGGCGGCGAGGAACGCGTCGTTCTCCTCCGGCAGGCCGACGGTGACGCGGGCGCCCTCACCGAGGAACGCGCGCACCACGATCTTCTGCGCGAGCAGGTGCTCGTTGAACTCCGCGGTCCGGTCGCCCAGCGGCAGCCAGACGAAGTTCGCCTGCGACGCGGGCACCTCGTAGCCCATGGACACCAGCTCGGCGCGCACGCGTTCGCGCTCGGCGCTCACCGGCAGGCAGCGGGCGAGCAGCTCCGGCGCGGCGTCCATGGCGGCGATGGCGGCGGCCTGCGCGACCCGGCTGACCGCGAACGGGATCGCGACCTTGCGGACCGCGGCGGCCACCGTCGGTGACGCGACGGCGTAGCCGACCCGGATGCCGGCCAGACCGTAGGCCTTGGAGAAGGTGCGCACCACGGCCAGGTTCTCCCGGTCGGACACCAGGGTCAGGCCGTCGGGCAGGCCGGGGTCGGTGACGAACTCCCGGTAGGCCTCGTCCAGCACCACCAGCACGTGGTCGGGCACGGCGTCGAGGAACCGCGTGAACTCCTCGGTGTACAGCGCGGTGCCGGTGGGGTTGTTGGGGTTGGCGATGAACATGACCCGCGTGTTGTCGTTGACCGCGGCCAGCATCGCGTCCAGATCGTGGCGGTAGTCGCTGGTCAGCGGCACCCGGATGCCCTGAGCGCCGGCGATCTGCGTCACGATCGGGTACGCCTCGAACGACCGCCAGGCGAACACGACCTCCTGGCCGTCGACGCACATCGCCTGGATCAGCTGCTGGCACAGGCTGACCGACCCGCACCCGATCGCGAGCCGGTCCGCCGGCATGCCGACGTACTCGCTCGTGCGCGCCAGGAGATCGTCGTTGGCCATCTGCGGGTAGCGGTTGACCTCGGTCGCGGCCTCGGCGATCGCGGCCAGCACGGCCGCCGGCGCTGGGGTGGAGACTTCGTTGCTCGACAGGTTGACCGCGCCGGGGATCTTGCGTCCCGGGATGTAGTCCGGGAGGTTGGCGAGGTCAGCTCGGACGGTGAGGGCCATGCCCGCATCATTGCATTCGACGGTGGTGGATGGTGACCTGCACATGAGTGACCCGGTCGTGTTGTTGCACGCGTTCCCGCTCGACTCCCGGATGTGGGACGGGCTGCGGCCCGCGTTGGGGTCGCGCCTGGTCACCCCGGATCTGCCGGGCTTCGGCGGCGCGCCTGCGCCGGTGGCACCGTCGCTGGCGGCCGCGGCCGCCGCCGTGCTGGCGTCACTCGACGAGCGCGGGGTCTCCCGGGCGGTGTTCGGTGGCTGTTCGATGGGCGGCTACGTGGCACTGGCGGTGTTGCGCGCGGCGCCGGCCAGGGTGAGTGGGCTGGTGCTGGTCAACACGAAGGCGTCGGCGGACTCGGCGCGGGCGCGGGAGAACCGGTTCGCGATGGCCGAGCGGATCGACGCGGAGGGCACCGGCTGGCTGCCCGACGCGATGCGCACCGGTCTGCTCGGCGCGACGACGCTGGCGCATCGACCGGCGGTCGAGGCGCGGGTGCGGTCGCTGATCGCCGCCCAGCCAGCGGCGGCGGTGGCCTGGGCGCAGCGGGCGATGGCCGACCGGCCGGACTCGGTCGAGCTGTTGGCCGGCTCGGGGGTGCCCGCGCTGATCGTGCGCGGGGTCGAGGACACGATGATCCCGGCCGAGGAGGCCGAGGTGATGGCCTCGGCGTTGGCCGGCTCGACGTCGGTCGAGCTGGCCGGTGTCGGCCACCTCGCCCCGTTGGAGGACCCGGCCCACGTCGCCGACACGCTGACCGGCTGGCTGGCCCAACACTGAACGCCCCAGGTCAGCGGCGTCTGCGTCGCGCCCGGGGCTCGTCGTCCGGCCGCAGCGGGACGTGCGGTTCCTCGTCGCCGAGCAGGCCGAGGAACTCCGCGGCGATGCGCTGGGCCGACTCCGCCACGGTCGGCGGCTCCTCGCCCGCGCGGCGCAGGCTCGCCGAGCGGAGCCTGGCATAACCGCGCACCGCGGTCGGCCTGCGCTGGCGCACCACGAACGCCGGCTCGTCGGTGAGCACCTCGGACAGCTCACGGTCGATCAGCACGGTGCCCGGCCGGGCGATCGAGGTCAGCCGGCTGGCGATGTTCACCACCGAGCCGAAGATGTCGCCATATCGGCTCAGCACCCTGCCCAGCGCCAGGCCCGCGCGCAGCGGCGGCACGTCGGCCGCCGCCTCGGCCCGCTCCACCAGGGTCAGCGCGATCTCCGCGCCGTCGGCGGGGGAGTCGGCGACGAACAGCACCTCGTCGCCGAGCAGCTTCACGATCCGGCCGTGGTTCTCGGCGACCACCTCGGCGACGATCGCCTCGAAGTGCTCGATCACGGTCTCCAGCTCGGCCTCGGTGGAGCGGCGGGTAAGGCTGGTGAACCCGACCATGTCGGCGAACCCGACGACCTGCCGCCGCTCGTCGAGATCCTCGTCGGGGGCGACCAGCATGCGTACCGAGTACGCGGCGAGGTGCCGGCGCCACACGAAGTTCAGCAACTGCTCCATGGCCGGCGTGATGTGCTCGACGAGCTGGGCGAGTTGGCGCTCGTCGGTCAGCTCCGGGTGGGCCGTGAGCAGGTCGCGCAGCAGCAGGACCTGCGACTCGGCCAGCCGGGACATGTGCTGGCCGAGCATGCGCGTGGTGGACAGCGCGGCGGCTGGACCGACCACGCCCGCCTGGATCAGCCCGTTGGCGATGCGCAGGGCGCTGATGTCGCCGTCGGTGAACACTGTCGCGTCGTCGCCGACGGTGGCGAACCCCAGGGCACGCCACAGGTCCAACGCCCGGTCGACCGGCACGCCGGAGCGCTCGGCGACCTCGGCGCGGGTGTACTGGCGGGCGCCGCCGAGCAGGATGTGCTCGATGCGCTGCTGCAGCGCCTCGACATCCGGCTCGGTCACGTGGTGTGCACGATGAGCACGTCGACGTCGGACTTGCGGGCCACCTCGGCCGGCACCGAGCCGAGCAGCCGGCCGGCCAACGTGTTCAGGCCGCGGTTGCCGACCACCAGCAGGTCCGCGCCGCGCTCACGGACCACTGTGGACAGCGTGGGCACCGGCTCGCCGTCGACGACCACGGTGTCGATCTTCGTCGCGCCCGCGGCCCTGGCGCGATCGGCGGCCGCCCGGACCGAGTCCTCCGCGGGGGTCGAGCCGACGACCTGGTAGGCGACGTCCTCGCCGAGCTGGTCCTGCGCGCGGGCCACGTCCGGTGGCCGGGCGGGGTGGTAGGCGCACGCGATGACCAGCGTGGCGCCACTGTCCGCGGCGATGCGCGCGGCGCGGTCGACCGCGAGGTACGAGGAGTCCGAGCCGTCCGTGCCGACGACCACGGTCTGGTAAGCCGCCATCTGTGCCTCCCGGATAGCGCTATCTACTCGCGAGTAAACCTACCCTGCGGTGCAAGTGCCGCCTCCGGCCCCCGAGATCCAGCCCAATGACCGGCACCGACGGTTTCCTGGGCGTGGTTGGGTGGGGTATGGACGACGCGGTGGGGATGCTCGAGGTCGCGGTGGACGAGGCGCGCAGGGGACTGGCCGAGGGTGGGATCCCGATCGGCGCCGCGCTGTTCGGTCCCGACGGCGCGGTGCTCGGGCGCGGACACAACCGGCGGGTCCAGGACGGCGACCCGTCGACCCACGCCGAGACCGCCGCCTTCCGCGACGCCGGCCGCCGTCGCCACTACCGCGACACGACGATGGTCACCACGCTCTCGCCGTGCTGGTACTGCAGCGGCCTGGTGCGCCAGTTCGCCATCGGCCGGGTGATCATCGGTGAGGCGACCACCTTCCACGGCGGCCACGACTGGCTGGCCGACCACGGCGTGGCGATCACCGTCGTCGACGACGCGCGGTGTGTCGCGCTGATGCGGGAGTTCATCGCCGCGCGCCCCGACCTGTGGTTCGAGGACATCGGCGAGTAACCGCCCTGAATGCCCCATTCGGGACGGTGAACGTCGCCAATGCCTCATTCAGGGCATGGCGGCGGTGGGGTGACCTAGTTCTTGACGATGCGCCTGGTGGTGGCGTGTGCGACGTCGTCGGGGATGCGGTCGAGATTGGACTCCCACGGCTCCCTCGCCGGGCCGGGGCCTGGCCGGGGGCCGGGGGTCGGCTTCTCGGGCTGCTCGTCGGGCAGCGGCTCGAATGCCGGGGCCGCCAACTCCAGGCTCTCGTGCGCGTCGGTCACCAGGTCGCGGGCCGTCTTGAGCTGGTGGGACACCTTGGCCCGCAGCTGACGCAACGCGTTGACCCGCTGCGCGGCGTGCGCGATCCGGCGGTTGGCCTCCTCGGTCGCCTCGCGGACCCGGCGATGGGACTCGTCGGTGGCCTCCTGCAGCCGCGCGGTCGCCTCGGTCTTCGCCTCGTGCCGGCGGCGGTTGGCCTCCTCGGTCGCCTCCCGCACGCGGCGCTCGGCCTCCGACTTGCTCGTCGCCTCCTGGGTCGCCAGCGCGCGCATCGACTCGGTGCGCCGCGAGGCCATCGCGATCTCGAAGTCCTCCTCGACCGCGGTCCGCCGCTGCTCGGCCTCGGTGTCGAGCCGGGTGCGCTCCGCCTCCGCCGTGGCCGTGATCTCCGCAGCCTCGGCGCGGGCCTTCTCCAGGACGCCCTTGTGCTCGGCCTCCATCGCCGCGCGGCGATCGTTCAGTTCGGCCAGCTGCTTCTCGTGTCGCGCGCGCATCTGCGCGGCGTCCGCGTCGGCCTTGGCGCGGATGTGCTCCGCCTCGACGTCGGCCTTGGCCTTGGTCTCGTCGCGTTCCTCCTGGGCGAGGCGCAGCATCCGCTGCAGCCGCTCGCTCAGACCGGCCATCGTGGTCGGGGGCAGCGAAAGGCGCTCGACCTGACCGCGCAGGTCGTCGATGGCCGAGCGGGCCACCTCCAACTGCGCGGTGAGCTCGCCGGCCTGAGCCGCGGCCGCGTTGCGGTCGGCGGCCAGCAGCTTCAGTTGTCCGTCCAGCTGTTCGAGGTGCTCCTCCACCTGCGCGCGGCTGTAGCCCCGCTTGGTGATGTCGAAGCCGGCTCCCAGCGGTACGAGATCGCGCTCCTCACCTAACGCCATGCGCTCACGCTACCTTGCGCCGCTGATTCCCGTCGGGTGATGGCCATCCCGGCGCCTCAGACCCCCCGGAAACGGTTGATGGCAGGCAGGTGACGGGCCCGCGTCTCCTGGTCGGTGACCCCGAGACCCTCCTCCGGCGCGAGGCACAGCACGCCGACCTTTCCCTGGTGCGCGTTGCGATGCACGTCGTAGGCGGCCTGCCCGGTTCGTTCCATCGGGTACACACTGGACAGTGTCGGATGGATCTTGCCGCGGGCGATCAGCCGGTTGGCCTCCCACGCCTCGCGGTAGTTCGCGAAATGCGAGCCGACAATGCGCTTCAGATGCATCCACAGGTACCGGTTGTCGTACTGGTGGAGAAACCCGCTCGTCGACGCGCAGGTGACGATCGTGCCGCCGCGTTTGGTGACGAACACGCTCGCGCCGAACGTCTCCCGGCCGGGGTGCTCGAACACGATGTCGGGATCGTCGCCTCCGGTCAGCTCGCGGATCCGGGCGCCGAAGCGCTTCCACTCCTGCTGGTCCTGGGTGTGCTCGTCCTGCCAGAACCGGTAGCCCTCGGCGCTGCGGTCGATGATCAGCTCGGCGCCCATCCGCCGGCAGATCTCCGCCTTGCGCTCACTGGACACCACACACACCGGCGTCGCGCCGCCGTTGAGCGCGAACTGGGTGGCATACGAGCCGAGTCCGCCGGAGGCGCCCCAGATCAGCACCGTGTCGCCCTGCTTCATCCCGGCGCCGTTGGTGGAGACCAGCTGCCGGTAGGCCGTCGAGTTGACCAGCCCGGGACAGGCCGCCTCCTCCCAGGTGAGGTGTGCCGGCTTGGGCATCAGCTGGTTGGACTTCACCAGCGCGAGCTCGGCCAGCCCGCCGAAGTTGGTCTCGAAACCCCAGATCCGCTGCTCGGGGTCGAGCATCGTGTCGTTGTGCCCGTCCGGGTGTTCCAGCGCGACGTCCAGGCAGTGCGCGACGACCTGGTCGCCGGGCTGCCAGGCGTTCACCCCCTGCCCGGTGCGCAGGACGACGCCGGCGAGGTCGGAGCCGACCACGTGGTAGGGCAGGTCGTGCCGCTTGCCGAGCGGCGAGGTCCTGCCGAGGCGCCGCAGGAAGCCGAAGGTCGCCATCGGCTCGAAGATCGAGGTCCACACCGTGTTGTAGTTGATGGAACTGGCCATCACCGCGATGAGCGCCTCGCCTGGGCCGAGCTCGGGAGTGGGGATCTCGTCCACGTGCAGCGACCGGCGCGGGTCCTTGTCGCTGGTCGGCAGGTCGGCGAACATGTCGACCTCGTCGGCGTGCACGGTGACGCCCCGGTAGGACTGGGGGACCGGAAGGGAACCGAGCGCCGCGAAGTCGCCAGCGAGGATGGCGTCGATGAGCTTCCGCATGCCAGGTCACGCTACCGGCCAGTAACGGTCCAGGACCAGCAAGGTGAGCGGCGTGTCACATCGTTTGACCGGCCGGCCAATCAAGGAGCATGATGAGTGACGAGGCTTCCCAAGGCCGCAGAACACGGAGGTGGTCTCGATGACGAATGAATCCGCAACGGTCCGTCCATGGACCCGGCCATATGACTGGGCGGAGGTCGTGCTTGGCGTCGTGGCGGTGCTCGCCGCGATCATGGCGGACACCAACAACGCCGCGATGTGGACCATGATCATCCTCGGCGCGCTGGTCGCCCTGGATGGGCTCGCGTCGCTCGCGGCTCCCCGCCAGGTCTACGGCGAGGGGATCCAGATCGTGCTCGGCGTGCTCATGTTCATCTCCCCCTGGGTGCTGGGCTACACCGAGTTCGGCGGGATCTCCTGGACATCGTGGATCGTCGGCGCGCTGACGGTGATCGCCGGCGCGGCCGCACTCCCGGCCGCCCAGGCGGCGCACCGGGCGAGCGGTGGCATGGCCGGGCAACACTGAGGTGAGCCCCGGCGGCCGATTCCCGGAAATCGACTGAACGAGGACGCGGTCCACGACGTGCCCATTGACGGGCTACGTTGTGGACCGCGTTCCTGTCGAGAAGGGGGGACACGACATGCGACTGACCAAGAGAAAAGGCGCCGACCCGTCCGCGCGCGAGCGAATTCTGTCGGCGGCCGAGGAGTTGTTCGCCGAATCCGGCTTCGACGCGACCCCGACTTCCAGGATCGCCGAGCGGGCCGGGGTCCCCAAAGGCCTCGTGCACTACTACTTCCAGCGCAAACCCGACCTGTTGGCCGCGCTCGTGGAGCGGTTGCCCGACGAGCGGGTCGAGCCGGCGGGCGTGGTCGTGCCCGGCGACGTCGCGGCCAGTCTGCGCGGGCTGGTCGCCGAGCTGGACGCGCGGCTGCGCGCCTCCTACCTGCTGTCCCACCTGTTGTGGCGGGAGGCCGACACGCACGCCGCGGTGCGCGACGCGCTGCACCAGCGGTTCACCCACATCGTCGACCAGGTGCGGGCGGTGATCCTGGCCGCGTCCACCGGCAGCCCGCCATCGGCGATGGTGGACACCGCGGCCGGGCTGCTCGCGCTCGCGGTGAGCTACCGGCACTCGGTGGCCCGCCACGACGAGACCGACGGCATCGCCAGCGCGGCGGCGATCGAGCGGGAGGTCGACTTCATCGCCGGCGCGCTGACCAGGCCCGCGCGGGAGGCGTGAGGCCGCGGGGTCAGTCCTGCCGCGGGGCCTGCTCGACCAGCTCGACCAGCACGCCGCCGGCGTCCTTGGGATGCACGAAGTTGGCCCTGCTGTTCGCCGTGCCGATCATCGGCTGCTCATAGAGCAGCCGCAAACCTTTGGCCCGCAAGGCATCCATCGCCGCCTCCAGGTCGCTGACCCGGTAGGCGAGCTGCTGCATGCCGGGGCCGGCACGGTCGAGGAACTTGGCGATGGTGGAGTCGGCGTTCAGCGGGGCCAGCAGTTGGATGGCGGTGCCGCCGGTGTCGCCGGGGGCGCGCATCATCGCCTCGCGGACGCCCTGCGTCTCGTTGATCTCCTCGTGGTACAGCTCGAGGCCGAGGACGTCGCGGTAGAAGGCGATCCCCTCGTCCAGGTCGCGTACGGCGATGCCGACGTGGTCGATGCCGATGACATACGAGGTGAGCTCGTCCATACGTGACAAGGTATCGCGCGGATCACCGAGAGTCTGTGCGGCTACTCACATCGTGACCGGTCCGGCAGGCGAGTGCCGAGTATGGTCAAGTTAACGGCCGCTAGCATTTCTGGGAGGCACCAAGTGTCGGGTTCCGTCATCGTCGCCGGGGCGCGTACGCCGATCGGGCGTCTGTTGGGTTCGCTCAAGGACTTCACCGGCGCGCAGCTCGGCGGTATCGCGATCAGGGCCGCGCTCGAGCGCGCCGGGATCGCGCCTGAGCAGGTGCAGTACACGATCATGGGGCAGGTGCTGACCGCGGGCGCCGGCCAGATCCCCGCCCGCCAGGCCGCGGTCGCCGGCGGCATCCCGATGAGCGTGCCCGCGCTGACCATCAACAAGGTCTGCCTGTCCGGCCTGGACGCGATCGCGCTGGCCGACCAGCTCATCCGCGCCGGCGAGTTCGACATCGTCGTCGCCGGGGGACAGGAGTCGATGACCCAGGCCCCGCACCTGTTGCCGAAATCCAGGTCGGGCTTCAAGTACGGCGATGTGACGATGCTCGACCACATGGCCCACGACGGGTTGTTCTGTGCCTTCGACCAGGTCGCGATGGGCGCCTCGACGGAGAAGTACAACGCCCGCTACGGCGTCACCCGCGAGGAGCAGGACGCCTTCGCCGCCCGGTCCCACCAACTGGCCGCCGCCGCCCGCGAGCGGTTCGCCGAGGAGATCGCGCCGGTGGCCGTTCCCCGACGCAAGGGTGACCCGGTGGTGTTCGACACCGACGAGGGTGTCCGCGCGGACACCACGGTCGAGGGGCTGGCCAGGCTGCGCCCCGCGTTCGCCGCCGACGGGACGATCACCGCGGGCACCGCGTCCCAGATCTCCGACGGCGCGGCCGCGGTCGTCGTCATGAGCAAGGACAGGGCCCAGGAGCTCGGGCTGACCTGGCTGGCCGAGATCGACGCGCACGGCGTGGTCGCCGGGCCGGACGCGAGACTGCACGAGCAGCCGGCGAACGCGATCAACGCCGCGCTGGCCAAGGCCGGCCGGTCGGCCGCCGACCTGAGCCTGGTGGAGATCAACGAGGCCTTCGCCGCGGTCGGCATCGTGTCCACCCGGTCGCTGGGGATCAGCGAGGACATCGTGAACGTCAACGGCGGCGCGATCGCGCTCGGTCACCCGATCGGCGCGTCCGGGGCGCGGCTGGTCGTGCACCTGGCCTACGAACTGCGCAGGCGCGGTGGCGGTCTCGGTGCCGCGGCGCTCTGCGGCGGCGGCGGGCAGGGCGACGCGCTGCTGCTGAGTGTCTAGTGTGGACGTTCCGGCGCTGGTCGCGGACGCGCGGGCCGGTCAGGCCCGTGCGGTCGCCCGGCTGATCTCGCTGGTCGAGGACGAGAGCAAGTACCTGCGCGCGGTGGCCGCGGCGTTGTCGCCGCACGCCGGCCGGGCGCGGGTGCTCGGGTTGACCGGGCCGCCGGGGGTCGGCAAGTCGACGTCCACCTCGATGCTGATCTCCGCGTTGCGGGCGCGGGACCTGCGGGTCGGGGTGCTGGCGATCGACCCGTCGTCGCCGTTCTCCGGCGGGGCGCTGCTCGGCGACCGGATCCGGCTGCACGACCACACCACCGATCCGGGGGTGTTCATCCGGTCGATGGCCACCCGGGGGCACCTCGGCGGGCTGGCGACCGCGACCCCGCAGGCGGTGCGCGTCCTCGACGCCGCGGGTTTCGACGTGGTGCTGGTGGAGACCGTCGGAGTTGGACAGTCCGAAGTGGACATCGTGGCGCTCGCGGACACCACGGTCGTGTTGCTGGCGCCCGGAATGGGCGACGGGATCCAGGCGGTCAAGGCGGGCATCCTCGAGGTGGCCGACGTGCTGGTGGTGAACAAGGCCGACCGGGACGGGGTCGACCAGGCGGTGCGCGACCTGCAACACATGATCGCGCTGGGCAGGCGGGGGACCGGACCGTCGTGGCGGCAACCGATCGTGCGCACGGTGGCGACGACCGGCGCGGGCGCCGACGAGCTGATGGCCGCGCTGGACGCCCACCACGACTGGCTGGTCGAGCGCGGGGAGCTGGCGGTCCGGCGGAGCAGGCGCGCGCGCGGCGAGATCGAGGCGATCGCGGTGCGGGAGCTGCGTGCGCGGCTGGGTGGCGTGCGCGGCGGTGCGGTGCTCGACCGGTTGGCCGGGCAGGTGGCCGCCGGCGAACTCGACCCCTACACCGCCGCCGACGAACTCACCGGCTTCGCCACCCCTCGGCCTTAGTCATGCCCTGAATGAGGCATTGGGGACGGTGAACGTCCCGAATGACCCATTCAGGGCTTCAGCTGTCTGTCGGGGGGAGGCAGCGGATCGCCGACAGGTCGCCGTCGATGGTGACCGCGCCCGCCGCGTGGGGCAGGACGAACGTCTCGCCGGTGGTCACCGCGATCGAGCCGGCGTGCTCGGTGTGCAGGACACCGTTGCCGGACAGGGCGACCAACACCGCGAACGACGGCGCCAGCTCCGCTCCGGCCCGCACCCGCTCGGCACGGAAGAACGACTGCGCCGGCTGGCCGAACAGATCCCGCACCGGTGCCCCGGTGTCCTCCTGGTGGCGCACCAGTTCTCCGAGGTGCTCCCCGCCCCAGCCGCGCCGGTCGACACAACCCAGCGCCGTCTCGAAGCCGACGCCGAGGTGGCCGCCCGCCTCATCGTCGAGAAAGTCCTTCCACTCCAACGTGACCGACAGGTCCGTCGGCTGCTGGAGCTCCACGATGAACACCCCGGCGTCGATCGCGTGCGGCACCCCCGCCGGCACGAACACCGTGTCGCCCGGCCGGACCCGGACCTCGTTCAGCGCGCCGAGCATGGCTGCCGAGTCCTGGCGGGCGACCCAGTCGGCGACCGTGGCCGGTGACTGCTCCTCGGTGAATCCCACGTAGACGGTCGCGTCGTCCTCGGCCGTGCCGACCACGATCCACGCCTCGGTCTTGCCGTAGCGGGAGTTGTAGTGCGCCGAGGCGAACTCGTCGGACGGGTGGCAGTGCACCGGCAGCCGCTGGCCGGCGTCGAGCAGCTTGACCAGCAGCGCCGAGTCTGCCCCGTAGTTGGCCAGATGTGCCGCGCCGAGCCAGTTGTCGGCGTGTTCGGCGACCGCGTCGCGCAGCAGCCCACCGGAGGGCAGCCGGGACAGGCCGAGATCGCGCTGACCGTGGAGCGTGGTGCACGAGGCGACCCAGTCCTCCGGGCCGAACGTGCGCGCCCCGGCGTCTCCCCGCAGGGCGGCGATGGCCGCGCCGCCGCGGTAGAACCGCTCCGGCTGGTTCGCCGCCAGCAGCACTGGACGGCGTCCTTCGGTATCGGTCACGGGCCAACCTCTCCGGATCCTCGTGGTATGAGCCGAACCGGAAGCACGATACGGCGGGGTGGTGCACTGTCGCCGTCCAGCCGGGCGAACAGCAGCTCAGCGGCGGTCTGACCGAGCACGCCGGGGTCGACGGCGACCACGGTCACCGGCGGGTCGAGCAGGTCGGCCAGTTCGAAGTCGTCGAAGCCGACCAGTGCGGGGCGGGTGGGGGCGCCGGCGAGCGCGCGCAGCAGCAGCACGGTGATCCGGTTGTTGCCGGTGACCACGGCGGTGGCCGGGCTGGCGCCGCCGCGCAGCCTGGCCAGCACGCCGGGCAGCGCGGCCGCGGTGTGCGGGCCCATGGCCACCAGCGTGTCGTCGTAGGGGATGCCGGCGCGGGCGCAGCCCTCGCGGAAGCCGCGCAGGCGTTCGCCCGCGGTGAAGATCTCCTGCGCGTCGCCGAGGAAGGCGATCCGCCGGTGGCCGTGCCCGGCGAGGTGGGTGACCGCGGTGGCGGCGCCGGCGAGGTTGTCGACCAGCACGGTGTCGGCCACCACGTCGCCCGGCGGCCGGTCGACGAACACCACCGGCAGGCCGGAGGTGATCTCCGGCGCGAGGTAGGCGTGCTGGCGGCCGGCCGGGACCACGATCAGCCCGTCGACCCGGCGGGCGCAGAACTCCAGGGACAGCTCGCGTTCGCGGCCGGGGTCCTCATCGGACGAACCGGTGAGCACCTGGCGGCCGTTGCGCCGGGCGATCTCCTCGGCGGCGCGGGTCAGGCCGGAGTAGAACGGGTTCGCCACGTCCTCGAGCACGAGCCCGATGGTGCCCGTCGACGAGCCGCGGCGGAGGTTGAGCGCGCCGACGTTGCGCCGGAAGCCCAGCCGTTCGATGGCGGCCAGCACCCGCTCGGCGGTCTCGGCGTGCACGCCCGGCTCGTCGTTGACGACCCGGGACACCGTCTTGATGCTCACGCCGGCGAGCCGGGCCACGTCGCTCATGGTGGCTCGGCGAACGGTACGCGCGTGGGGCGTAGACAACGTTGTCATAGTGGCTGCGAGGAGTGGGGGTCGAGGGCTGGAGGTCGTCACCCATCCTGACGTGGCCGCAATGTTTCCGCAAGTCGCCCGCCCAGGGGGAAACCACCGACAAGGTTGTCACCCACCCCCCGGGCCTGAGCCCGAACCCCCAACTCACCTGTCCCGAACGTCGGACTCGCGAACCTCGCGAGTCCAACGCTCCCGCCCGGCGAGTCCAACCGTCCCGACAGCGCGGCCCGCTCGCCAACACGTCACCGGCGTTGGACTCGCGGGTCACGAGGGTTGGACTCGCGACGGTCAGGGGGTGGCTTTGGCGCCGGTGGGGGTGGCGGCGTGCCAGGTGCCGGCGACGCCGTGGCCGAGGGTGTCGCCGGGTTGGCGGTCGCCGGTGAAGCGGTAGAGGGGCCAGCCGTTGATGGTGACCTGGCGGTCGCCGTCGACCCGGGGCATGGTCGCGGCCAGTTCCCTGTCCAGGCCGGCGACGACGAGGTCACCTGCGGCCACCAGCGGCTGCCACGTCACCGTGCACGAGGCGTCGCATTCCGAGGTCGGTGGGTCGGCGCTGTCCTGGTCGAAGCGGTAGAGGGTCATGCCGTCCTGGTCGGTGAGGACCGCGCCGAGACCGTCGATCCGCGCCGCGTTGAGCGAGACCGTGGCCGGGGCAGGCGGCGGCGCCTGGCGCACCGCCGCGATCCTGACCGGCTCGGCGGAGCCGCCGGTGGTCTGGCCGCAGGCCGCGAGCATGCCTACTGCCGTGAAAGTTACCGTGACCAGCAGACTTTTGCTTGACACCAGCGTCCCCTCTCGTGCCCGGCAGGTGTTGACCTGTCCAGCACACGGATTTCGGCGCCGTTTGGTTCAATCTTTTTTCGAGAATTTCGCCGTCGCCGCGAGCAGCGCCTCGGCCATGCCGGTGGTCGCCGTCTCGTGTGCGCCGTCGTCGATCATGATCAGCTGCCCGGCTGGCCACGCGTGGTCGAGTTGCCACGGCGTCCCGGCGAGGTTGCCAAGGTCGAGCTGTCCCTGCACGATCACGCCCGGGATGTCGGCCAGCCGGCCGGCCTCGGCGAGCAGCACGCCGTCCTCGCCGAGGAAGTGCCCGTTGCTCCAGTAGTGCGTGACGATCCGCGCGAAGCCAAGGCGGAACCGCGGGTCCAGGTACCGGGCGCTTGGCGGCATCGTCGGCAGGATCGCGTCCTCCCACGCGGTCCACGCGCGTGCGGCCGCCTCCCGTTCGGCCGGGGACGGCGAGTTGAGCCGGCGGGCGAACCCGGTGGGGATGTCGTCGGTGAACTCGTCGAGGCCGGCCGCGTCCCGGAACGCCGCCCACGCCTCGGGGAACAGCTGCCCCAGCCCACGGACCAACAGGTCCACTTCGGACTGGCGGCCGGTGGCCACCGCGAACAGCACCAACTCCGACACCCGCGCGGGAAAGCGCTCGGCGTAGGCCAGCGCCAGCACCGAGCCCCACGAGCCGCCGAACACCAGCCACCGCTCGATGCCCAACGTGGTGCGCAGCGACTCGAGGTCGGCGAGGAGGTGCTGGGTGGTGTTCGCGGTGAGCGAGGTCGAATGTTCCGCCGCGTGTGGGGTCGATCGCCCACAGTTGCGTTGGTCGAGCAGCACGACCCGGTAGCGCTCGGGGTCGAACCACCGCCGTTGCCCTGGCGTGCAACCGGATCCGGGCCCGCCGTGCAACACCAGTGCCGGCTTGCCGTCCGGGTTCCCGCACTGTTCCCAGTAGACGCGGTTGCCCCCACCGACCTCCAGCATGCCGTGCTCGTAGGGCTCGATCTCGGGATACATGCGGTTCTCCTTCTCCTGCTCGACTATGTTCACGCAGGTGAACGGCAATGGGAACGCCGCGGTGGTGGTCGAGGACATCCGCAAGGCGTACGGCGATCTCCAGGCGGTGGACGGCGTCTCGCTGTCGGTCGCCGAGGGGGAGTTCTTCGGGATCCTCGGCCCCAACGGCGCGGGCAAAACCACGACCCTAGAGATCATCGAGGGTCTGCGTAAACCGGATTCCGGCTCGGTGACGCTGCTCGGCCAGTCGCCGTGGCCGCGCCGGGTCGAGCTGCTGCCCAGGATCGGGGTCCAGCTGCAGGCGTCGTCGTTCTTCGAGAAGCTCACCGCGCGTGAGCAGTTGGAGACGTTCGCCTCGCTGTACGGGGTCGGCACCACGCGGGCGCGCGAGATGCTCGAGCTGGTCGGGTTGACCGACAAGGCCGACACCCGCGAGGACAAGCTGTCCGGTGGTCAGCGTCAGCGGTTGTCGATCGCCTGCGCGCTGGTGCACGACCCGGACGTGGTGTTCCTCGACGAGCCGACCGCCGCGCTGGATCCCCAGGCGCGCCGCAACCTGTGGGACGTGCTGCGCGCGATCCAGGCCAGGGGCAAGACAATCGTCTACACCACCCATTACCTGGACGAGGCGGAGATCCTCTGCGACCGGGTGGCGATCATGGACCGGGGCCGCATCCTCGCGATGGACCGCCCGGCGGCGCTGGTTCGCGGCCTGGACGCGCCGACCCACGTGATCCTGGAACGCGGCTCACTGTCCACATCGGACGCCAAGGCGCTGCCGGGTGCGGAGGACGTCACCGAGGACGAGCTGTCGGTGACCATCACCACCCGCCGCGCGGCCGACACCCTCTCCGCGCTGGCCGACCGGGAGGCCCTGTCCGGCCTACAGGTCCGCACCGCCACCCTCGAGGACGTCTTCCTCGACCTGACCGGACGGGAGTACCGGGCGTGACCGCGTTCAAGAGCCTCTCGGTTGCCATGCTCAAGGGGTTCTTCCGCGACAAGGCGACCCTGTTCTTCACCTTCGTGTTCCCGTTGATGTTCCTGATCGTGTTCGGGCTGCTGTTCCGCGACGCGGGCACCGACAAGATCACCATCGGCGTGGTCGGCGAGGGCCCGGTGGTCTCCGCGCTCGGGGAGACCGGTGTGCTGGAGCTGGAGCGGTTCGACGACCTGGACGCCGCGGTCGAGAAGGTGAGCGACGGCGACCTGCCGGCGGTGGTCGCCCAGAACGGCAACGACGTCACCTTCCGGTTCGCGGCCAGCGACCAGACCCAGGCCGGCACGGTGCGCGGCATCGTGGTCGGCGTGGTGGACAAGATGAACCTGATGGCGACCAACCAGCCGCCGAGGTACCAACTTGACGTGTCCAATGTGGAGGACTCGTCGCTCAAGCCGATCCAGTTCATCACGCCGGGCATCATGTCCTGGGGCGTGGCGACCACGGCCGTCTTCGGCTCCGCGCTGACCCTGGTGAGCTGGCGCAAGAAGCAGGTCCTTCGCCGGATCCGGCTGGCGCCCATCCACGCCTCCACCGTGCTCACCTCGCGGGTGGTGGTGACCATCGGCGTGGCCGTCGTGCAGGCGGTGATCTTCCTCGGGATCGGTTCGTTGCCGCTGTTCGGGCTGCAGCTGGTCGGCACCTGGGCGCTCGCGCTACCGGTGTTCCTGCTCGGCGTGCTGGCGTTCTTCGCGATCGGCATGCTGGTCGGCGCGTTCTGCAAGACCGAGGAGGCGGCGACCGGCGCGGCCAACATCGTGGTGTTGCCGATGGCGTTCCTGTCCGGCACGTTCTTCCCGATCGACCAGGCGCCGCCGTGGATGCAGTCGGTGTCCTACGCGTTTCCGTTGCGGCACATGAACGACGGCATCATGGACTTCCTGGTGCGCGGTCAGGACGCGAGCGCGCTGCTGGTGCCGTGCCTGGTGCTCGGCGCGTTCACCGTGGTGGTCGGCGGGATCGCGGCGAAGGTGTTCCAGTGGGAGGACAAGTAGTTCGAGTCAGTCAGTCCTCGAAGTCACCGACGGCCTTGCGGACCTTGGCGAGCAGGTCGGTCAGCTGCGTGGTCTGGCGCTCGGTCAGGCCGCGCAGCCCGAAGTCGATGTCGGTGACCGCGGTGGTCGCCTCCTCGCGGCGCGCCCGGCCGGCGTCGGTGATCTCGGCGAGCGTGGTGCGCCGGTCGGTCGGGTGCGGCAGCCGCCGGACCAGCCCGTCGCCCTCCAACCGGTCGACGATGTTGGTCACACTCGTGGGGTGCAGTTGCAGGCGCTCGCCCATGACCCGCATCGGCAGGCTGCCGCGTTTGGCGAAGGTCAGCAGGACCAGCGCCTCGTACCGGGCGAAGGTCAGCCCGTGCGGGCGCAGCGCGGCGTCCACCGCCGACTGCAACACCTGCTGCACGCGCATGATGCTGGTGACCGCGGCCATCGTTCCGGACGGGCCGACCCGGTCCTCCCACATCTCCGCCGCACGGGCGATGGGGTCGAACGGTAGGACTCGCGGCGTCATGTCGGTTGAAGTTACCAGTCGGTACCGGCCAGGGTGCCTTCGCACAGTTCAGCGGGAGAGGAGACGCACGTGCTTGTCGCGTTCAGCGTGGCCCCAGCGGGTGGCGAGTCGGACAGTGTGAGCACCGCGGTGGCCGAGGCGGTGCGGGTGGTACGCGAGTCCGGACTGCCATCGGAGACCACGAGCATGTTCACCACGATCGAGGGGGAGTGGGACGAGGTCATGGCCGTGGTGAAACGGGCGGTCGACGTCGTCGCGGCCCTGGCGCCGAGGGTGAGTCTGGTGCTCAAGGCCGATATCCGGCCTGGCTACACCAACCAACTCGTGGCCAAGGTCGAGCGGGTCGAGCAGCACCTGGCGGACTAGTCCGGCGGTCGTGCCAGGATAGAAGTGTGACAAGGCCAGATCCACGTCAAACCGCAGCTCTGTCCGCCGCCCTGTCCGGCGCCGTGGACCTTTCCGCACTCAAGGCACGGGCGGACGCGGCCAGCAGGACGCCCGCGCAGCCGGCCGGGCAGGCGCCGCCCGCGGGTGGCGGCGCACCCAGCACGAACGGCGCCTTCGTGTTGGAAGTGACCGAAGACACCTTCCAGTCCGAAGTCGTCGAGCGATCGATGCAGGTCCCGGTGGTCGTGGACCTGTGGGCCGAGTGGTGTGGCCCGTGCAAGCAGCTCTCGCCGATGCTGGAGCGGCTGGCACAGGCCGCCAACGGCGCCTGGATCCTCGCGAAGGTCGACGTCGACGCGAACCCGAGGATCGCGCAGCTGTTCGGGGTGCAGTCGATCCCGACGGTGGTCGCGATCGCCGGCGGCCAGCCGGTGGAGGCGTTCGCCGGCGCGCAGCCAGAGCCGCAGGTCAAGCAGTGGCTCGCGAGCCTGCTCGACGCGCTGCGCGACCGGTTGCCCGGCATCCAGGCGGCCGAGGCGGGCGCGCCTGCCGGCGAGGTCGAGCCGGAGCCAGAGCCGGAGGACCCGAGGTTCGTCGCCGCCGAGACCGCCTTCGAGCAGGGTGACTACGCCGCCGCCGAGGCCGCCTACCAGAAGATCCTCGACGCCGAGCCGGCCAACGAGCAGGCCAAGGACGCGCTCGCGCAGGTCCGGTTCCTTGCTCGCGCCGACGCGGCCGATCCGGCGGTGGTCGCCAGGGCCGACGCCGCTCCCGACGACATCGACGCCCAGCTCGCGGCCGCCGACGTCGAGGTGGCGAGTCAGCGGATGGAGGAGGCGTTCAACCGGCTGCTGGACGTCATCCGCCGCACCGCCGGCCCCGACCGCGACCGCGCCCGCACCCACCTGGTGGAACTGTTCGGCCTGTTCCCCGCGGAGGACCCGGCCGTGGCCGCCGCCCGCCGCGCCCTGGCCAGCGCCCTCTACTGAGCCCCACCCCGCGAGTCCACTGCTCCAGGAGCGGTGGACTCGCGGGGGCTTGGGGTCAGGCGAAGTCGGTGGAGCAGGGGGCTGAGCCTTCGATGAAGCCTCGGCGGAAGGCTTCCACGCGGGCGAACCCGGAGGGGATCTGCTCGCCGTTGACGTCCGCGGCGATCAGGGAGTCCTCCTGGAGCAGCTCGGCCACCGCCTCGTCCAGGTCGCCGATGGCCAGCCGGAGCCGGCGCTCCTCCTGGTTGGTGTAGCCGGCCCAGGCGCCGGTCAGGCACGCGGTGCGCAGGCCGGCGTTCTCGTCGTCCAGCGGCGCGCCCTTCGCCTTCTGGATCGACAGCGCGTACCGGGAGGCGACCTCGGCGAACGCGGCGAAGTCGCCGAGCCCGCCGGAGCCGGTGTCGCCCGGTGCGGCGTTCGGGTCCGGCTTGGCGGCCAGGTCCCGCAGCGCGTCGGCGTCATAGCCGACGACGTTCTGCTCCGGGCAGTAGGTCACCGGCTTGGTGGCCTCACCGTTCTCGCAGGTCGAGCCGTTGTCGACGATATCGGGCTGCTCGGATGAGTTGTCCGCGAACGCCTCGTCGAGGCTCTCCTGCAGGGCGTCGATGGTCTCGGTCGGGTCGATGTCGCCCTCGTCGGACCTGCTCTGCTCGGTCTCGTCGCGCTCCTTCTCCGCGATCCGGCCCTCGATCTCCTCCTGGTCCATCTCCGCGCAGCGGGTCGGCGGGTTCTGGAACCCCTCCTGGAACGCGTACACCCGGTCGAAGGCCAGGCCGTGCGCGCCCTGCGTCCGGTGGTCGAGACCGGCGGGGTCGCGGATGAAGAACAACGTGGCGAGGATCTGGTTGAGGCCCTCGCCGGTGTTGATCTGGAAGTGCGTCGCCTTGTCCTCGGCCACGTACCGGAAGAAGTTCCCCATGTAGCAGTCGGCCTGCTGCTCGCGCACGATCGTCGACGTGGCCTGGTTGATGTTGCTCTTCTCCCCGAGCCGGTACTGCACCGCGTGGCCCATCTCGTGGGCCAGCACGCCGACCACCGACATCGAGCTGAACATCTCGTCCAGCGCCGGCAGCAGCTCACCTCGGTCCCAGGCGATGGCGTCCTCGCCGCCGCCACCGCAGTAGAACGCGTTCACCAGCCCGGCCGTGCTCTCGCCGCAGATCTCCACCCCGGCGCCGTTGGCGTCGTAGGACACCAGCCGGGCCAGCGGCTCGAACTCCTGGTCGAAGTGCTGTGGTAACTGGTCACCCCAGTACTCGTACAGGTCGGCGATCGCGTTGGTGGCCAGCCGGTCTATCTGCTCACTGTCGGTGCCCTCCACGTCGAGCCGCGCGTCCTCGGCACCTTCCCGAAGGCCGCTCGGGCCGTTGGTCACCGGCATGCCGCCGGCGTTGGTGGTGTCGATGCTGCCACCGGATGCCACCGGCGACCCCACGACGGTCTGCCCAGAACACGCCCCCAGCGAAGCCACCGTCGCCGCCACCACGGCGAGCGTCACGCCCGCCCGCAGCACACCTCGCATCAGCTTTCCCCTCCGTACAACTCCTACGCTGCTGGGCACAGTACTGGCCTGCGCAGATCGCTGTACGGACAACCGGCATTCGGGCATTCAGGACAGCTCGCAGGCCTCCACGCCCTCCAGCGTGCCGACGCGGAACACCGACACCCGCTCGTAGCCGGTCTGGATCGCGCCACCCGCGCCGTCGCGGCCGGGGTAGTCGTAGCGCAGCAACACCTGGATCGCCTCGTCGAGGTCGCCGGGGGACAGCGTGAAGCCCGACGTGCGGTCCAGCAGTACGCCGGTGTACGAGCCGGCCAGGCACAGCAGCTGCCGCTGGGTCTGCTCGCCCTCCAGCGGCTTGGCGAGCGCGTCCAGCGCGGCCATGCCGTAGCGGCTGGCCAGGATGATGCCGGTGGCGTAGTCGCCGACCTGCTGGTGCAGTTCCGGCAGCTCGCCGTCGGCGGAGATCTCGATCTCGTCACCCTCCGCGCAGAAGGCGATCGGCCCCTGGTCGCCGTCGCACTCCGGCTCGCCGTCGACGGGCACCAGCGACGGCGCGGTCCACTTCCCGCCCTGCCCGGTGACCACCGTGTTGAAGTAGCCCCCGAGGTCGTCGGTCATGTTCGCCACCAGGTCCTCGAACGGCAGGTTGCCGCCGCGCTCGGCGTCGTCGGCCGCCCGGAAGCCGCGTTGGGTGAACCGCCGGTTGTCCACGCTGATGTCGGCGCACAGCTGCGCGCCGGAGTCGTAGCCGTCCTGGAACGCCGACACCCGGTCGAACGCGTCGCCGTGCGCGCCGGCGTCGGTCGGCTCGGTGCCGATCGGGTCCCGGAAGGTGATCAGCGACTCCAGCGCGGAGTCCAGCCGGTCCTCGGCGATGCTCAGGTGCTCGGCGTTGTCCTCGACGACCCAGCGGACGAACGAGCCCGCGTAGCAGTCGGCCTGTGCCTCGATCAGGATCGTCGGGTACCGCTCGGGATCGGTGCGCTGCTTCTCGACGGTGACGCCCGCCCTGCGCTGCACCGCGTGCCCCATCTCGTGGGCCAGCACGAGCATCACCGACGCGTCGCCGAAGCGCTCCTTGAGCACCGGCAGCAGCGCGGCCCGGTCCCAGGCGATGATGTCCTCCGACGGGCAGTAGAACGCGTTGCCCTCCACGTCGGCGGCCTGTTCCACGCAGGGTGGGCTCGGCGCGTCCGCCGCGGCGGTGTCCACCGAGAAGTAGCCGCCCTCCAGGTCGGCCCACTCCTGGCCGTCGAAGGTGGCGGGGAAGGTCTCGGTCCAGTACGCGCGCACGTCGGTCAGCACGGCCGCGGCCAACTGGTCGATCTCGCCGCCGTCGGTGTTCTCGATGAACGACGGGTCGACCCCGCCGGGCTTGCCCGGCTCGGGGTTGGTCACCACCGATCCGGTGCCGACCGGCTCGCCGGCCACCGAGGTGGTGCATGCGGACACCGAGAGCACTGCCAGCGACAACAGCGGCACGGCAAGGCGGAGGGCGCGAGCGCGGGCGGTAGGCACCCGCCCAGTGTGCCGAACGCGGCGTGTCCAGTGGGTGAGTCCGGCGCGATCAGGTCACCGCCTTGGCGAACCCGGCGGCAGCCCGGACGCCGCGAGCGCCACCATGCCCAGCTGCGCCACACCGGCCGTGAGCAGGATCGGGCCGGTGTCCTCCGGCCCGGCCGCGGCCCCCGCGAGCAGCCCGCTGACGCCGTTGCCGATGCCGAACGCCGCCCACATCACGCTGTACACCCAGGCGAACGCCTCGATCCGTTGCGCTGGCGGGCTGTGCTCCCCGATCAGCAGCTGCTGCAACGTCTCCACCGGCCCGGTCAGCAGTCCGACCGACACGAACACCAGCCCGAACAGCAACAACCCGAACCCGGCCGGCCACACCAACGACCCGAGCGCCAGCGCGACCGCGGCGCCGAGATGCAACACCACCAGCTGCGCGCGCGCCGAGCCAGGCCAGGTCCGCGCGCCGTAGGCGATCCCGCTGACCACACCGCCGATCGCGAGCGCGCTGGTGAACAGCCCGGCCGTGCCCTCGGCCCGCATCGCGGCGACCGCCGCGAACTCCTGACAGCCGAGCGCGAACGCGTCGAGCCCGACGATCACCAGCATCAGCCGGACCGGTCCGCTGGCCAGCGGACCGAACCACCCCCGCCGCAGCCGGTCCGCCGGCGGCCTGGCCAGCAACGCGGGCGCCACGGCCACCAACACGTCCCCGGCGACACGCCCGACACCGGTCAGCGCGATCACCCAGACCGGCGGCAGGACCAGCAGCAGCCCGCCCGCCAGCGCCGGTCCGCCGATGAAGGTCCCGGTGTTCAGCGCCGCGTCGAACGCGTACGCGGTGGTCAGTCGCTCAGCGGGCACCAGGTGCGGCCACAGGCTGCGCACCACCGGGCCGGCCGGCGGCACGCTCACCCCGAGGACAACGGCCACCGCGAGCAGGACCCAGATCGGCGCGTGCGCGGCGATGCCCAGCACGAGCCCGAGGTAGGCGGGCGCCTGGAAGGCCAGCAGGAACAGCATCAGCCGCCGGGGCGATCGCCGGTCGGCCGCCCGCCCGCGCACCGGACCGGCGATCGCGTTGGCCAGCGCGAAGACCAGCATCACCGACCCCGCCGGCACGGGGCCGTAGATCACGGTCGCCGCCACGATCACCGACAGGTTGAACATCGACGTCGAGAGGCGGCCGAGCAGCACCGCCGAGGTCAGCCGGCGCACGCCGGGAATGCCGAGCAGCTCCCGATATCGGCGCATGCCTCAGGAGTCTGGCACCAACCAGGTGACGCCCTGCGGGGGCAGTTGCAGTACCGCCGAGGCGGGCTGGCCGTGCCATGGCTTGTCGGTGGCCAGCACGCCGCCGAGGTTGCCCCAGCCCGAGCCGCCGTAGTCGTGCGCGTCGGTGTTCAGCAACTCGCGCCAGCGGCCGGTGAACGGCAGGCCGACCCGGTAGTCCCGATGCGGATGTCCGGCGAAGTTGGCCACACAGGCCACGATCGCCCGCTCGTCGTCGGGGTCGCGGCGCAGGAAGCTCACCACGTTGTTGGCCGAGTCGTTGGCGTCGATCCAGGAGAAGCCCTCCGGGACGACGTCGGCGACATAGAGCGCAGGCTGCTCGCGGTAGTGCTGGTTGAGGTCGCGGACCAGCGACTGGATGCCGCTGTGTCGCGGGTACTCCAGCAGGTGCCAGTCGAGCGACTTGTTCTCCGACCACTCGTCGACCTGGCCGAACTCGCAGCCCATGAACAGCAGCTGCTTGCCGGGGTGGGCCCACATGAACGCCAGCAGGCAGCGCAGCGCGGCCGCCTTGTTCCAGTCGTCGCCCGGCATCCTGGCCCACAGCGAGCCCTTGCCGTGCACCACCTCGTCGTGCGACAGCGGCAGCACGAAGTTCTCGCTCCACGCGTACATCAGCGAGAAGGTGAGCTCGTTGTGGTGGTAGGAGCGGTGGACCGGGTCGTGCGCGATGTAGCTGAGCGTGTCGTGCATCCAGCCCATGTTCCACTTGAAACCGAAGCCGAGGCCGCCGAGATGGGTCGGCCGGGTGACGCCGGGCCAGGCGGTGGACTCCTCGGCGGCCATGATCGTGCCGGGGTGGTGTTTGTAGACGGTCGCGTTCAGCTCCTGCAGGAACCGCACGGCGTCCAGGTTCTCCCGGCCGCCGTGCTCGTTGGGCAGCCACTGGCCGTCCTCGCGGGAGTAGTCCAGATAGAGCATCGAGGCGACCGCGTCCACCCGCAGCCCGTCGATGTGGAACTCCTCGATCCAGTAGAGCGCGTTGGCCACCAGGAAGTTGCGCACCTCGGAGCGGCCGAAGTCGAACACCAGCGTGCCCCAGTCGGGGTGCTCGCCCCGGCGGGGATCGGCGTGCTCGTAGAGCGCGGTGCCGTCGAAGCGCGCCAGCGCCCATTCGTCCTTCGGGAAGTGCGCCGGTACCCAGTCCATGAGCACACCGATGTCCTTGGCGTGCAGGGCGTCGACCAGGTGGCGGAACTCGTCGGGGGAGCCGAACCGCGCGGTCGGCGCGTAGTAGGAGGTGACCTGGTAGCCCCACGACCCGCCGAACGGGTGCTCGGCGACCGGCAGCAGCTCGACGTGGGTGAAGCCCTGTGCGGCAACGTAGTCCGCGAGCTCGGTGGCCAGCTCGCGGTAGCCGAGGCCCGGCCGCCACGAGCCGAGGTGCACCTCGTAGACGCTCATCGGGGCGTTGTGCCAGGTGGTGGCGTCGCGGCGGCTGACCCACCGCTCGTCGGCCCACTCGTAGGTCGAGGCGGTCACCCGGGAGGCGGTGGCCGGCGGCACCTCGGTGGCGTAGGCCATCGGATCGGCCTTCTCGTGCCAGGTGCCGTCCTCGCCGAGGATGCGGAACTTGTAGTACGTGCCGGCGGGCAGGCCGGGGATGAACAGTTCCCACACGCCGGACGCGCCGAGGGAGCGCATGGGATTGGCCCGGCCGTCCCAGCCGTCGAAGTCGCCGATCACCCGGACGCCGCGCGCGTTGGGTGCCCACACCGCGAACGAGGTGCCCTCGACCAGGCCCGCCGGGGTGTCGTAGGACCGCACGTGCGCGCCGAGCACCTGCCAGAGGCGCTCGTGGCGGCCCTCGCGGATCAGGTGCTGGTCGAGCTCGCCGAGGGTCGGCAGCCAGCGGTACGGGTCGTCGACCAGCACCGGGTCGCCGCCATAGTCCACTTCGAACAGATAGCCGCCCGGCGGGTCGGGCAGGACGGCGGTGAACACGCCCTCCGCGGTCTCGCTGAGCGCGTGGCGGTGTTCCCCGGCGAGCAGGATCACCGTCTTGGCGCCGGGGCGGTAGGCCCGCACGACGGTGGTGCCCGCGTGGTCGGAGTGCACGCCGAGCACCGAATGGGGGTCGTGGTGGGCGCCGGTGACCAGCCGCCGGAGGTCGTCTGGCGGCAGGACACTCGGGTCGGCAGCCGGGTTCACGTCAGTCATTGGTGTTCATTCTGCCGCTGGGGCAGTTCGGCTGCCCAACGTGTCCCTCGACGCCAGTTGGATCGAGCGTTGCTCCCGGCTCCACGGGCGGTCGAGTCCGGTGTCAGAACCTTCGATCAGGGCCAGAAGTCCACTGCCCCCAGTTGGAGGAGCACAATGCGTACGCGGGTAATCGCCGCACTCGTCGCCCTACTTGCCACCTTCGCCCTAGCCGCTCCGGGAACCGCTCAGGCGGCGGCCGGCTGCGGGAGCAGTGTCGACCAGTGGGTCGGCACCTACACCGGCACCTACTTCTACCAGCCGTGGTGGGAGGAGCCCGACACCTACGCCCTGCGGGTCGAGTTCACCAGCGTCGCCTCCGGGAGCCTGCGGTCGGTCACGACCGTCGACGGGCAGGTCCTCGCGCAGCACGAGGAGCCAGAGTACCTCTCGGACGGGATCTTCAGCTGGACCACCACGGCGACCCACCCGCAGCGGTACTACGCCGACGAGGTGAGCTGTGCCGGCGGCGTCGTCTCGAGCGCCAGCGGTGAGATCTGGGCCCACGACGGGCCGCCGTACGGCTGGATTCCCATCGGGCACTACGAGTTGGTCCGCGGCGCCTGAGGTCAGCCCGCCACGTGCCGGTGGGGTTCGCGTGCTGTGGTGTCGCGGTGGTCAGCCCTGGGCGATGTAGGACTCGAGCTGTTCGCTCTCGGACTCGAGTTGCTCGATCCGGCTGCGCACCACGTCACCGATGCTGACCAGGCCGACGAGTTGGCCGTCGGCCACCACCGGCATGTGGCGGATGCGGCGTTCGGTCATGATCGCGGCCAGTCTGGTGACCGCCTCGCCGGGGCCGCAGGTGACCACCTGGGTGGTCATGATCTCCGCGATCGGCGCGTGCAGCAGTTCGGCGCCGCGTTCGTTGAGCTGCCGGACGACGTCGCGTTCGGACACGATGCCGACCAGGATGCCGGTCTGGTCGACCACGACGATGGCGCCGACGTTGTGCCGGGACAGATCCTCGAGCAGGCCGGAGACCGACAGCTCCGGAACCGCGGTTACTACCTCAGATCCCTTGTGTCGCAACAGATCCGCAATTCGCACCTGGACACCCCGATTCATATCGTCGAAGTACTCCTGTGTGCCAGGCTAACTTCGGGGGGTGGTGGCCGCTAGAGGAAACGCCAGCGGCGGATCGCCGCCAGCGGGATCGGCCGCCAGTCCGGGCGGTTGTGGTGCTCGTAGCGGACCTCGTAGACCGCCTTGTCCAACTCCAGCGCGCGCAGCAGGACCAGCTGGTCCCTCGGGTCGCCGGCGATCTCGCCGTAGCCCTCGCAGAACGCCGTGCGGTTGCGGTCGGACCACTCCTGGGCTCTGGCGCTCAGCTGTCGGTCGCTTTCCTCGCCCGCCAGTAAGTGGAACGCGGCGTAGTCGAACGAGCGGAGGATCCCGGCCACGTCGCGCAGCGGTGAGCGCGGGGCGCGGCGCTCCCGGGGCGAGGCGGCCGGCTCGCCCTCGAAGTCGATCAGCACCCAGCCGTTGGTGGTGCGCAGGGTCTGGCCGAGGTGCAGATCGCCGTGCACCTGCTGGACGGTCATCGGCTCGTGCAGCGCGCGGACCTGGTCGAAGGCGGCGCGGATGGTCGGCGCGTCCGCGCTGAGCTCGGGGACCTCGGCCAGCGCCGCGTCCAGGCGGGCGTGCATCGCGTCCACCTCGACCGAGACCGCGTCGGTCGTCGTGACCACGGTGCCCAGCGCCGAGGCGAGCGCCGCGTGCACCCTGGCCACCGCCGCGCCGAGGCGCCGCGCCTCACCGGCGAAGTCGCCGCCGACCTCGTCGGCGTGCAGGTCGCCCTCGGCGAGCAGGTCGCGGACGCTGGCGGTGGCGGTCGCCCAGCCCTCCACCGCGTCGGGCAGGAACCGCTGCAGGAAGCCGAGGACGAGCCCCTCCTCGGCGATCACGCCGAGCGGGGCCGCGATGTGCTCGCTGTCGGCCGAGCGCAGCGCCCGGTGCAGCCGCACGTCCCGGTTCGGGCCGGGGTCGGGCTGGCGGAAGAGCTTGAGGATGTACTCGGTGCCGAACACGATCGAGGTGTTGGACTGCTCGACGCCGATCGGCCGGGCCCGCAGGTCGGTCTCCAGCGTGACCCCTGGCTCGGCGTTGAAGGTCAGCCCGTCGACGGCCGCGCCCTTCACGATGAGCGCCAGCAGGTGGCCCATCAGCTCCGGGTCCTGGGTCGCGTCGTAGACCGCGGTGTCGCCGACGTGGCCGATCACCGCGCCGGCGAGATGGTCGGGGACCTCGGTGCGGGTGCCGAGGGGGAGTTGGTACAGCTCGGAGTCGACCTCGACCATGGTGTGCTGGAAGCCGGGCGCCAGCGGGGTGGACCGCACGGTGCGCACGGTGGTCGCGCCGCGGGCCTTCGCCCGGTACCACCGTTGGTCGACCAGCCAGGTCAGCAGCTCCGCGCCGAGATCCTCCGGTCGGATCACGGCGCCTCACCTTCGTCGAGCTCCGCGCCGACGTTGGTGAGCTGGAACCAGTAGAAGCCGTGGCCGGGCAGGGTCAACAGGTAGGGCCACTCGCCGACGGGTGGGAACCGCACGCCGCCGGTCAGCTCGACCGGCACCCAACCCTCGTGCTCGGCCAGGTTCAGCTCGACCGGCTGGGGGAAGCGCGACAGGTTGTTCACGCAGATCACCAGGTCCTCCTCGACCCCGTGCTCCGGGTCGGCGGACAGGTGTCGCAGGTAGGCCAGCACGCTGGGGTTGGACGAGCCGAGTTCGACGAACTCGCCGAGGCCGAACGCCGGGTGCTCGCGGCGAACCTGGAGCATGCGCCGGGTCCAGTGCAGCAGCGAGGAGCTGTTGTTCAGCTGGGCCTCGACGTTGACCGCCTGGTAGCCGTAGACCGGGTCGGCGATGACCGGCAGGTAGAGGCGGCCGGGGTCGCAGCGGGAGAAGCCGGCGTTGCGGTCGGGGGACCACTGCATGGGGGTGCGGACGGCGTCGCGGTCGCCCAGCCAGATGTTGTCGCCCATGCCGATCTCGTCGCCGTAGTACAGCACCGGGGAGCCGGGCAGGGACAGCAACAGCGCGGTGAACAGCTCCATCTGGTTGTCGTCGTTGTCCAGCAGTGGGGCCAGGCGGCGGCGGATGCCGATGTTCGCCTTCATCCTGGGGTCTTTGGCGTACTCGGCGTACATGTAGTCGCGCTCGTCGTCGGTGACCATCTCGAGGGTCAGCTCGTCGTGGTTGCGCAGGAAGATGCCCCACTGCGCGCCGGCGGGGATGGGTGGGGTCTGGGCGAGGATCTCCGAGATCGGGAACCGGGACTCGCGGCGTACGGCCATGAAGATGCGGGGCATGAGCGGGAAGTGGAAGGCCATGTGGCACTCGTCGCCGCCGATGGCCGGGTCGCCGAAGTAGGACACCACGTCGGCCGGCCACTGGTTGGCCTCGGCGAGCAGTACCCGCCCGGGGTACTCGTCGTCGACGACCTTGCGGCAGCGCTTGAGGAACTCGTGGGTGCGGGGGAGGTTCTCGCAGTTGGTGCCCTCCTCCTCGTAGAGGTAGGGCACCGCGTCGAGGCGGAAGCCGTCGATGCCCAGGTCGAGCCAGAACCGGAGGACGTCGATCATGGCGTCGGCGACTTCGGGGTTCTCGTAGTTGAGGTCGGGTTGGTGGGAGAAGAACCGGTGCCAGTAGAACTGGCCGCGGACCGGGTCGTAGGTCCAGTTCGAGGACTCGGTGTCGACGAAGATGATCCGGGCGTCCGGGTAGCGCTCGTCGGTGTCGGACCAGACGTAGTAGTCGCCGTAGTGCCCGTCCGGGTGATTGCGCGACTCCTGGAACCACGGGTGGGCGTCACTGGTGTGGTTGAGCACCAGGTCGGTGACTACCCGGATGCCGCGCTTGTGGGCCTGGTCGAGCAGGTGCACGAAGTCCTCGACCGTGCCGAACTCCGGCAGCACCGCGCGGAAGTCGGAGATGTCGTAGCCGCCGTCGCGCAGCGGCGAGGCGTAGAACGGCGGCAGCCAGAGGCAGTCGACGCCCAGCCAGTGCAGGTAGTCGAGCTTGTCGGCCAGGCCGCGCAGGTCGCCGGTGCCGTCGTTGGTGAAGTCGTTGAACGCGCGGACGAGAACCTCGTAGAAGACGGCCGTCTTGTACCACTGGTCGGCCTTCGGTGCGGATCTCGCGTGCGAGAAGTCGTCGGCCTGTGGCTCGACGAGGTGGCCGTCGGTGGTCATGGTCTCCCCGGTATGCGGCACGTCGTCCAGGCCGAGGTTGGCGTCCGGACGTGTCGTCTCGGGAGCTTCCGTCATTCCCGCACCCTCACCTACAAGTTTGGTCACCCGGCGCCGTTGCCGGATGGTGGTGATCATGGTGCCAGGTCGCCCCGGCACCATGTGTCCATGGTTACCGCTGCGGAGCGTTCCCGCACAGGGACGGCACTGGCGGACTGTCTCCTGTGGACCGAACCTCCGCCTGGGGAGGTGGTCCAGTCCATCATGCACCCAGGTCAGCCGGCCGGGGGTGAACGCGCGGTAACGTCGTCGACGAGTGACGCCTCGGCGTCCGGGACAGCGGGGCTGACCGGATCACGATGGCGTCGGGCCCGCTGGTCGGTCTCGACCGATCAAGGAGTCAGCGGAAAGTACGGTGCCACACCGGCGTCTCGGTGACGGTGTGCGCCTCAGTCTCGTACCTGGCCAAAGAAGCCGTTACGGACCAGTCGTGAACGGGTTCAACACAGGAACACCCGTCGAGCTGATGTCGGCCACGTTCCGGGTGACCAGCGTCCACCCGTGCGCCAACGCCGTCGCGGCCATCAGGCCGTCGACGATCGGTAGTGGGTCAGGAATGTTCAGCCTTCCCCAAAGTTCGGCGACATCCACGGTTACGGGTACGAGCCTGTCCGCATAGATCGTGACCAACTGACGAAGCCACTGCTCGAATACCGCGGCCCGCACCTCGTCGCGGCGGGCCAGCCTGTCGATCCCTCGTCGGATCTCGCCGACAACCAGTGCGCTCAAGAAAAGATCGCTGGTGGGAACCGAGTCGAACCACGCTGATACCCCTCTAGCTGGTGACGCGCATCAGCGGATCACGGTCAGGATGTGGCACACCGCCTCGGTCGGGGCCAGCCGGACGTAGTTGGCCTGGCCCCACTCCCAGACCTCGCCGCTGACCTCGTCGCGTACGGCGAACCGGTCGGTCCAGGCGAAGCCCAGCGTCGGCAGATCCAGCCGGACCGTGGTCTCCTGCAGATGGTGCGAGTCCAGGTTCACCACGACGATCACCGTGTCCCGGCCGCCGGGATCGGTCTTCGAGTACGCGATGATCGCGTCGTTGTCGGCGTGGTGGAAGCGCAGCGTGCGCAGCTGGCGCAGCGCGGGATGCGCCTGGCGGATCGCGTTCAGCCGCCCCAGCCACGGCTCCAGCGACCGGCCGTCGGCCAGTGCCTTCTCGAAGTCGCGCGGGCGCAGCTCGTACTTCTCCGAGTTCAGGTACTCCTCGCTGCCCTCGCGCACCGCCTCGTGCTCGTACAGCTCATATCCCGAGTACACGCCCCAGGTCGGCGACAGCGTCGCGGCCAGCGCGGCCCGCAGGGCGAACATCGCCGGGCCGCCGGACTGCAGTGAGGCGTGCAGGATGTCCGGGGTGTTCACGAACAGGTTCGGCCGGGCTTCGTCACAGCGCGCGACGATCTCCTGGCCGAAATCCACTAGTTCGTGTTTGAAGGTCTGCCAGGTGAAGTACGTGTACGACTGGGTGAACCCGAGCCTGGCCAGGCCGTACAGCCGCGCCCGCCGAGTGAACGCCTCGGACAGGAACAGCACGTCCGGCTCGACCGTCTTCACCTGGTGGATCAGCCAGTGCCAGAAGTTCGGCGGCTTGGTGTGCGGGTTGTCCACCCGGAAGATCCGCACCCCGTGGTTCACCCAGTGCATGACGACCCGGAGCACCTCGGCGTAGATGCCCTCCGGGTCGTTGTCGAAGTTCACCGGATAGATGTCCTGGTACTTCTTCGGGGGATTTTCCGCGTACGCGATGGAGCCGTCCGGCTTGGTGGTGAACCACTCCGGGTGATCGCTCACCCAGGGGTGGTCCGGCGCGCACTGCAACGCGAGGTCGAGCGCGACCTCCAGCCCCAGCTCGCCCGCCCGCGCGACGAAGTCGTCGAAGTCCTCGATCGTGCCCAGTTCCGGGTGGATCGCGTCGTGCCCGCCGTCGGCCGACCCGATGGCCCAGGTCGACCCGACATCCTCGGGCACGGACAGCACGCTGTTGTTCGGCCCCTTGCGGTTCATTGCGCCGATCGGGTGAATCGGCGGCAGGTACACCACGTCGAAGCCCATCGCGGCGACCCGGTCCAGTGCCTTGGCCGCGGTCGCGAACGTGCCGTGCACCGGCTTGCCGGCGGCGTCCACGCCGCCGGTCGAGCGCGGGAACAGCTCGTACCACGAACCGAACAACGCCCGCGGCCGGTCGACCCACAGCTGGTACTTGCGCCCCCGGGTGACCAGGTCACGCAGCGGGTTGGCGAGCATGTACCGCTGGATCGGCTCGGCCAGCGCCTCGGCGATCCGCGCGGGCAGCGGGCTGGTCTCGTCCCGCAGCGCGGCCGCCGCGGAGACCAGGTTGCGGCGCTCACCGTTGTGCGGGAACCGCCGTGCCGCCCGGTCGAGCAGCCGCGCACCGGTCTCCAGGTCGTTGGCCAACTCCTTGGCACCCTGGGCGGCGCCGACCTTGACCTCGACGGTGTGTCGCCAGGTGGCCCACGGATCGCTCCAGGCGTCCACCCGGTAGGTCCACATGCCGGTCGCGTCCGGCACGACCGTCGCGCTCCACACGTCGTCGAACGGGTCGTCGAGGACCATCCTGGTCTGCCGCTCGGCCTCGTCGTGTGGGCCACGCCACACCACGGTGGCGCCGACGGCGTCGTGCCCCTCACGCCAGACGGTCGCCCGAACGGGGATCTGTTCGCCGACCACGGCCTTGGCCGGATAGCGCCCACAGCTCACCATGGGGGTCACGTCGTCGATGCCAAGTCGACCGCTCACCGGTCACGTCCTCCTGTGCGCGTGCGTCAGCAATGCGAAGATCGTCCCCCTGTTGGGTGCAGTCTGCCCGGTCAGCCCAACCGGGTCACCGCCCGGCGGCTTGATTTTGCCGCATCTACTGCCGATAAGGTCGGTCGTCGTGAAAGCTGTGCGTCGCTTTACCGTCCGAGCCGGGCTCCCCGAGCCACTCGCCGAACTGGGCACCCTGGCCACCAACCTGCGCTGGACCTGGCATCCACCGACGCAGGAGTTGTTCGCGGCCATCGACCGGGCCACCTGGGACAGGTTGGGCGATCCACTGCGCCTGCTGGCCGAGGTGCCGGCCAACCGGCTCGAGCACCTCGCCACCGACGAGGAGTTCCTGGCCAGAGCCAACGCGCTGTCGGCCGACCTGCGCGAGTACCTCACCGGCCAGCGCTGGTACCAGCAGCGGCGCGCCGAGCTGACCGCCGGCGACCCGGAGGGCAACGGCCGGGGCGACCGGATGCCCTCCTCGATCGCGTACTTCTCGATGGAGTTCGGCGTCACCGAGGCACTGCCGAACTACTCCGGCGGCCTCGGCGTGCTCGCCGGCGACCACCTCAAGGCGGCATCGGACCTCGGGGTGCCGCTGATCGGCGTCGGCCTGCTGTACCGATCGGGCTACTTCCGCCAGTCGCTGTCGCTGGATGGCTGGCAGGTCGAGCACTACCCGGTGATCGACCCGAACGGGTTGCCGCTGAAGCCGTTGGTCGAGCCGTCCGGCGCGCCCATCCTCGTGCACGTGGCGATGCCCGGCGGCCGGGTGCTGCGGGCGCGGGTGTGGCAGGCGCTGGCCGGGCGGGTCCCGCTGCTGCTGCTCGACTCCGATGTGGACGGTAACGACGACGACCTGCGCGGGGTCACCGACCGGCTCTACGGCGGCGACCAGAACCACCGCATCCGCCAGGAGATCCTGGCCGGCGTCGGCGGCGTGCGCGCGGTGCGCACCTACTGCGAGCTGACCGGTCACCCGCAGCCGGAGGTCTTCCACACCAACGAGGGCCACGCCGGCTTCCTCGGCCTCGAGCGGCTGCGTGAGCTGATGTCGGGCCAGCGGCTGTCCTTCGACGAGGCACTGTCGGCGGTGCGCGCCGGCACGGTGTTCACCACGCACACCCCGGTGCCGGCTGGCATCGACCGGTTCCCGGTCGACCTGGTGCAGCACTACTTCGGCGACGGCGCGCTGCTGCCGGACGTGGACATCCGGCGGGTGCTCGCCCTTGGCGCCGAGGACAACCCCGGCATGTTCAACATGGCGCACATGGGTCTGCGGCTGGCGCAGCGGGCCAACGGCGTGTCGAAGCTGCACGGCGAGGTCAGCCGGCACATGTTCGGCGGGCTGTGGGCCGGGTTCGACACCGCCGAGGTGCCGATCACCTCGGTGACCAACGGCGTGCACGGGCCGACGTGGACCGCGCGTGAGGTGACCGAGGCGATCGGCGAGCCGTCGGCACCGCACCTCGAGCGGGTCACCGACGCCGAGCTGTGGGACCTGCGCGGCACGCTGCGGCGCCGGCTGGTGGCCGAGGTGCGCCGCCGGGTCCGCGACGCCTGGCTGCAGCGCGGGGCCTCCTCGCTCGAGCTGGCGTGGACGGACACGGTGTTCGACCCCGAGGTGCTCACCGTCGGGTTCGCCCGCCGGGTGCCGACCTACAAGCGGCTGACGCTGATGCTGCGCGACCAGGAGCGGCTGCGGGCGCTGCTGCTCGACCCGCAGCGGCCGGTGCAGCTGGTGGTCGCCGGCAAGTCACACCCGGCCGACGACGGCGGCAAGGCGCTGATCCAGCAGATCGTGAAGTTCGCCGACGACCCGGCGGTGCGCCACCGGATCGCGTTCCTGCCCGACTACGACATGTCGATGGCCAGGTACCTGTACTGGGGTTGTGACGTCTGGCTGAACAACCCGACGCGGCCGCTGGAGGCGTGTGGCACGTCCGGGATGAAGGCGGCGCTCAACGGCGGGCTCAACCTGTCCATCCGGGACGGGTGGTGGGACGAGTTCTACGACGGCAGCAACGGGTGGGCGATCCCCACCGCGGACGGCATCGCCGACCCGCTGCGGCGCGACGACCTGGAGGCGGCGGCGCTCTACGAGCTGCTCGGCTCGCAGGTCTCGCCGCTGTTCTACGACCGGGGCGCCGACGGCGTGCCGGCTCACTGGCTGGCCATGGTGCGCCACACGCTGGCCTCGCTCGGGCCGCAGGTGCAGGCCTCGCGGATGGTGCGGGAGTACGTCGAGTCGGCCTACAAGCCGGCGGCGACGGCGGTGGCGCTGGCCAACGCCGAGGACTTCCTGGCCGCGCGGGAGCTGGCCGCCTACCGCGACCGGATCGCGGTGGCCTGGAACCAGGTGCGGGTCACCCACTGTGAGGTCGACCTGGCGGGTGACGCCGCGCGCACGCCGGTGCTCGGCGAGCGGGTCGAGGTCCGGGCCGGGGTGGACCTCGCCGGGCTGTCGCCGTCGGACGTGCAGGTGCAGGTCGTGGTCGGCCGGGTGGCCGACAACGACGAGCTCTACGACGTGGTGACCGTCCAGATGACCCCGTCGGCCGACGGGGAGTACACCGCCGAGGTCCTCCTGCCGCACACCGGCACCCTCGGCGCCACCGCCCGCGTCCTGCCCAACCACCAACTCCTCGCCAGCCCGGTCGAACTCGGCCGCGTCGTAGTAGCCGGCTAACCCCGCGAGTCCAACGCTCGTGACCCGCGAGTCCAACGCTCCCGCACGGCGCCGAACGTTGGACTCGCGAGGGTGGCGGGTTAGCGTCGGGGGTATGGGCGAGACGATTGTGGTGCCGTTCCACCAGGACGAGCGGTTGCCGGCGGGGAGTCTGCCGGTGCCGGGGGATCGGCAGCTGACGGTGGAGCCGGAGCTTCCCGACGGCGATGTCTGGCGGCGGTTGGTGGCCCTGGATGACGCGGTGGCCGACGCGGTCGCCTCGGTGGCCGCGCCCACGGTGGTCTCCGGGGACTGTCTGGTCGCGCTCGGGGTGCTGGCCGGCGTGCAGCGCGCCGGGGTCGACCCTGGCGTCGTGTGGTTCGACGCCCACGGGGACGTGCACACGCTGGAGTCGTCGACCTCCGGGTACCTCGGCGGGATGTCGTTGCGGTTGGCCCTCGGCGCGCACCGCGAGCGGCTGGCCGACCCGCTCGGGCTGCGGCCGCTGGCCGAGCACCGGGCCACGCTCGTCGACGCGCGTGACCTGGATCCGGCCGAGGCCGACTACCTGGCGGGCGCCGGGGTGCGGCGGTGCTCGGTGGACGAGGTCGAGCCGCCGGACGGGCCGGTGGTGGTGCACGTCGACCTCGACGTGATCGACGCCGACGAGCTGCCGGGGCTGTTGTTCCCGGTGCGCGGCGGTCCGTCGGCCGACGCGGTGGTCGCGGCGGTCCGGCGGCTGCTGGACTCCGGGCAGGTGGCGGCACTGGACATCGCGTGTCCGTGGCACCCGGCCGAGGACCCTCGGCGCGCCGAGCTGCTGGCGGCCCTCACCCGGCCCTGGGGATCCGGAACACCAGCAGGCTCCTCGGCGGCATGGTGATCGTCTTGCCCGGCGGGAGCGGGGACTCCGAGGCCGGGACGCCGCGGCGGGTGGTGGTGTCCAGCACCGGGACGTAGACCTCCCCGTACTCGGCCGATGGCAGGGTCACCGGCGTCTCCAGCCCACCGGCGTGCAGGAGCAGCAGCCAGGTGTCGTCGGCCACCAGCTCACCGTCGCGGTCGCGGGACAGCGAGGTCGAGCCGTCGATCCACATGCCGACCGTGCGCCGGCCGTCGTCGAACCAGTCCTGGTCGGTCATCGGGGAGCCGGCCGGGGCCAACCACATCAGGTCGGGATGGCCGGAGATGGTCGGCCGGCCGTCGAAGAACTCCGGCTGGCGCAACGCGGGGGAGTCCGCGCGCAGGGCGGTCAGCCTGCGGGTGAAGGCCAGCATGTCCGCCGCGTTCTCGTCGAGCTCCCAGTCCAGCCACGAGGTCTCGTCGTCGAGGCAGTACGGGTTGTTGTTGCCGCCCTGGGTGCGCCAGCGCTCGTCGCCGGCGCAGAGCATCGGCGTGCCGGTGGACAGCAGCAGCGTGGCCATCAGGTTGCGCGCCTGGCGATCGCGCAGCAGGCCCACCGCGTGGTCGTCGGTCTCGCCCTCGATCCCACAGTTCCACGAGCGGTTGTTGTCGGTGCCGTCCCGGTTGTCCTCGCCGTTGGCCTCGTTGTGCTTGTCGTTGTAGGACACCAGATCGCGTAACGTGAAGCCGTCGTGCGCGGTGACGAAGTTGATCGAGGCCCACGGCCGGCGGGTGCTCATCGCGTAGAGATCCTCCGAGCCGGACAGCCGGTAGGCCAGGTCGCGCAACCCGGCGCCGCCGCGCCAGAACTCCCGCACCCCGTCGCGGAAGCGGTCGTTCCATTCCGTCCACTGTGGAGGGAAGCCGCCGACGCGGTAGCCGTCGCCGGTGGCGTCCCACGGCTCGGCGATCAGCTTGCACTGCGAGAGCACCGGATCGGTGCTGATCGCGGTCAGCAGCGGCGCGTTCGGCTCGAACCGGCCGCCGCCCGGCCGGCCGAGCGCGCTGGCCAGGTCGAGCCGGAACCCGTCCACGCCGAGCTCGGTGGCGAAGTAGCGCAACGAGTCGGTCACCAGGCGCACCACCGTCGGCGACGCGGGGTTCATCGTGTTCCCGCACCCCGTGATGTCCACATCGGACCCGTGGTCGTCCAGCAGGTAGTAGGCAGGGGCGTCCAGGCCGCGCATCGACAGGGTCGGGCCGGCGACCCCGCCCTCGCCGGTGTGGTTGAACACCACGTCCATGATCACTTCGATGCCGGCCGCGTGCAGCGCGGCCACCATGGTGGCGAACTCGGCCACCTCGCGGCCCGGCTCGCTGGCGTAACCCTCGTGCGGGGCGAGGAAGCCGAGCGAGGCGTAGCCCCAGTAGTTGTGCCGCCCGGTGCGCAGCAGCGCCGGCTCGTCGACAAAGCTGTGCACCGGCATCAGCTCGACCGCGGTCACCCCCAGCCGCAGCAGGTAGTCCACAACGGAGGGATGGGTGAGCCCGAGGTAGGTGCCCCGTTGGTGGGCCGGCACATCCGGGTGGCGCTGGGTGAACCCCCGCACGTGCAGCTCGTAGATCACCGTCTCCTCGAACGGCGTCTTCGGCGCGACGCCGGTGTCCGGCCCGCCGGGCGAGGTCACCACCGACAGCGGCACGTGGCCGAGCGAGTCGGTGTGCGAGCGCCCGCCGGTGACCGGATCGAGCCGGTAGCCGAGTGCGGCGTCCAGATCGGTCACCCGGCCGGTGATCCGCCGCGCGTACGGGTCGACCAGGATCTTCGCCGGGTTGCAGCGCAGCCCGTTCGCCGGGTCGTACGGGCCGTGCACGCGGTAGCCGTAGCGCTGGCCGGGTGTCACCCCGGGCACCACCCCGTGCCAGATGCCGAACGTCCGCTCGGTGAGCCCGATCCGGTGCTCGGAGCCGTCCTCGGCGACCAGACACAGGTCGACGGCGTCCGCGACCGACGAGGCCACCGCGAACCGCACGCCGCCCGCCTCGGGATGGGCGCCGAGGGGGAACGGGCGGCCGGGGTGAACATGGGACGCTGGCATCTGTCCATCTTGCCCAATGCCTGATCAGACCCGGTAGGTGTGTTCCTCGAACGACTCCTCCCGCACCTGGTCGGCCGAGGCGACCAGCGCGGCGAACAACTCCTGGTGGGCGGCCCAACCGTGCACCGACGGGCAGGCGAGCGTGAGCAACAACATGCGCCCGGAGTCCGGTTCGGGCACGAACGCCTGCAACCGCACGGTCAGCGCCCGGCGCTCCCGCGCCTGCTCCACCCCGGGCACCTGCTGCACGAGCACCGCGGGCCCGAGCCCGGTCGCCAGCGCCGCGGTCTCCCGCACGTCCGGGCCGCCGACGTCCTCCAGCGCGTCCCGCAGCGACTCCGCGGTGTCCCGGTCCCAGGCCGGCGGCACGGCGAGCACCACTCCGGTGAGGATCGCCGGGGCCGCGGCCGGCGGGGTCACCACCGCCAGCAGGAACGCGCCCGCGCGCAGCGTGGTCTCGACCACCTCGACCGCGATCGGCTCCAGGTCGGCCGCCGCGCCGTCGCGCACCTGGCCGAGGATCTCGGTCAGCCGCGCGACGGCCTGGTCGGGATGGTCGATCGGGACGCGCCGGATCTCCTCCGGGAAGGCCAGCCTCATCGGCTCAGCTCGTCCCGGGTGAGGTTCACCACCGCGTTCTGCGCGGCGTCCCCGCGCGGGTTGGCGAGCAGCTTGAGCAGCTCCAGCTCGCGTTTGCGCTCGGCGGTGAGCGCACCGCCCTCGGCGGTGACCGCGCGCGCGGTCGCGTCCACACCGTTGGCGAACGCCTCCCCCGCCAGCCGCGCGTCGCCCTTGCTCACCTGGTTGACGCCGTCGGTGGCGATCTTGGTGCGCAGGCCGTGCCGGCGCACCTCGTCGACGCCGCGCACGACGTGCGGCAGCCCGGCGGTGGTGAACGCCTCGACCGCGCCGCCGCCCGCCCCGGTGG